>NZ_JAABLX010000017.1:0-284051 GCF_009915245.1 Proteus sp. G2669 | reverse complement strand
TCCTGTTTTTTTATCAAGACAATAAAGTTTTAAGAACATTAATGTACCTGCATAACCAAATTCAGCATCACAATAACGTGTCACTAATAACTGTCTGGAATTCCAGACATAAAGAATTTGCCGTTTTCTATCTACTTTTAATACCACCCAAGGCATATAAAAAATAATTAGCCCCATTAATATCATTCCAATTAATGGCATAGAAAATAACGCAAACTCTTGATAAATAGCATTTTTTGTTCCTTGATAAAAATCACCAGAATAATATGCTTTTAGGTAATCCCAATAAGTGACTTTTTGGTTAAAATATGGCTTGTATGCATCATATATTTCTTTCCAACTATTGCTAACTACAGAATATTCTTTATCATAATCTTTCTCATATATTTTCACACTTTCTTCAAATCTTATTGTTCCATAATAAATTCGTTCACATTTATCATGTAATAAGTAAATAAAACTAAAAAAAAGTACAATAAAAATGGGAATAGCCATATTCTTGATAATATTTCTATTAGGAGAATCAATTTCACATTCATCTTCATTCAATTCATTTAAAAAATCAAAGTCTTTTAACTTAATATTGGAATTATAATTATCATTATCTCTCTTAAAAAAATTCATTTCTATTTTATGAGGATTATTTGTACCACTAAATAAACTTGCCATTATCTTTCCATAAAAATGATTAATTACTCAATAGCTACTAATACACAACCCTTTAAACAACTGCATTGCACTTTATGTCCTTCTAACGCGACAGGGATATTGTTTATTTTCATCATAGTATCCCCTTCTATTATTTTGCCTTTTTGCTGACAAGCAGGGCAATAGACTTCATCACCTAAACAGGCAATTTCATGTGTTTGCTTTGCTAATAAAGAACCGCTTAATACGGTTCCTTTTGTATTGTTGGTATCATTTTTTAATATAATTTTTCGTCCTTGAATTATGCTACATATTTTTTCTATTTTTAATTTTAAAAATTATTCTTTAATTAAGGAAAGTAATTTTTTATAATCTGGCTTTCCATCTCTATTTGATTTTTTTGTGCCATCTGGATAAGAATATATTGTACTTATGCCTTCAGTTCTACGCTCTGCTGGGTATTCAGAGTAAACGACTATATCGCTATGAATGATGGGTTTCCAGGTGATTTTCTGAGCATCGCGAGATTTATAATAAAGATAAAGCTCTTCGCCATATAACCATAAGCTAATGTTCTTATCATTTTTAAAAGGTGTATCAATCCAAGGAAAATAATCAGATATAATATCAAAATCACCTTTTTTATTAACAGGTTTCTTTCCTATTCGTTGAGGTTGATTATTATCAAAAATGATAATAACACCACTTCCTACTATCTTGTTAATATCTTTATAAAAATTATCATTATGTTTTAATGCCATTCTTAACGTGACATTACTTAATTGCCAATCACATTTCCCACCTCCTCTATAAGGGATTTCTGCACTATATAATGAGCTATTACCTTCTTTTCCTAACAAAACTATCTCACTATTAAAACCAGAAACAGTATATGTAGGCACTTCATTATTATTATATGTTTTTCGGCAAAGATTTGAACGGTACATAACCTTCATCGGTGAAAGTTCCGCAACATCGGGTACGTCGACGGTAATTTTTACTGTTCTACCATTTTCAGGAGGGGAGAATGTCCTGTCTATTTGGGGTGTTAATATATTACAACTAGTTAAAAATAGTACTGCAACGCCAAAGATAAAAATAGGATATTTATTGATTAAATATTTCATGTGTTTGTTCCTTAAATTGCATTAGCATATCCATTTCTTTAGGATTTGATTGCATTGGAATAAGAGAATTATTCATACTTTGTTGTAAATCTAAAAAATATAAATTACGCTGCCTATCTATTTCTAAAGTTCGCTTTTTATAAGGGTTAGGATTGATAATATCAACCTTTTTATCTAAAGCAATTTTAAATAATTCTCGTGATTGTAAACGTTGTGGTGTTTTAGCACTATCTACTAATTCTAAAAGTTGATCATGCAAGAAAGGTAAATAACCTCTTCCCATATAATGATCTGTTACACTGGTTCCACCATTACTTTCTGGATTTTTTTGTTCAGGGAAAAGATTATTTTTATCATTTTCATTTAAGTTACTCATAAATTCTTGTTGTAGATTCATTGAGTCATTCAGTGCCAATTTATCTATCTCAGGAACAATATAAAGCTTGGTACTATTATTTTTAGAATAACTGAATCGCCATGTATTTGTAGCAGTAGGTACCTTTTCTTCATAATTTTCAATTAAGTTATATGCTTCATAAAAAAGAATGGGATTACCATGATGTAAATAATATTCTCCATATTGAGTGATAGCTTTCTGTCCCAATAAATCAATAATTGATGTAATACCACCTATGATATTGCCCAAATACCCATAGATATTAAATAACCAATTATCTAGACTTGCCTCTGGTGGTACCCTAGGCACAATATCGTTATTATTAATATGGCGATAATGAGTAAACTTAGGTAACTGCTCAAGCGCAGAAATCGTAAATAATCTAGGAGCACCATAAGTATAAAGTAACGGTGTATTTTTATGTAATTCAGTGGCATGAGCTAAAGCTAATGCTCCCCCTAAACTGTGACCACAGATAAATAATCTTTTTCCTTTTGATTTTTTCTTCATTTCATCAAAATCACTAGGAAAGAAATTTTTCCCTAATTGATAAGCGTCTAAAAAACCTTTATGCATTTTGCCATTTAGATTAAATTCTGGAGCGTGGGTTTTAATATCTTTCGCTCGATAGGTAAAATCATCAACCCAATCAGTTCCCTCCTGAGATCCTCTCCAAGCAACAATGAATTGTTCTTTATTTTGAACATAAAACAGTTGGGTACTTCCTTCGGCTTTAGAACCATGCTTTATTTTATCTTCAGTATCTAAAAAAACCACTTTGTCATAACGTTCTTCAAAAGGCACATCGATAACAATAGCGGGGTATTGAGCATTAATTTCTTTCTCCCTGACGACAGGATAACGACTTAAATCCAAGCATTGTCGTTCAAAAAAACAACTTATTGAGTTAGCATTACCAATATTATTATCTTTATAGGAAAGTTGGCTTAAAATTCCTAAATTATAAGCATTAATCATAGAATATTGTTCAGTATGATGAAGAATCAAAGACCAAGCCCTAAATGGGCAAATTTCAATTACTGTTGTGGTATTAAACTTAGAAATCGGGATCCCTTGAAAAGCTTCATCTTTAGGAAAATGATAAAAAGGATATTCATCCTGATACCCTTTATTATCAATATCAATTTGATCTCTGCATAAAGCACCAATTGTTGTATAGCGGTAAGTATATTTTTTTGCCTCTGCTTCCGCTTTAATAATGGAATTATTTTCTCCTCTAAGTAGCCTTAATTTTCGTGTGCTCATTTCCTTTATTAAAGCTTGAGTATCTAACTTTAAGATAATAGGGAAACCAGCCAATCCCTCTTCCCTAATGATCCCATTCGCTTTTACTATTCCTTTTCTTGGTTTTTTCATCGGACCAAAAGCCTGATATAATTCATATTCGATATTCAATATGGGGTTATTAAGCTCATCCACAAGATGAATTTCAATCCATTTTTCCCCACAGGCAATACAATCCGTTTTATCCGTCATTTATAGTTCTTCCTTGTTAATTAATTTTATATTTAATAAATGATTTAATAAATTTTTATCAGTCAAATAAGCGATGTCTGTATTTTTTATACTTCTCATTAGAAACCCATTTGTAGATAATGTCCCTTATATTATTCTCTCTCGAAAAAAGTGAATAAGCGAGATCACCATTTTCCTCCCAAAAATCAAGAATAAGGTTCTCAACAACTAAATTAGTTGCATATAGTGAATTACGCCAAGCCTCTAGTAAATAGAAAGGAAGTATGTATTTTAATGGGAAATCGTGTTTTTTGCTTTTTAATATATCGTTAGGACATTCAAAAAATAAGCTCTCTTTATTAACTGGAATAAAGATATCATTAATGGGATACATTAATGATAGCCAATCTTCTTTTTTTAGGTTAGGTAAGAATATTTCAGCAATACGAGGATCAAAGATCCTTAAATGCACCAACTCATTATCTACTGTAACCATTTGATAATATTGCCAATGCTTAATTTGTTCTTTCCAATTTAAGTGACTGTGATATGCCCATCCCCAGTATTTATCTTCTAATGGGCATTCATCTAACTCTTTTGCTAAATGATAAAGGGATATTGATTTAATTTTAATTAACCAAGGACTTATTTCCGTTAAATGATCAAGTCCAGTACCTCGATATAAAGGAATAGCTTCATCTACCCAATTATGACTATAAAACCGTTTAATAGAATCAGATGTAGGTGATGTATTAATAAAGAAATATATATCTCCCTTTGAAATATTACTCACCCACTGTGTCCATGTTAAGGATGTCATTATTCTTCTTCCTTTGGTGGTTTTATGAATAAACTACCTGCTTCGTTCGCAGTTAAAGCACAATACTTCTTAATTGCATAAGGGGGTTGTTCAAAAGGTATAACGCCATCTGGAAGCTGAATAATTGGAGATTGTCCCGTACCTGGGCCACTAGAGCCGATATCTAAATTACCAGAAGTAAAAATTGCATTTGGTGTAAGACGAATAAAACTACTTCCTACTTTTAGGGTAATTTCTGTTCCGGCTTCAAGAATAATTTTTCCACCACTTTTAAAACTGGTTTCCATACCACTTTCGACAATTAATTCATCATCAATTTTGCTATGTTTTGCGCCTTTAATTCGTAATGAAACATCACCTTCAATTAAGGATTTTTGTGTTCCTTTCATAATAAGGTGATCGTCACCGGCAATTTCAGTAAAACGTTGGTTATCGATACGGTGCTTGAAATTATGCTGTGTATGCCAATGACTATCATGTTGCACATGAATATTTAAATCCCTCTGCGCATGTAAATACACTTCTTCGCGTCCGCCTGCATCCTCAAATCGCAGTTCATTAAATCCAGTGCCTTTATGCGTCTTGGTACGAAAGGTGGTTCGGGTTTTTTCTTTGGGTAAATCAAGTGGGGGAGCATTACGACCGTTATAGGTGCAACCGGTGATAATTGGTCTATCAATATCACCATTTAAATAAGAGACAATCACTTCTTGCCCAATACGGGGGATCGCCATAAAGCCAAAGCCATCACCATTCCAACCCTGTGCCACTCGCAACCAACACGAACCACTATGATCAGGCTTTCCGCGTCTATCCCAATGAAAATAAACTTTTACCGCGCCCTGTTCATTGGTGTAAATTTCCTCACCCTCTGGACCAACGACTGTCGCCAACTCATCACCATCTGCCAGCGGTTTATAATGAAAAGGCGGTCGCCATTCCTGCGTGCCGGGAATAAAAGTGACATTATTTGAAAGTTGAGTTCCCTCACCACCACCGTTATCCGCAGAGGGCTGTACGCCATGATGCGAAACACTGATCACCTGCCAACGCGAATTCATACGCACACTTGGGTGATTGGTTAAGGTAAACACTTTGCCCGGCATTAACGCAAAACAGTTAGTGCTTGCTGAGCCTGTTTGACGATAATTTTGAGATTGCTCATAGCGCAATTGATTTAGCGGCTGAGCTTCTGCCTCTTCTTGAAAACGGCCATAGCTTTCAAAAACAGGGTGTTGTTGATGGACGTCACCCGTTGTGTTTTGCGATAACGGGTAAGAAGGACGTATTGGGTTATAATCTTTGTCAATACGCACATCACTGCATAAACGTTCGGTATAGCGCCATGTGGTGGCAGTGGTATCCGTAATATCGGTTTCTGCTTGTGGGTTATACGTCAGCGTGATCCCCGCGGTCATCCCTAAATGATTGTCGCTATAAAACAGTTTTGGCCCTTCTTCAAACCAAAAATTGATCCCTTCTTCAAACGCTAAACGACACCAGAAGGCATAAGCGGATTCGCGCTTTTGCGTGATATAGCGGCGAGTTTGATGCAGTTCGGGTTGATAGAGCTGGTTGTCATATTTGATATGGGCTTCATCTAGCAATTGCTGAAGAATTTGAGGTACCGTTTTATGTTGGAAAATACGGCTATCTTGATTAAGCGTCATCACCCACATTTCAGGGCGAATAACAAATTGATACCACGTTTTAACGCCGTCGGTGTTGCCTTGTTCAGCACTCGCCAGTAAGCCTTGAACCGTGCGGATTGTTTTACCGTCACGACTGACAGTTAATGATGAAGCCACACCTAATTGGTTGGCAAAATCAATATCACGTTGCTCACTCACCGCGTGTATCGAAAGCGTGAAAAGCTCTGATAATCCTTCGTTTAAATCAAACTGAGTGACTTGAAAAGTGCTTTTAGGTAAATCGCCAATTTGGCAAGTAAACACTAACCCTGTATGAAGTAATCCCTTTCCTAGGGTGTCGAGTAATTCGCTGTATTTTTTAATGCGAGCTTGTTGTTCAGAGAATGTCATCCCTATTTCAAAAGGGCGAGATGATGCCGGATCATCTAATACCAAACGAGGTTTAGGGGTATTGTTAGCGTCATTCGTTGACATAAAAGCTCCCATTTAAATGTGACAAACACGCAATAAAAAAGACAAAAAATGCAGAGAACAATGAGCCCATGACAGAGCCCATAAATAAAGTGTGAAGAATTAACCTTCGAGTGGCGCACGCCAGTCGTCAGAGCCTGATGTCCCTGCAACGGTGTGTTCCCAATCAATTTTGCGATAAGAAAGAGACACTTCGATCAGTTGAGTGAAGTCAGACTTAGTCGGATCTTGGCAGTGTGGCATTTGGCAATCGATATTCACGATGGTGGCATCAGTTAATGTGGTGGTGAAGAAATGCTCTTGCTTCCCTTCAACCGAGGTGCGATACCATTTTAATGTGATTTTTGGCAACATTTCGCCCGAGGCTAATGCGTTATACAGCAGAGGAACCGCTTTGTTTAACGCCACCGTAAAACGGAAAGGTTTATGCGCACGTTGACCTGAAGGCTGACCTGATTGTGGATCAGTGGGCACAGTCACTACATGAGAGAATGCTTGCACCAGCATTTCATCTTCGTGGCCTTGAACATAAATATTTCCTACTGATTCAGCCGTAAATGCACCCGCAGTAATATTGCCTTGGGTTTTTCCTTCAATGGAGATATAGCATGGAGTTGGCATGGCAAGTCCTTAATTAACTATCAGTTATTGTTTCTCAACAAAACTATTATTGTTGATGTCCTTTTCAAAAAATCAGCCAGTGCGCACCGCGATTTGATTAGAGTAGCTTAAGTAATTTTAAGGGGAAGTAAAGGGGGTGACGGAAAAGAAGGACGTTGTATCCTCGTAGGATAAGTGACTTAGCGTAAAATAATTGTTCACACGTTATTTACTGCTTTCGTTTCTTAAAATAAGTGTATTTACTTATACAATTACCTTTCGTAAATGTCCGAAATCTCGCTAAAGCCAGTCAGTTCTAATGTACATGGATTTTTAATATGTAACAAAATGTGTATTTTGTTTCAGATTGTAACAATGTTGATTTATAAGGAAAAAATAGCCCTATTTTCAAAATAATAAGCAAACTACGATTTTTATTCTCAAAGGTCAAAAAATCCGCACCTAAAATTTAGCGTATCGCAGAAGATCTATTTAAATAGAGGAAAAAATATCACCCACAGAGTGATTTTATGAAATAAGCTCAGAAAGAATAAATAACGAAAAGAAGAGAAGAGAAGAGAAGATAAGAAAAGAGTAACCAATAAACTCTCACAAACAAAAGTCGTGAGCGAGCAAACAGTGCAACAAGGCAGACAGCGCACAGTAAGCGGAGCATACATTAGTATGTGAGCATTACGAGCACTGCTCTAACGCCGTGGCACTACTGCACAGCCACGACGCCAAAGAAGGATCAGATACTGAAAGAGGAACCGCAACCACACGTACTCTTAGCATTAGGATTCGTCACAATAAAACGCGACCCCTCCAATCCCTCAGTATAATCCACACAGCCGCCCACTAAATACTGCAAACTCATCGGATCAACCACTAAGGCAACGCCTTGTTTTTCTATGGTCATATCACCTTCATTCATTGCATCATCAAAGGTAAAACCATACTGGAATCCGCTACAACCGCCACCCGTGATATAAACACGTAAACGCAGATTTGGATTTTCTTCATCCGCAATCAAATCTTTTACTTTATTTGCAGCCGCGTCAGTAAATTGTAACGGCAGAGCCATATCATCACTCATTGTTCACTCCAGACTGGGTATTCCAGCAAAAAAACAGCCAGCAAAAATTTATATTTCTTGCTGATATAATGTGATGATTATCTAATACCTGCTCATAACCTTCAAGTTTGTTGTGGACAAAATACACTTTTTGCTACCTATCGCTTTTTACGATAAATCACGCACCCACAATAACAGTGATAAATCAAAATGTTGTTGTCGTGTATTTGGCTTCATCTGCGTGGTGCTTTAGAATACGCCTTAATCTTACGCTCACCCATCATTAGGAGTCTGACATGAGCAAGTCTGAAACGCTTTATAATCTCGCACAACAAGTGATCCCCGGCGGTGTCAACTCACCTGTTAGAGCATTTAACGGTGTAGGTGGAACCCCTCTTTTTATTGAACGTGCTAATGGTGCGTATATTTATGATGTTGATGGACGAGCTTACCTTGACTATGTCGGCTCATGGGGACCGATGGTTTTAGGTCACAACCACCCTTCCATTCGCCATGCTGTTACTGACGCGGTACAAAAAGGTCTAAGCTTTGGCGCACCAACGGCTGCTGAAGTTGAAATGGCAAACCTAGTCACTGAACTGGTACCTTCTATGGACATGGTTCGCATGGTGAACTCAGGTACAGAAGCGACAATGAGCGCTATTCGCCTTGCTCGTGGTTACACGGGTCGTGACAAAATCATTAAATTTGAAGGTTGCTACCATGGTCATGCAGATTGCCTATTAGTTAAAGCGGGCTCTGGCGCGCTAACGATGGGACAACCAAATTCACCAGGTGTACCCGCTGATTTTGTAAAACACACCTTAACCTGTACTTACAACGATTTAAATTCAGTACGCCAAGCATTTGAAAACTACCCAGAAGAAGTCGCTTGTATCATTGTTGAGCCTGTTGCGGGCAATATGAACTGCGTACCACCAAAAGCAGACTTCTTACCGGGCTTACGTGCATTATGTGATGAGTTTGGTGCATTGCTGATTATTGATGAAGTTATGACTGGCTTTCGCGTGGCATTAGGTGGCGCACAAGCTTATTACGATGTTGATCCTGATTTAACATGCTTAGGTAAAATCATTGGTGGCGGTATGCCAGTGGGTGCATTTGGTGGACATATGGAAGTGATGTCTAAACTCGCACCAATTGGTCCTGTTTATCAAGCAGGTACTTTATCAGGCAACCCAATTGCGATGGCGGCAGGTCTCGCGTGTTTACACGAAGTATCACAACCGGGTGTTCATCAAACATTAAATGAACTAACAACGATGCTGGCTGATGGTTTACTTGAGAAAGCACAACAAGCGGGCATCCCAATGGTTATCAATCATGTGGGCGGTATGTTTGGTCTGTTCTTTACAGATGCAAAAGAAGTCACTTGCTATCAAGATGTGATGAACTGCGATGTTGAACGCTTTAAACAATTCTTCCATTTAATGCTAGAAAAACGCATCTACCTTGCACCTTCTGCATTTGAAGCTGGCTTTATGTCTATTGCTCATACCAAAGAAGATATTCAACGCACTATTGAGGCAGCGGAATATGCTTTTGCTCAGATGAAGGGCTAATATTCGATTCATTTTTTAATAAAAATAAGATGCGAATAAACAAAAAACGGCACTTATGTGCCGTTTTTTATTTTAGCTAATCTATGTGATTACTTACTCAGAAAATAGATCTTGTAACCATTTTGGTGCGCCACTTTCATCAGTATCTTGCTGAATAGGTGTACACAATCCATCTGGATTTGCTGTCCATACAGGTAGTGTACGAACACCACCACCATAACAAGCAAAGTTACCTTGAGCATCAACAGACATCTCTGCGATATCTTCTGGCACTGGTGGATTTAATTTCAGCGGTGCTTGATTCTCTAAATAATTACGATACAGCAACAATGCCCCTGTTGAACCCGTTAAGTTTGTTGGGCCATTATTATCACGCCCCATCCATGCGATGGTGACTTCTTTGCCATCAATTCCCGCAAACCAGCTATCACGCAAATCGTTAGTGGTACCGGTTTTACCTGCAAGGTTGTAATTACCAAATTTTGGTTTTAATACGCGCCATGCTGTCCCTGAATTAACCACTTGTTGCATACCAAATAACGTCATATAAGCCGCTTGAGGCGAAACCGTCGTTTCAGCTTGAGGATAACTTTGGTAAAGCACAGTACCATCTTGAGTAATAACCGAACGTAATGACGATATTTTTGCTCTGTTACCTAAACTACCAATTGTTTGGAAAGTTTGAGCGACTTCCATTGGTGTTAAGTTTAACGCCCCAAGAAGCATCGCTGGTACTTTTTCCAGATTCTCCGCAGGTGCTCCCAAGTTAATCCATGTTTTGATCACATGGTCTAATCCCACTTCTAAACCAAGATTTACTGTAGGTATATTACGTGAGGTTGCTAACGCATCCACCAGCATTAATTTGCCTTTATAACCACGATCGTAGTTACGAGGTTGCCAAGGTTTGCCTCCTGGAATAGGCACAGAAATAGGTTCATCCGCAAGCCATGTATTTAAGCGAAAACGTTCTGGCTCACTTAATGCCGTTAAGTAGGTAGCAGGTTTAGCTAAAGAACCAATTGAACGACGAGCTGATAATGCACGGTTAAAGCCTGCATATTGTGGTTGAGATCCCCCCACTAAAGCTCGAACTTCACCACTTAAGCGATCCACAACAACCATCGCCCCTTCAAGATCGTCAATTTTACGAACTTTACGGATATCCGCGACACCCACTTCAACCGCTTTTTCAGCCGCATCTTGTGAGACTGGATCTAATGTGGTGAAAATTTTTGTACCTGATAAATCTTTTACTTTATCGCCTAAAGTTGTTTGTAACTCTTGGCGAACCAGTTGCATAAATGCAGGTTGAGGTGTTAACGCTTCACTGCGAGGTTTTACACCTAAAGGACGTGCACTTAATACGTTATAAAGCTCTTGGTCGATTATTTCTTGGGTTTGCAGTAGTTTTAATACCACATTACGACGCTCTAATGCTGCCTTTGGATTACGCCATGGATTATAAGCAGATGCACCTTTTACCATACCCACTAAAAGTGCTTGCTGATCAAGGCTTAATTCATCAACGGGGCGACCAAAATAGTAGAGGCTAGCTAAAGGAAAACCTCTAATTTGTTCATCACCACTTTGTCCTAAAAAGACTTCATTAAGATACAGCTCAAGAATGCGATCTTTGCTATAACTCGCATCCATAATAATTGCCATATAGGCTTCATTTAGCTTTCTTTTTAACGTTCTTTCGTTAGTCAAAAACAGGTTTTTCACTAGCTGTTGCGTTAAAGTACTACCGCCTTGAACCGCTTTACCTGCCGTAAAGTTTGCTAATACCGCACGGCCAATAGAATAAAAGCTGATACCGTCATGCTCATAGAAACGACGATCTTCTGTTGCAATTAATGTATCCACTAATAATTGTGGGAATTTATCTCTTGCTAAGAATAAACGTTGTTCACCATTGGCAGATTGCATCATGGTAATTAATTTAGGATCGAGACGGAAAAAACCAAACTGACGCTGATTTCCCATATTTGTAATGCTAACGAGAGAATTTTGCTCAAAAGTCAACTTAGCCAAAATTTGCTCTTCACGGCCATCAGGGAAATCAAAAGGTCGGCGCAACATCTCAATCGTGTTGCCTCTTACTACAAATTCGCCGGGACGTGTGATTTTGTTGACATTACGATATTGCATGCCTTCAAGTAAGCTCACCATCTCTTTTTGGCTATAATTCATGCCCGGTTCTAAGTTAACGGTACGTCCGTAAACAGCCGCTGGCAATTCCCAAACATTGCCATCAAGGCGCTCTTTGATTTGAGAATGTAAATAAACACCATAAATGCCCATTAAAACCGCAACTACAACCGCAATTTTGACAAATAACCAAAACCAAAAACGACCTCTTTTGGCTTGTTTTGCTGGTCTTTTCTTTCTACTCATGAACTGTATCTCTCATTAAAACCCCTTTATCACGGGATAAAGAAGCCTAACATTGTCGCTATTTTTCTGTGTGATCACACAAGAAAGCTCTCAAATATAAATAACACTAGGGTAAAACTTACATTTATTTATTGGCTATATTTTTTTACTCGCCGTGTAGGTGCAGTATTCGCGGGTGAATCAGGCCACAAATGTTTTGGATAACGCCCTTTCATCTCTTTTTGCACCTCTTTATAACTTCCAACCCAAAACGTTGCTAAGTCTTGTGTTTTTTGAATAGGTCGATGAGCTGGCGATAATAACTCCATTACAACGGGTAACTGGCCATTCGCTACAATAGGGCTTTGTTTCTCACCATAAACTTCTTGAATGCGGATAGCGATCACCGGTGGTAACTCTAAATCATATTGGATCGCCACTTTTGTACCAGTTGGCGCTAAATAATGCGTTGGAAATAAACTTTGTAGCAACTGATTTTCATGCCACGTTAATTGGTTTTTAATAATTGTATTAATATCAATTTGTTGTAATGCTTTTAATGTCTGAATTTCACCCAACTCGGGCAATAGCCATGTATCTAAAGTTTCAAGTAATACAGATCCATCTAAATCAGGTAATAAGGCTTCTGGACACCATTTTTTCGCTAAAGAAAGCCGTATAAAAAGCTGTTGAGTCTCTTCATTAAGTGCCAAAGCATTTAAACCATTATCTCTCAGCCAATTCAATAATGCTTGTTGCATTTGTTGTTTATTGGGTTTGTCTAATTGACGCTGGCTTAAGATTAGTCGCCCTAATTGACGTTGTTGCCAAGTGATTAACGTACCGCGTTTTTCATCCCATTCAACCGTGGTATTCTCTTCAATAAGTTCAGAAAAGGTCGTTGATATTTCATCGATATCAATCGGTAGTGCTAATAAAATACGCACATCGGCATAATGCGCATTTTGTAGTAATAATGGTGCTAAGATCCACGGTGTATCACTCATTGAGTGCGAATGTTCCATCATGGCACCTTGCCCATTTGCTAAACGAAAACGACCTTTATTATCACGATTTTTAGCAATCCTATCAGGAAATCCAACCGCTAATAATAAACCTAACAATTCAGGGCAAAACGTCCCTTTCCGGTGTTGAGAAAGCTGTTTTTCACGTCGTGTCCAGAAGGTGTTTTTTTGTTGAGCAATCCACTCCAGATTAATTTCTTGTCCTCGGGGCGGCTCTTCTAAGATTGCACATAAGCGTGCTGCCGTCGCAAGATGATTGTCACTTTGCTCACTTGCATAATCTAAGATCGCAGCGAGTCGAGGCTCTATGCCCCATTGAGCCATGCGCAAACCACGCGGTGTTAATCCATCATACTTATCAATGGCGCCTAAACGATACAATAAATCTTTAGCTGCATTCAATGCTTGTGACGAAGGTGTATCTAGCCAGTTCAACTGGTTAATATCGCGACATCCCCATTGCAATACGGAAAGCCATAATGAGGATAAATCGCTACTTAAAATTTCGGGTACTTGATGAGAGGCAATTCGTTGTGATTGTTCTTGGCTCATTAAATGCCAGCAAATTCCAGTTTCAAGGCGACCCGCACGCCCTGCTCTTTGTGTTTGTGATGATTGACTAATTCGCTGGCGTAGCAAGCTGGTGACACCACTTTTTAAATCAAACTGAGCGCGTTTCTCAATCGTACTATCCAATACAAGGCGAATACCTTCAATTGTTAAGCTGGTTTCTGCGATATTGGTCACAAGTACCACTTTTCGATAACCTCTTTCTGTAGGTTCAATCGCTTTTTGCTGCTCTGCTAATGACAACGCCCCATACAGTGGAAATAGCAGCACATGTTTATCCACTTTATCTTTTAGTATTTCAGTAACACGCATAATCTCTGCGCTACCCGGCAAGAATATCAACATGGAGCCAGTTTCTTGCGCCAATAACCGCAAAGCCATGGTGGCAATTTCTTGTTCAAAAGGTTGATGCGTATTGATAGGAGAATAAACTCTTTCGACTGGGTAACTGCGCCCTTGAGCGCTGATCATTGGTGCTTTAGGTAATAATGTCGTGAGTTTTTGATTATCTAAGGTTGCTGACATAATCAAAACACGCAAATCATCGCGTAATCCCATTTGAACATCGAGTAATAGAGCTAGAGCTAAATCAGCCTGTAAACTGCGTTCATGAAACTCATCTAATATCACAAGGCTTACGCCTGTCAGTTCTGGATCTTGCTGTAACATGCGGTTTAATACACCTTCTGTTACCACTTCAAGTCGAGTGTGCTGGCTCACCTTGCTTTCTGCTTTCATACGATAACCTATCGTATGACCCACATCTTCATTAAGCTGACTTGCTAAACGATAAGCAATGCTTTTAGCGGCAATTCGTCTTGGCTCTAATAAAATTATTTTGCCGTCAAAAAAATTTTGCTCAAGTAAATAGAGAGGAAGCGCTGTTGATTTACCTGCACCTGTTGGCGCATGAAGTAAGACTTGTGGGAATTGTTTTAACGCAGTAACGATATTTTCCGTTACCTCAAAGATTGGCAATAAATGCACACAGGCTCCATGACTCATTAACTTTCTCGGCTTGGCATTGTAGCATTAGCGCTTTATTAAAGATCGTATTTTCATCGGAGTTGTCATGAAATTTGAGCAACCGCTACAATCTGCCACTTTACTAAAACGGTATAAGCGTTTTTTAGCAGACGTTGTTACCCCAAATGGGGAAGAATTCACGCTTCATTGCGCCAACACAGGAGCAATGACAGGATGTGCGACTCCCGGTGATACGGTTTGGTATTCCACATCTTCAAATGCAAAAAGAAAATACCCCCACAGTTGGGAGCTTACACAGACTCAAACTGATGATTGGATTTGTGTAAATACATTAAGAGCGAACGGTATTGTTGCAGATGCCATTGAAGCGGGTGATATTCCAGAATTATCTGAATATGAAGAGATAAAACGAGAAGTCAAATATGGGAATGAGAATAGCCGTATTGACATTTTACTTAAATCAAATCATAAAGTTGACTGCTATATTGAAGTGAAGTCAGTCACATTGTTAGATAACGGAATGGGTTATTTTCCTGATGCAAAAACTCAACGCGGCCAGAAACATCTTCGAGAGTTGACGGCTATCGCAAAATTGGGTTTAAGGGCTGTCTTATTCTACGCAGTTCCCCATACTGGCATTACGGAAGTGACTGTTGCTAAAGAGATTGACCCTGACTATGCTTCATTGCTAAAAGAAGCGCATGACGCAGGGGTTGAAATCTTGTGTTATCGCATCAATATTAGTGAATACAATTTAACAATTGGACGGCAATTACCTTTTATTTCAAATGGTTAATTGATTTTCATGGCTTTAGTTAATCATTTTTTAACTAAAAAGGGACATTTACTTGCGTGCCTTCACACCATGAGAAAACTTATTAAAGGAATAATTGCTATCCTCGCGGGCATCTGCTATTTATAGCGCCCTATTTTTTCCCCTTCCTGTTTTGAAGGTGGGGATTATTCAGAAATGCGTATGTAGGAGAAGCATTATGCAAGAAGGGCAAAAGCGTAAAACATCGTCCATGAGCATTCTCGCTATTGCTGGCGTTGAGCCATATCAGGAAAAAGCGGGCGAAGAGTACATGAACGAAGCCCAATTAGCGCATTTTAAGCTAATACTTGAATCTTGGCGCAATCAGCTCAGGGATGAAGTCAACCGCACCGTTACTCATATGCAAGATGAGGCGGCAAACTTCCCCGATCCCGTTGACCGTGCTGCACAAGAAGAAGAATTCAGTCTTGAGCTGCGTAACCGTGATCGTGAACGTAAACTCATTAAGAAAATCGAGAAAACACTGAAAAAAGTTGAAGATGATGACTTCGGCTTCTGTGAATCTTGTGGCGTTGAAATCGGCATCCGCCGTTTAGAAGCTCGCCCTACCGCCGATTTATGTATCGACTGTAAAACATTAGCTGAAATCCGTGAAAAGCAGATGGCTGGCTAATTGATGAGCCAACGCCTCAACCTGATACGTTGAGGCGTTTATCTGAATCTTTCGATGCACGAGATTACAGACTATATTGGGCGTTTTGCGCCATCACCAACGGGTCAACTTCATTTTGGCTCATTGGTTACTGCACTTGGTAGTTATCTTCAAGCTCGCGCACACCACGGGCGTTGGCTCCTTCGCATCGATGATATTGACCCTCTTAGAGAACCCCCCGGCACGGCATCCTTAATTATTCGCACATTAGAGCGTTATGGATTGTTTTGGGATGGTGATATCCTTTATCAATCACAACGCCATGATGCTTATCATGAAATACTGTCTGCACTTTGGCGAGAAGGTGTCTGCTACCACTGCCAGTGTAGCCGCCATCGTTTACATGATTTGGGTGGTGTATATGATAATCATTGTCGTCACCACGCTCCATTAGCGAATAGCGATACACCTTTTGATAAAAACAGTGCATGGCGATTGATCCAGCAGCACCCTGTTTATCATTTTGAAGATATGATCCAAGGTACTTATTATTCTAAAAGTACATCTATCGTACTAGAAGATATGATTATTCACAGAAAAAATAACTTATTTGCGTATAATCTAGTGACGGTGATTGATGATAGTTATCAAGGTGTGACCGAAGTGGTGAGAGGTTCTGATCTACTTGATCCCACATTGCGACAAATCAGTTTACATAAACAACTGAATTTACCTATTCCGCGTTATGCTCATTTGCCTTTAGCAATAAATCATGACGGTAATAAATTATCGAAGCAAAATCACGCGCATGCGTTGCCAGATACTGATCCAAGACCCGTCATTATCGATGCTTTACAATTTCTTAATCAGCCGATTATTGCTGGCTGGCAGGATTATTCGTTAGCATCATTGTTAGAGATTGCGACTGCACAGTGGTCACCTTCTGAGATTTTAAAACAAAATCATCAGCAACAAGGATACGAATAAACCACACAAAGCATTCTCAAAAAATGTTCAGTAGGCTATGATTAGCCGCTTAATTTTTTTAATTATTAGAATTTATTATTCGAGGTGTCATATTTTTAATCGAGTAGCACATTTCTGCCGTAATCTGCTAGGGCGACAAACAACGTCATCAGACACACAACCGGTAGCAAGTGAAAGGCCAGTCACAACTGCATCTGACCGACCAATACAAGAAACACAGAAACCTGTGCGTCGGCGTCCTGCTATATCCGCAGACCGTCCCCGTAAGAAAAAGAGTAATAAAGAAAAGGCGAACGGGAGTGATTTGCCAATGACAGTGATCCCAAGAGATCAACACCCAATTTCACGTAAAGACATCAGTGACAATGCATTAAAAGTGCTTTATCGCCTAAATAATTCTGGTTTTCAGGCTTATTTAGTCGGTGGTGGTGTCCGTGACTTATTACTGGGAAAAAAACCAAAAGATTTTGATATTGCCACAAATGCAACCCCTGAGGATGTACGTCGATTATTCCGCAACAGTCGTTTAGTCGGTCGTCGTTTCCGCCTTGCACATATCATGTTTGGCCCTGAAGTGATTGAAGTGGCTACTTTCCGTGGCTCTCATGAAGATCATGAAATTTCAGACAACAACCAATCACAGCAAGCACAAAGCGGCATGTTACTGCGCGACAATATTTTTGGCTCCATTGAAGAAGATGCCATTCGTCGTGACTTTACATTAAACAGCCTTTATTACGGTGTTGATGATTTTGCTGTACGTGATTACGTTGGCGGTTTAGCGGATCTTAAAGCAGGCATTATTCGTTTAATTGGCGATCCTGAAACGCGTTATCGCGAAGATCCCGTTAGAATGTTAAGAGCCATTCGCTTTGCCAGCAAATTGGATATGCAAATTGCGCCTGAAACCGCAGAGCCAATTAGCAGACTCGCCCCTTTATTACGTAATATTCCATCGGCTCGCCTTTTTGAAGAGTCACTAAAATTATTACAAACAGGGCAAGGCTATAAAACATACAAACTCATGTGTCGCCATCAGTTGCTTGAGCCGTTGTTCCCGCTAATAGCATCAAAAATGACAGAACAACATGATACGCCGATGGAGAGAATGCTGGATCAAGTTCTCAAAAATACAGACTATCGTATTAATAAAGATATGCGTGTTAATCCGGCATTCTTATTTGCGGCAATGTTGTGGTATCCATTAATCGAACATGCAGAGAAATTAGTCCAAGAAAGTGGTCTTTCTTACTATGATTCTTTCGCTATGGCGATGAATGATATTTTAGATGAACAATGTCGTACGATTGCAATTCCAAAACGTATTACCACCATGATGCGTGATATCTGGCAATTACAGCAACGTTTACCTAAACGCCAAGGTCGTCGTGCAAATAAACTGCTTGAGCACCCTAAATTCCGTGCAGCGTTCGACTTACTGGAATTACGTGCCAATGTACAACGTAATCCAGAACTTGAAGCGTTAGCGAGTTGGTGGGCAGATTTCCAAGCCTCTAACAATACACAACAACGCTCAATGGTCTCAGAATTAGGTCAAGCACCGGTTCGTAGACGCCCTCGTCCACGTAAGCGTCCTCGCCACCCAAGTGCAAAGCCAGCATCAAGACAAGAGAACAATAATGAGTAAACAGACAAAACGTGTTTATATCATTTTAGGTAGCAATTTGAATTCACCTGAAGATCAGGTAAATTCAGCAATTAAAGCAATCAGTGAGATCCCACAAACCACACTGATTGCTCAATCTTCCTGGTATCGTACTCGCCCTATGGGGCCACAAGATCAACCAGATTTTCTTAATGTTGCCATTGCTGTCGATACAACTTTGGCGCCAGAAACCTTGCTTGATAACACTCAAGCGATTGAATTAGCACAAGGTCGAGTTAGAAAAGAAGGTAACCGCTGGGGCCCTAGAACGCTAGATCTCGATATCATGTTATTTGGTGATGACGTGATCCAAACTGAGCGTTTAACCGTGCCTCATTACGGACTAAAAGTCCGTGAATTTATGCTCTACCCATTAGCTGAATTAGCACCAGACCTTCGCTTTCCTGATGGTGAGTTATTAGCAGATAGATTAGCTTTAGTGCCTGAAAATGGCATGGAAAAGTGGTGATACCACGTAAATCCTCTATTAAAGCTAAAGGTTGATACTGTAAAAAATAAACACGGTATCAGCCTCTATCTCACGGCTACACATTCACTGTATTATAACCCCATCTTTATGACCTCCTCGCTATTTGAGTGATTGTCGCTTTATCCCTACCAATAACCAATTGATATATATAACTTTATCTTATTAATTGTTCTTTTTTATTGCTCACTTAATTACTTTTTCTTCGTTTTTAGCCCTTAAATGCTACAATCGAAAGCGGCTTTATATTGATGATTTAAAAATCTTCTTAATAAACAAATAATTATGTGAAGCATTTTATTTTATCTGCACACAAAAAACCAACAATGATGGAGTTTGTTATAATGAAACCCACAACGCTTTCAACACTAAATCGCTATAAGCAAGAAAAGAAAAAATTCGCTACGATCACCGCTTATGATGCAAGTTTTGCTCGCCTTTTCGCACAAGAGGGTATTCAGGCCATGCTTATTGGTGATTCATTGGGAATGACGCTACAAGGCCATAGCAGTACATTACCGGTTACGGTTGAACAAATCGCTTATCACACACGTTGTGTTAGAGCTGGTGCGCCGAACGCTTTTTTAATTGCTGATATGCCATTTATGTCTTATTCAACCCCAGAACAAGCTTGCCTTACTGCTGGTATTTTGATGCAAGCAGGTGCGAATATGGTAAAAATCGAAGGAGGAAGTTGGCTAATTCCTACTGTTAAAATGCTGACAGAACGTGCAGTTCCCGTCTGTGTTCATTTAGGATTAACACCTCAATCTGTTAACGTATTTGGTGGCTATAAAGTTCAAGGAAGAGAGAGCGATGCGGCAGAGCAATTAAAGCAAGATGCTATCGCCCTTGAAGAGGCTGGTGCGCAACTGACTGTATTAGAATGTGTTCCAGTGGCTCTCGCAAAAGCGATTACAGACGCGCTAACGATGCCAGTTATTGGTATCGGTGCTGGGAATGTTACTGATGGACAAATTCTTGTTATGCATGATTTATTAGGCCTGACACCTCAAGCACCTAAGTTCTCAAAAGATTTTTTACAAGAGGCCGGCTCACTAAAAGGAGCTGTTAGCCTTTATGTTCAGCAAGTAGAACAAGGCCTATTTCCACAAGAACAACATTCATTTAACTGATTTATCATTTCAATTTATAAACATCGTTTAAAGGAGTCACGCCGTGCTAATTATTGAAACTACGCTTATCTTACGCAGAGAAATCAAGCGATTAAAGCAAGAAGGTAAACGCATTGCATTGGTTCCAACAATGGGTAATCTTCATGAAGGCCACCTGAAATTAATTGAAGAAGCCCGTCTTCATGCAGATGTGGTTATCACATCTATTTTTGTTAACCCACTTCAATTTGATAGAGAAGCGGACTTAGCAAATTATCCTCGCACCTTACAAGAAGATTGCGAATTACTCCGCGATAAAAATGTCGATATTATTTTCGCTCCTTCAGCGAAAGAGATGTATCCACATGGCATGGAAAACCAAACAACGGTTGATGTGCCTGTACTTTCTACAGTATTGGAGGGTGCAAGCCGTCCTGGTCATTTCCGTGGTGTTACAACGGTTGTTAGTAAGCTCTTTAATCTTGTACAACCTGATATTGCGATGTTTGGTGAAAAAGATTTCCAACAACTGCAAATTATCAAGAAGATGGTAAGTGATTTATGTATGGATATCAGCATCGTTCCTGTTGCTATTGTACGTGACAAAAATGGGTTAGCGCTAAGTTCACGTAATCGCCTATTATCTGACAAAGAAAAACAGCAAGCCCCTGCACTTTATCAAGCAATGCAAGAAATTGCTGAACAATTAAAGTCAGGCAACCATGATGTTAATCAGCTACTTCAAAATGCAAAAAATACCTTAGAGCAACAAGGTTTTCGTGCTGATGAGTGTTTTATTTGTGATGCAGATACACTCACGCCATTAACGGAAGAAAGTCGCCACGCGGTTATTTTAATGGCTGTATGGCTAGGTAATACTCGCCTTATTGATAACCAGCAGGTTAATCTTATTTAATACTCATCATTAGAAAAATAGGAAACACAACAATGCTACGCACTATGTTACAAGGCAAACTTCATCGCGTAAAAGTGACACAAGCCGATCTTCATTATGAAGGCTCTTGCGCGATTGATCAGGATTTTATGGATGCCGCTGGTATTCTGGAAAATGAAGCGATTGATATTTATAACGTAGATAATGGTGAACGCTTTTCAACTTACGCAATTTGTGCGGAAAGAGGCTCACGAATTATTTCAGTCAATGGTGCAGCTGCGCGTAAAGCCGCCGTTGGCGATCGCTTAATTATTTGCTCTTATGTGCAAATTCCTGATAGTGATGCGCGTAGCCATAAACCCAATATTGCGTATTTTGAAGACAACAATGAAATGAAGCGCATAGCCAAAGCTGTACCGGTTCAAGTTGCTTAATTAATAAAATATTACCCATTTCCCATAGGCAGAGGTTCCCTGCTTATGGGAAACAAGAACAATAAACAACCTATTGTTATTATCTGCTTGTCACGATTCACCTTGTGAAAAACGAGATATAAGATTCAAAACCGGGTTTCTTCTCCGTTTTTCCTCGCTTATCTTCCTGTAGCTTGTTATAAATCAGATAAGTATTATCTGACTACTCTCTGACTAATAAAAAATTATGATAAAAGTTGCTTTAGTAGATGATCACATTGTTGTGCGCTCTGGTTTTGCACAACTCCTCATGCTAGAACCCGATATTCACATTGTGGGTGAGTATTCTAATGGGCAAGAAGCATGGCCTTATTTAGCGCATGATGATATTGATGTTGCCGTCATGGATCTCTCTATGCCGGGTGAAAGTGGTTTACAACTACAGAGCCGTTTAAAACAAAAACGTCCAGATTTTCGCACGATCATTTTAAGTATTTATGATACCCCAGCCTTTGTTCAAAGCGCACTTGATTCAGGTGCTCGTGGTTATTTAACAAAGCGTTGTGGCCCTGAAGAATTAGTGCAAGCAGTACGCGCTGTACATCAAGGTGGCTGTTATCTTTGCTCTGATGCTATGAAAGCATTACGACATACCCCTGAGAAAGAAGATGCTTTGCATACATTAACGCCCCGTGAAAGAGAAATTTTCAACCTTTTAGTCCAAGGCGTTAATGTCAAAACAATTGCTGTACAACTTAATCTTAGCCATAAAACTGTACACGTTCATCGTGCTAATGTACTGGGTAAATTAGACTGTGAAACAACCATCGATTTAGTCCACTTCGCCTTAAAAAATCAGTTGATCACAGGATCGCTGTAACATGAAAAGAGGACTGCGTTTTCTTCTTCAATCCCTCTTTTTATTACTCACCTACTCTTTACTTTGGCTATCACTTTGGGTGATTGGTTTCTATTTAAGTAAAAATGGGCAACAAGCTGCCCTTTTCTTACCTCAAGGTCTGCGATTAGCCTTGATTATTTTACTTTGGCGGCGCTTTTGGCTACCGATGTTATTCGCCGAATGGGGGCTTTATTACTGGCTAACGCAAGAGCAATTAATTACCCATGCTATTATTTATCTTTCTCCATTATTAAGCCTAATTATCGCCTTAGAAGTTCAACGTATTTGGTGGCGGTATCCACTCTACTGGCAACGCTTAACCTTGTTAATTGGCGCTGTTGGCTTTAATAGTCTGTTACAAGCCTTTATTCTTGGCTTTTTTATTAATACCACCAGCGGAATTTTTCTGACCTCAGTCACCGGTGGCATATTACTCGCACCTTTTGTTTTTTTACTTTATGAATATCTTCGTGAATTACAAAGTCGAGCGTTAATCTCTGATGGAACACCTGATCCTCCGTTAAGAACATCATTATTAATGTGGGGATTTCTATTTTGCCTTATTGGATTAAGCGCACAGTTTTTTTTAACACCAGAAATAGAGCGCTTATTAGTTATTCTCGTTTTTATTCCTAACGTCTTTATGGCCTACCGTTATGGTTGGCAAGGTGGCGTATTATCGGCATTACTCGGAAGTTTAATTATTACCTTTGCTCGCCAAGTAAACGGCGCATTTAATGACTTACGTGAATTAGAAATGTTCTTAACCACTCAAGCTATTATTGGTATTGGTTTAGGGATAGCAATAAGTCGCCAACAGCAATTAGCCCATAATTTACGTCATTATCGATTACGCCTAGAGCAAGAACTTCAAGCCAGACGTGAATTGATGGAGCAATTGGTTCATACCGAAGAAGATGTGAAAAAAGCGATTGCACGCGAGTTACATGATGAAATTGGACAAAATATTACCGCAATCCAAATTCAATCAATGCTAATGAAGAAAACAGCCAATAACGATAAAACGCGACAAACTGGTGAACAAATAGAACGTCTGGCATTACAAATTCATCAATCTACACGTCAACTACTCCGGCAATTGCGCCCCCCTGTTTTAGAAGAAATGTCTCTTGAAAAAGCCCTGCACCATTTAATCAACGAATTTGCCTTCAATGACAATGGCATCACCTGTAATTTTAATTATTCATTAGATAAAGAGCCTGAAAACGAAACTATAATTTTTACCCTTTATCGTTTGGTACAAGAGTTATTAAATAATATTAGTAAACATGCCAATGCAACCTATATTGAAGTTTCGTTAACCCAAAGCAAAAACCGTCTACGACTGATCATTAGCGATAATGGCATTGGTATGCTCCCCACATCATTATCAACACAACAAAGTAGCGGTTTTGGATTACGTGGCATTGAAGAACGCATTCGCGCTTTAGGCGGAGAATGGGAAGTGATAAATCATCATGGTACGAAAATAATTGTTAACTTACCCACAAATTCAAAAGAAAACAGTGAAAACTAAGAATAAGTCTTAGTCATCTACAACCTTATCTCATTCTTTTTCGCGACATTTTTTTTACATTTGCAACATCAAAGAGGATGTTATGTCAGGTAAAAATTCGGCATCAATAAATAAGACCTATAACTTTTGGCGCAAAAACTTAATGCTGTCGATGATTATCGGTTATGCCACTTTCTATCTCACACGTAAAAGCGTCAACTTTGTTATGCCCGTTATGCAGGTTGAATTGAATTTAGATAAAGGAGATATCGGTTGGATAGCCAGCCTTTTTTATCTCACTTACGGCTTATCTAAATTTGTTTCCGGTATTTTCCATGATAAATGGGGATACCGCTGGTTTATGGGTGTGGGATTAGTGATGACAGGCATTATGAATATTATTTTTGCCTATTGCCTTTCGTTTCCTGCACTGCTTTTGGTCTGGGCACTAAATGGTTTCTTTCAAGGATTTGGCTGGCCTCCTTGTGCAAGGTTATTAACACACTGGTATTCACGCAATGAACGTGGTTTCTGGTGGGGATTATGGAATATCTCAATCAACCTTGGCGGGATGAGTCTTCCTATTTTAACTGCGTGGCTAGCGACGCATTATAGTTGGCAAGTCGCACTGCTTGTTCCCGGTATTATCGGCATTATCATCGGATTGTGGCTGTGTGTGCGATTAAAAGGTACTCCTGCAGAAGAAGGGCTTCCTACTGTGGGTGTGTGGCGGCGAGATGTTTTTGAATTACGTCAAGAGCAGGCTTCTCCCCCTAAACCCATGCTAACTATTTTGAAAGAGAGCATTTTATTTAACCGAATGATTTGGTTGCTAGGATTTTCTTATATTTTGGTTTATCTCATACGTATGGCGATAAACGATTGGGGAAATATCTGGTTATCAGAAACACATGGCGCCAACTTATTGAGTGCTAATGCCATCCTCTCTTTATTTGAAGTGGGGGGGTTATTAGGGGCGCTATGTTCAGGTTGGGGCTCGGATCTCTTATTCCGAGGCCAACGAGCACCAATGATATTGCTGTTTTCACTCGGACTTTTTACCGCAGTGGCAGCGCTTTGGTTAATTCCAATTCATCATTATGCACTACTCGCAGCCTGTTTTTTTAGTATCGGTTTCTTCGTGTTCGGACCACAGATGTTAATCGGGCTTGCTGCAACAGAATATTGCCATAAAAACGCAGCAGGCACGGTAACTGGCTACTTGGGATTGTATGCTTACTTAGGGGCTGCAATGGCAGGTTGGCCATTAAGTCAGGTCATGGCGCATTATGGTTGGACTGGGATGTTTGCATTATTAACCAGTGCTGCGGCCTTAATGGGACTACTGCTAATGCCATTGTTGATTGCTGATGTCAGCAAACAAGAGCATTTAGTAGGCCCTCTTTCATTTTCCGATGACGACACATTTAAAAGGTTCTGAACATGAAATTGAAAACCCTCTCTACACTTGTTGCTGCAGGTCTGGCACTTTCTGCTGTTAGCTTATCAACCCACGCTGCAGGTCGCTTAGTGGTTTACTGTAGTGCGACAAATGCAATGTGTGAAGCTGAAACAAAAGCCTTTGCCGAAAAATATGATGTTAAAACAACTTTCGTTCGTAATGGTTCGGGAAGTACTTTAGCTAAAATTGAAGCTGAAAAACGTAACCCACAAGCTGATGTTTGGTATGGTGGAACGATGGACCCTCACTCTCAAGCAGGTGAAATGGATCTGTTAGAACCTTATGTTTCACCAAATCTTGATCAGATAATGCCACAGTTTCGTGATCCAGCTAAACGCAAAGGTAACTACTCTTCTGCAGTTTATGTCGGTATCTTAGGCTTCGGCGTGAATAAAGATCGTTTAAAAGAAAAAGGGATTGCTATTCCAACTTGTTGGAAAGATTTAATCAAACCTGAGTATAAAGGTGAAATTCAAATCGCCGATCCACAAAGTTCAGGAACTGCTTATACCGCACTGGCAACCTTTGACCAGTTATGGGGCACTGAACAAGCCTTTGATTATCTGAAGAAAATCAATACTAATATCTCTCAATACACCAAATCAGGTATTGCCCCAGCGCGAAATGCAGCTCGTGGTGAAGCCGCCATTGGTATTGGTTTCTTACATGATTACTCATTAGAAGTTGAAAATGGTGCACCGCTTGAATTGATTTCACCTTGTGAAGGTACAGGCTATGAAATCGGAGGTGTCAGTATCATCAAAAATGCCCGTAATATGGATAATGCTAAATTATTCGTAGATTGGACACTCTCAAAAGAAGCGCAAGAAATTAGTTGGAAAGAAGGTAAATCTTACCAAATCCTAACGAATACCTCTGCAGAGTCTTCACCAATGGCACTGAAATTATCAGACTTAAAACTCATCAACTACGACATGGATAAATATGGCGATAGTGAAGTGCGTAAAGAGTTGATTAATAAGTGGGTAACCGAAGTAAAAATGGGTAAATAGCTCATTAACAGAGCGAGATAATCTCTCGCTCTCTTTTTCACATAATAATAAATACATTTACTCTCGGGGGATTTATGTCTCACACACTCGCTTTACCTGAAAAAAAGAGGCGGGATCCCATATTTTTATGGATCCTAATTGCTTGGATGGCTTTTGCGTTACTGCCGTCATGGAGCCTTGATTACGGTCTTTTAGATTCTACAGCAGATGAATTAATCACCTCTTACGGTTGGAGTAGTATCAATATCAGTTGGCTCTGGTTTGTATTACCAAGTTTACTGCTCTTTCGTTCATTAAACGAACCTAAGCGTGAGGTTCGTTCTCGCCACTATTTTGATGCAAGTTTTGCCTTACTTTGTGCTGTTATTACGATAGTTAGTGCAACGCTTGAAGGACGAGGTTTAGGTTACTCTGCGATCATCCTCTTTATTTCTCTGGGAATGATCATGAAAACCGCCTTAACACGCTTGGAATGGCTTGGTGGTGATAGCTTTGTTATTGGTTCTTTGATAGCCGTTGTTGCACTGATTGGCGCTTTTATTATCTTTCCTAGTATCGCTATTTTTATTCCGATGTTTAAAGATAGCGCAGGCAATTTCGCTCCATTTGAATTTATTGCTATCTTAAGCCAAGCTCATATTGTACAAGTGATGCTCAACTCCATAATGCTCTCTATTGCTGTGGGGATAGGTTGTACTTTCTTTGGTTTAATTCTAGCAATTTATACATCTCGTATTGCGGTGCGATCAGCCATTATTGGTCGAGTCTTTTCTATCTTACCTATCGTAACACCTCCTTTTGTTGTCGGTTTAGGGGTCACACTTATGATGGGGCGCTCTGGTTATGTGACAGAGTTTCTTGCCACTTATGCAGGGCTTGAAAATACCAACTGGTTATACGGCTTTACAGGGATTTGGTTGGCCCAAGTTCTCGCCTTTACCCCAATGTCGTTTATGATTTTAGACGGTGCCATTAAAACCATTCATCCTTCATTAGAAGAAGCGTCTTACACCTTAAGAGCCAACCGTTATCAAACCTTCTTTAACGTCTTTATGCCGTTACTTAAGCCCGCGTTAGCCAATGCATTTTTAATTGTGATTGTGCAATCTCTTGCTGACTTCAGTAACCCATTGGTTTTAGGGGGTAACTTTGACGTTATCGCCACACAGATTTATTTCTATATCACAGGTTCTCAATTAGATTATCAATCAGCCAGTACATTAGGTGCGTCACTGTTAGTTTTCTCACTATTAGTGTTCTGCGTACAGTATATGTGGATTGGTAAACGCTCTTACGTCACCGTATCAGGAAAATCCTATCGTGGTGATGTTCAACCTTTGCCATCGTCTTTGATTGCATTTGTAACAACTGTTCTTGGCATTTGGGTTGTGTTTAATATCTTCTTATATGGCAGTATTTTCTACGGTAGCTTTACCGTTAACTGGGGTGTTGATTACACCTTAACCCTTGATAACTTTATCAAGTTATTTGGTCAAGGAATGAGTGACGGTGCATGGCCTTCATTGTTGGATACCTTGTTATATGCAGGTATTGCTGCGCCTATTACAGCCATTCTTGGATTGTTAATCGCCTATATCGTCGTGCGCCAAGACTTTAAAGGTAAGAAAAGTATTGAGTTCACAACAATGCTTTGTTTCGCTGTACCAGGGACTGTTGCGGGTGTCTCTTATATTCTTGCGTTTAACGACTCACCGTTCTATTTAACGGGCACTGCGGCGATTGTGATTATCTCTATGACAATGCGTAATGTGCCAGTAGGGATACGTGCAGGTATTGCGGGATTAGGCCAAATTGATAAATCGCTTGATGAAGCCTCTTTAAGCTTAAGAGCAAATTCAATGAGAACGATTTTCTATGTGCTATTACCGTTATTGCGCCCAGCTATTTTGTCTGCGCTGATTTATAGCTTTGTGCGTGCAATTACCACAGTCAGTGCCATTGTTTTCCTTGTTACACCAGATACACGTGTTGCAACTGCTTATATTTTAAACCGTGTTGAAGATGGTGAATACGGTGTCGCAATTGCCTACGGCTCGATTTTAATCATCGTCATGTTGGCAATTATTTTCTTATTTGACTATTTGATTGGCGAAGCCCGTGTTTCACGCTCTAAAGCCAAAAATGCACAGTAATACGGAGTATAAATCATGACACAACAACATTTCGTTGAACTGAAAAATGTTATTAAGCGTTTTGGCTCTAACACAGTTATTGAAGATCTCAGCTTGTCTATTCCACAAGGAAAAATGGTTTCATTATTAGGACCTTCTGGCTGTGGTAAAACAACCGTTTTACGTTTAGTTGCTGGGTTAGAAAAACCGACAGAAGGTAAGATCTTTATTGATGGTGAAGATGTCACTGAACGCTCAATTCAACAACGTGATATCTGTATGGTGTTTCAGTCTTATGCCCTTTTCCCTCATATGTCATTAGGGGAAAACATTGGTTATGGCTTAAAAATGCTTGGGCGCCCTAAAGCAGAAATAAAACAACGAGTGACTGAAGCCTTAGAGCTGGTGGATTTAGCCGGCTTTGAAGATCGTTTTGTTGACCAAATTTCAGGCGGCCAACAACAACGAGTTGCATTAGCTCGCGCCTTAATTTTAAAACCGAAAGTACTGCTTTTTGATGAACCTCTGAGTAACCTTGATGCTAATTTACGTCGTAGCATGAGAGAGAAAATTCGTGAATTACAACAACAGTTTAATATCACTTCTCTTTACGTAACCCATGATCAAAGTGAAGCATTTGCGGTTTCTGATATGGTATTGGTGATGAATAAAGGCAAGATAATGCAATTAGGCTCACCACAAACTCTTTATCGCCAACCGGCTTCTGAATTTATGGCCAGCTTTATGGGAGATGCAAACTTATTCCCAGCAACATTAGGCCCTGATTATGTTGATATCTTCCAATATCGTCTACCAAAGCCAGATACATTTAACACCACTAAAACAGACGTTAGAGTTGGAGTTAGACCAGAGGCTATCACCTTATCTCAACAAGGCGATGCCTGCCAGCAATGTAAAATCGTGCATGTGGCTTATATGGGGCCTCAGTATGAAGTAACCGTCGAATGGCAAAATCAGACTTTGCTATTACAAGTCAATGCCACACAGCTTCAACCAAATGTCGGTGATAGTTATTACCTCCAAATTCATCCTTATGGCATGTTTATTTTAGAATAAACATAATATTGAATAGCATAAAAATAAGCGAGGCACCCAATGGGTGCCTCTTTTTTTATGATTATAATACTACGACATTTTCCCCTGGTGTGACATCCTGGTGTGAATGTTTGATGTAACACTTGGTTTAATCCATTGTTACTATATTATTGTTTTATATAATAATTATTGGATACTCGCACTACTCCCTTTTATTTTATATGGAACGATAAAAAACAAACCTTATCGTCCCGGATCTACGCTCTATTTTCCTTGAGCGAGATATTTTTGCATTTCATCTGCTGGAACCATACCACCACCTGTAGCCCATACTAAATGCGTTGCATTTTGCATTTTTTGACTGTCTAGTGATAAACCTTGCAGATAATCTTTAGCTTGAGTGACATGTACAGCTCCTGCCATTCCTGCTAATGCCGAAGGTTCTAACTTAATTCCTTCTTCTTTATTTAACAGACTTAGCAAGTCATAAAGCTCTTGATCATCAATAGTGTAATAACCATCAATTAAGCGCTCCATTGCACGCCCCACGAAGCCTGATGCGCGACCAACAGCCAGACCATCAGCAGCAGTCACGTTGTCGATACCAATTTCTTGTACTGAAATACCTTCATGTAACTGGGTATAAACCCCCAATAACATACAAGGTGAATGTGTTGGCTCAGCAAATAAACAGTGCACAGCATCACCAAATGCCAGCTTTAGCCCAAACGCAACACCACCAGGACCACCACCAACACCACAAGGCAGATAAACAAACAGAGGATGTTCACTATCAACACGAACACCTTGTTCTTTAAATTGACGTTTCAAACGTAATCCGGCAACGGCATAACCCAAGAATAAGGTTTTTGAGTTTTCATCATCAATAAAGAAACAGTTAGGATCTTTTTCTGCTTGTTTACGACCTTCTTCTACAGCAATACTGTAATCTTGTTCATATTCAACAACATTAACGCCATGGGAACGTAATTTGTCTTTTTTCCACTGACGTGCATCAGCAGACATATGAACGCTTACACTAAAGCCTAATTTCGCACTCATGATCCCAATAGACATACCTAAGTTGCCTGTTGAACCAACTGCGATACTGTATTGGCTAAAGAATTTACGGAATTCATCAGAGAATAATTTTTCATAATTATCATCTGTACTCAGTAATCCTGCGTTTATTGCCAATTTCTCCGCGTGCGTTAATACTTCATAAATTCCACCTCGCGCTTTAATTGAACCTGAAATCGGTAAATGGCTATCCTTTTTCAAACGCAACTGACCGCTAATGGTTGTGTTATAACGCTTTTCAAGAGCAACTTTCATCTTAGGAATATCAACCACTTCTGATTCGATAATTCCTTGAGTAACCGCTGTTTCTGGAAATGCTTTAGCTAAATAAGGTGCAAAACGTTGTAACCGTGCTTGTGCATCAATTACGTCATCTTGCGTTAAACCAACATATGGAAGTCCCTGGTCAGTGGTGGTCACTTTTGGGTTAAACCAAACCACTTCTTTTAAGTCCACTAAGTCACGAACTAGTGGAAAATTACTTATTAGTTTATTTATATCTATATGGCTCATAGTCGTTCTCTTTTATATGACAAAAGAAAGCATAAATGTACCGCCTAATGCGACAAAGGAGGCAATAAAGGTCGCGACACTGTAAAAACGAAAAGTTTCACTTAAAGTTGCATTACAATACTGTTTCACTAACCAAAACAGTGAGTCTGTGACGATGGTACAACCAATAGCACCTGAACCAATCGCTAAGGTAATAATTTCAGGGCTAATGTCTGGGTATAAAGGCATTAATGGTGCAACAATTGCAGTAGCCCCCATCATTGCAACCGTTGCAGAACCAACAGCAGCATGAAGAATAATGGCGACCAACCAAGCCAATAAAATAGGATGCATGTCCAAGTTAGAAAGAATTAATGCTAAAGATTCACTTAAACCACTGCCTTTTAGGATGCCATTAAAAGCACCACCAGCACCAATGATTAATAAGATATTGGCAATAGAGCTAAAACTATCTTCTGTTTTCTTCAATAAGATATTCATGCCCATATTACGGCGAATACCTAAAACATAATAAGCGACAAAAGCAGCAATAAACATCGCAGTAATTGGGTTACCAATAAACTGTAATGCAGTATAAAGCGAAGTACCTTTTGTCATATTTAATTCTGCAGCTGTTTTTATCAGCATCAGAACAATTGGCAATAATACTGTAAAAAGAGTAGCGCCGAGTGAAGGTAAATCTTTTTCTTCACGAACTTCCATATCTGAAAATTCTTCAGGTACGGTTTTAAACGGCAAACGCTCACCTAATACTTTTAAGAATAACGGGCCACCGACTAATGAAGCAGCTAAACCAACAGCAAGACCTGCAACAATCACGGTTCCCATATCTGCGCCCAATTCATTAGTAACAAACAGTGCGGCTGGATGAGGAGGAACAATGCAATGAACAGCCATTAATGCTGTACATAAAGGGATGGCTAATTTTAATAATGATGTATTTGTTTTTTTCGCAATAGAGAAAGCAAGTGGAATAAGCAATACCACACCAACTTCAACAAAAAGTGTAATACCACAAATAAGACCAACTAATACCATAATAACGTCTGGAGATAACCAACGACACTTTTGCAATGTAATACCGATGCGTTCTGCGGCACCTGATATTTCCATCATTTTACCAAGAATAGTACCTAAACCGATAATTGCTGCTAAAAATCCGAGTGTACCGCCAATACCATTTTCAATCGCATTCACCATTTCTAAAGGGTTCATCTTCATTGCAGTACCGACAAAGAAGCTGGCCAACAGTAAGGCTAGAAACGGGTGAAACTTAAGTTTTATTATAGTAAAAACAATGAGCAAGATACTAATTATAAGAGTACCTAGTACCCATAATGTTGAATCCATATATCCATCCCAAATCTTTTATTTATTGTTAAACATATTGAATATTAATCATTCGGCACTTACAAATGATGAAAATTTACACTAAGATGAATTCAATTAACTCAAATAAGTGATCTCAAGCACAAATAATCACATTTTGATGAGTGATAGCATGGTATTTCATCTTAACATTACCTTGATTGTTAACTAACGTTACTATCAACAATAAAATGAGAATAAAAGAATGTTTGAATCTTCTAGCGTGATTTTAAGAAATAAACGATTATCCAGTTATCAATTAGCCAGACTTCACACTTTTGAAGCAACCGGTCGTCACCTTTCATTTGCTTTAGCAGCAGAGGAGCTGTCATTAACTCCCAGTGCTATTAGCCATCGTATTAATACACTAGAAGAAGAATTAGGTATTAAGCTATTTGACCGCTTTCATCGCCGAATTGAACTAACAGAAGAAGGTGAACGCATTTATTGGGCACTTAAAAAAACGTTAGAAGACATTAACCAAGAAATTTTAGATATCCATAACCAAGAAATATCTGGTGTGCTTACCGTTTATTCACGTCCTTCCATTGCTCAATGTTGGTTAGTTCCTCGTATTTCAGATTTTACTGAACGTTACCCATCCATTGAATTAAATCTGCTCACAGGAAATGATGATATTAATTTTCGAGGCTATGGTATTGATCTCGCAATCTATTTTGATGATAAACAACTACAAAATCTTTATTGCGAAGACTTAATTTCAGAATCGATTATTCCGGTATGCAGTCCTGAATACGCCAAAAAACATGAGCTTATAAACAATATTCATCATCTCTCTAATTGCACATTGCTACATGATAGACAAGCATGGAGTAACAACTCTGATTTTGATGAATGGCGAGCTTGGAGCGAATATATGGGGCTTTCACTTTTCCCTAATCGCAGTAATATCTGTTTTGACCGTTCTGATCTTGCTGTGATTGCTGCCGTTAATCACTCGGGTGTCGCAATGGGAAGAAAGCGTTTAGTGCAGAAACAGCTGGCCAATAAAGAATTAATTATCCCTTTTGATAATAGCGAACTTTTTTGTGCTCAGCGTTATTACCTTGTCACTCGAAATGAAAAGAATAATGCCAAAGTACAGCTTTTCATTCAGTGGTTGAAAAAACAGATCAAGGAAAGCATGTAATTTCTTAAGGAGAACCCAATGAAAGAGATGACATTTTCAACACAACAGATAGTCGCTATTGCAGAATATGCTGGTTTAACCATCTTAAATAAAGAACAACTCACTGAGAATAAACGTTATATCTTAGTTGACTTATTGGATGTGAAAACAGATGAAGGGCTTTATTACGGTGCTGCAGTACTAGATTTTAGTGACGTTTATCGCAAAGCACGTATTTTAGAATTTGGCAACGAAGGCTATCAACGAGCTCAAACTCGAGAAAAACAAATCCAAGACTATAAAAATAATCGAAAAGCCCAAGAGCCAGATACCTATCAGCCCCCTATTCATCGTTATAGTCACTACACCGATTTTCAAATAAACCTAACGGCTATCTATCGTCGTTATGGTTATGAAATCGAATTTGATACAGAAACCGAAAAAGTTTGGAGCTCTTTAGATCCCGATGGCGCACTATTTGATTTACTCAAAAATGCTGATGATACACTCTCTTTATTAGAAGATTGCGAAATGTCATGCACTTATCACAAAGAGAACAAAGTGTGGTCTGTCACTTCAGTAGAAAATGACACGGTTGAACACACATCACTCAATCGAGCTATTGCTGAGTGTTTTTTATTAATGACAGATCATTATGCTGATGATTGGCCTAACATCGAAAACATTCTTTATTAAAGAATTACAAATAAAATCATTAGTTATCAATATATTACAGCTAATTATTTAATCTTTATTGCTAATAAGCAACATCTAACTCAAACACCGAAAAGCATCATACTCACGATAATAGTTAATTTCTTCAATGATCCACTGTAAGGTTTTTTGTTCAACTTGTTGAGTTTGATAAAATAATGCCAAATCACAAATCACCATCCAGCCACGTAAATTTTTATCTTCAACAGCTTTTGGCATTTCCATTTTTTCGTCATCAAGATAAATCTCATCATCCGGTAATTCTTGGATGTAATCCCAAGGAATATAATAAAAAACGGCCTGTTCTGGATGACTATTCCACATTGAAATCTCAGTATATATCCATTCATTTGACTCAAGTGTTGAAAGTGATGCCAATAACTCATCAAGGGTTAAGAATGTTTTCATCATTTTTATTATTCACCTCAACATCGACTGCTATTTAAAACAAACCCGCCAATAAAGCGGGCTATTATTAATACCAAGGTATTGTTGTCTTATTTTACTAAAAAGTGTTTATCTTCAATCACGATCAACGGTTCTATATCACTCTCTTTTTTAATTACCAGCGTAGGATCAGAACGTAAGCAACAACCGCCGTAATGACCACCAACTGTAAATGTGCAAACTTGAATATAACGATTTGCTACTTTTGGTAAACACCATAATTCCTGATAAATATTTTCTTGGTGATCAAATTGACCGTGGGTTTTATCTAACACATTTTCTTTATGATCAACTAGACCAATGTTACTGCCACAACGACCTGCTATCGGTTTAACTGCATAACCACTTTGTGCAAGATGAGGAGTCACTTTAAAATCCGTATCTAGTAAATAAGGATTATCAGGGAACAGTTGCCATAAAACTGGTAAAATTGCTTTATTACTAGGAATAAGTGTCCAAAGAGGCTCAAAAACCGTAATTTCAGGACGCAAAAGTACATCGACTAAACGTACTTCACCTTCAGGATGTCCTGTACGTATAGGAATAAGTGCTTGTTGTTCACTCTCTTCTCTGAGTTGATCTAAAGCCGTTTCCCAAGCCCATGTTTTCCAGACACATTCAACAACACGTTTATCTGCATCAATTAATTGACCACGATTATTCCAATGAAGTTCATCTAATCCACGTAGAATTTTGCTCTCATAACCGGCTTGGGTCAGTGATTGTTGCATAAAGAGTGCATGGTAATCTTCTTCACTATCATCATCTTGAAGAATATGCACAAAAGGTTTCGCATCACTGTGTTTCCAAGCATCAGCTAATGCATCAAGTAAGCGCTCACCAGGATTAAAACCTTCTTTAATTCCACTTTGTTGCGCCCATTTTTCAATAATTAAGCCTGCTTCTGTGTGGCAAGAGGCGGAGTCCGCATTATATTCATATACTTTGACACCACGTTCATCCATACAAAAATCTAATCGTCCCGTGATCATTTGATGGCGCCTGTTTTGCCATGACAAACGAATACGAGGCCATAACACGTCAGGGATATCGAACAAACGTAATAAATTATCGTCTTTTAATACTTTTTCGGTCGCATGCAAATACATCAAATGCATCTCATTGCTTGCTCGAATAAGTTCTTGTTCGGCGCTTTCTGAAATGGTGAAGTATTCGTAGCTGTTTTGATTGATGATATGACCGTGTTGCGCTAGAACATAGGCTTTTTCTAGAGGTGAGTTTTCATCTAACCATTTCCCATCGAATTGACCTTTATTTTCAAGTTTTTCAGCATGAATATTTAACAGTTTAGGTGTGATTTTAGGCTGAGGAAGACTATAAGCATTAGGTTCCGTTTGGATCATCCAACCTAAAAGCGTTGTGTTATCAAAAGTATCTTGAACAAAGTAGCCGTTATCACTGATGAGAAGCGGTAATTCTCGTGTCCATTGCTGGCCTGCGGGTAATCTAGTATGGATAACGTTTTGTTCTGCAATACGGATTTTATCTTCAAGCACTTCAGTGATCACAGCAACATGACCGGTCACTTTAAACTCACCACCTTCTTGCCAAATCAGTAAGGCACCAACCGCTGGTGCCTGCTTACCACCATTAGCAAATGCTTGGAGAGGTAATATATCGTCATCAATGGTTTTACGTAAAAAACGTAATGAGAAAATCTCATAAGCCATTCCTACATCAGTAAATACAGCGCCGTAATGCAGATAAAGGAAACGACGAGCAAACTCAACACACTGCCACTTGTGCCCCATATATTCATTGCCAATATAGCTACGGAATGAATCATTAGCGGCATAGTCTTCTTTATCGATACTACTGTAATCTGAAGAGTAAATCGCGACACCGCCAGGCGCATAACCTAGCAATGTTCCAAATGGTTCATGACGAATGATATCTTTTACATTCATAATCTCGACCTTGACGATAAATAGATAATTACCAGTAATACTCATAATCTACCTAAGTATTATAGATAACAATCTTAACGCCATAGAGTATTGGAAGTGAATGTAATTTTATTAATTTCAATAAAGTAAAAAGAGGTACGTAGCTTTAGTGCTATTTAAGAAGGAAAATTTGGTTCAAATAAAAAAAAACTCAAAAATAGCCCATCATAAAAAATATAAAAGGTATTTTCGAGTATAAACACAGTCAAAGAGGGCTTTATCATTTTTGTTATAGCCTCATTATTTACTCTTTATTAATCATAAATGCGAGTGCAAATAATGGATAAAATGGTGTTTAGGCAATATATAGCACTGTTTATCAAATTTTTCTCGATTATCCTGCTAGAAAAAAGAAGGATATCAAAATAGTTTAATAAAAATTAATATCATCTTATAGCCTGCCGGGTATAAATAATTCATCCCATTAACCGATAACACTATAGAATGGATTTTACTCATTCAAGCCGGAGTGCTTGTTTACTTTGAAGATCCATCTCAGAAACTTGATATTCGAATTATTGAATATTATTGGTGGTTGATAGGAAGAATGAGGTCACTAATGTCAAAGATTTATCCCATTTCTCAAATTATTGGGCATAAAATTCGTAAACAACGCCAGCAACTTCGCTTATCAGCAAAGGTTGTCGCTGAACGAGTGGGTATTAGCCAACAACAATTTTCACGATATGAGAATGGGCTATGTAAAATTGATGTTGATATGCTCTTTCATATTGCTCAAGAGCTAAAAGTGACACCTGCATTTTTTTTACCCCCTAATGAAGAGCAAGTTTCTGCTATCGCGCTGACACAGTCCAAACAATTTTGGAGTGCTCAAAGCCAAATTTAATATTCTTGGTATGGAAATCTTCTGTTTATCATCTTATTAAGATAAATAAGGTTTCCATTTATCACTCTTAATTTGATGTTCCTCATAGGCATTATCACTTAGAATTATCAATTCTATTTACCCTTTCTCTTTAAACCAACAAATTTTTTTCTTTTATAAAAGAAAATGTTAATACATTTTTCACTGTTTCTTTCGTAAACTTAAGCGATATTTTTCGTATAGATTATCTCCTATTTCTAATACAAATTGTGTTAACCTAATTAAGAATAATAACAATTATCATTTGAAATAAGGGTTAAACATGAAATATCGCTATGCACTCTCTCTTACTGCATTATCATTTCTCTCAACCTCGGCTTTTGCTCTAGAGTACCCTGTAGGCCATCCTATTATTAAAAATGGCATGGAAATTCAGGGGGTTTACCTTCAACCTATCACTATGGATACCGAAGAAGGTCATCATGCGATGAACCATCTTGCAGCTGATAAAGCCGATATCCATTTAGAAGCCGATATCCATGCTACAGAAGATAATCCTAATGGCTTCGCGGAAGGTGACTGGATACCTTACCTCACTGTTGAATACACCGTGACAAAATCAGATGCGCCAGCGAAAAAACAACAAGGCGTTTTTATGGCAATGGTGGCTAATGATGGCCCTCACTATGGCGAGAATCTGAAACTCGATGGTAATGGTCAATATAATGTCACTTATAAGATTTACCCACCTTCATACAATAAAGATATTACATTTGGTCGCCATATCGACAAAGAAACGGGTGTTGCGCCTTGGTTTGAACCCTTTGAAGTTTCATGGGATTTCACCTATAGCGGCACAGGTCGTAAAGGTAGTTATTAATTAGCTTGATAACGGATAAGCCCAACAATATTGGGTTTATCCTTTTTCTCTTTTTTAAGTGAAACGCTGATGATGAAACATCTCTATAAATATACGTTATTACTGCTATTAATGATAACAAGCTCTGTTTTTGCTGCAGAGAAATACACCGTTGAATTAGAAATGAAAGATGGTGAACTTATTCCTCAAGTGCTCGAAGTACCTGCCAAAACCCCCATTAGAATAAAAATCCGTAATACAGGCACCAGCCCTGTTGAATTTGAAAGTACACAGTTACGTAAAGAAAAAGTATTAGCGCCTGGCGCAAATTCTGTCGTTGTGATAGCACCACTAAAACCGGGTCGTTACACCTTCTTTGATGATTTTCATCTTTCTCACCCTCAAGGTGAAATTGTTGCAACTGAAAAGGCAGAGTAAATATGGGACAAGTTCTGTTTGTTGTTTGGAGAGAAAGTTTTGAAGCATTACTGGTAATTGGCATTATTTATGCTTGGATAAAGCGCTCTCCAGCGCCAAAACAAGGTATGAAATACTTGTGGAGTGGCGTTATATTTGGACTATTTCTTGCTGTTATCTTGGCTCTGAGCATTTATGGTGTATTTAGTTCACTCGAAGATATGTGGCAATCTCTATTTATGATCGCAATGGAGATCCTCGCCTGTATACTTATTGTTCAAATGGTTTATTGGATGAATGGGCAAGGAAAGTCATTAAAAACCAACATAGAAAATGAACTCACACAAAAAACACAACAACAAAGTGCATGGGGTATTTTACTGATTATTGCCATTGCAATTGCCAGAGAAGGTAGTGAAGTCGTTGTCTTCCTCTCTAGCCATATTATGGCTCTCAATGCACAAACAGCACCGCCTTTCTTTATCGAAGTCTTTATTGGCTTACTTGTCGCAGCATTCACTCTATGGTTATTTTTACTGACGTCAAAAGTTATTTCATGGCGTTATTTCTTTACTGTAACGGGATTTTTACTGCTATTCCTTGCCGTTTCTTTGCTCTTAAAAGCCGTAGAAGAAATTGCAAATCTACTCATTGAAATAGATTTTGAATTCCCTGATTTCTTGATATATCCGCTTTGGGATATCAGCCATATTCTGGATGACTCAAGTGTCTTTGGTAATTTCTTAGTCTCATTCTTCGCTTATCGCTCTCAACCCATTGGTTTAAGTGTGGTGACATTTATTATCTATTGGGTGATTGTTGCACTGTTATTTAAGCGAGGTACTCAGCATGCGAAATAACACAAAATTTAAAAGTAAAAATATTGCTATTTTTTTCTTTATTTTGCTGTTTTCTCTGCCTATTTATGCTGAAAAAATCATTCAAGGAATTATTCAGGATAGCGAGAATATCATCGTTGCAAAAGGGGATATTCCTACCCCTGAAAAATTTAAAACGGATATTTTAAAGTACCGAGAAAAGGCCGTTGAGCAATTAACCCAAGTTGAAAAAGCACTCAATAAATTAATCATTAATAGCGAAAAAAATCAGCTTATTAATGCTCAAAATGCATATCAACAAGCACATTATCACTATGAAGTTATTCGCCCTATTATTGCACTGTTTGGATCAAGCGAACGTTTATTAAATAACCGAGCTGATTTCTTTCTTGAAAGAGAAAACTCACCTCGTTTTTCAGGGTTTCATTTAGTTGAATATCAACTCTTTAAATTAAAAGATACGCAAAAAGCGACAGAGTCCGCAAAAGTGCTATTAAGAGGCATTAGTGATCTAAAAAAACGTTTAGCTATTGAAGATATCCCCATTCCTAAATTAGTCCAATCGGCGGGTGATAGCTTGGAGTTTATTTTAACGGACAAATTAGCAGGGATTGAAAACCGATATTCAAATAGCGATCTAGGTGATAGTTATGCAAATTTATCTGGATCACGCTTAATTGTGGAGATCTTATCCGAGCATATTCCCCCTACTGAATATCAATCTCTGATCAAGCAATATAATGATATTGGTGCTCTGCTTTTAAAATATCAGCGTGATGAAGGTTTATTCCAACCTTTAAATGCGCTTCCTGAAACAGAAAAAAGCTGGCTTTTCTCTCAAGTAACACAATTAGCAGAGCAAGTGGCGAATTTACGTAGCACGCTCGATATTGATGTTTACTATCACTATAAAGAAGCACGTGATGAAAAATAAAACTCTCTTTAAACCGTTATTAAAAAGCCCTGTTAACCTTGATAAACGTACAACGTTAAAATGGTTAGGTGGGAGCTTATTACTCGCCAGTATAGGGGCTAATGCACAACCAAAACAAAGTGCTTCATCTGTGCCTCGTTATCAACGTGCAATTGCTTATTTAGGCAAATACCAAGCAGGTGTTATTACTCCAGAACAAAAACACGCCTCATTTATTGCTCTTAATCTAACTGTCAATACTGTTGATGAAGTGAAAAAAATATTCGCAACTCTGACACAACGAATTGCGTTTTTAACACAACCTCGTGAACTAGAGCAGAGAGCAAACCCACATCTTCCTCCTGCTGAATCTGGTATTCTGGGCACTCAATTACACCCAGATGAATTAACCGTCACTGTCGCATTAGGTGATAGCTTTTTTGATAATCGTTTTGGTTTCCAACCTAAAAAACCCAAACGCTTAGAATCTATGAAGCCCTTTCCTAATGACCGATTAGATCCAAAATGGTGTGGTGGCGATGTTCTACTCCAGTTTTGTGCTAATAGCCAAGAAAGCATCATTTATGCGTTAAGAGATATTTTAAAATATCTTTCTGGTCAAGTTTATGCTGTGTGGAAAATTGATGGTTTTCTTCCTGCTCGCGATATTGATAATCACCAAACACCGATTAACCTTTTTGGCTTTAAAGATGGTTCAGGCAACGCGCCTTCATCTGATAATAGCCTGATGGACTCGCTAGTCTGGATCACGCAAGAACAAAAAGAGCCACAATGGTGTTTAGGTGGAAGCTATCAAGCAGTGCGTCTAATTCGGTTTGCATTGGAATTTTGGGATAGAACACCTCTTGAAGATCAAGAGAATAACTTTGGTCGTCATCGATCAACAGGTGCCCCAATAGGTATGAAGCAAGAGATGGACGATCCACAGTTTGAAAAAGATCCTCATGGCGACCGAGTGCTGTTTGATTCTCATATGCGAAGAGCTGAACCAAGAAATCCAGAGCGTTACAGTGCAAAACTACGCCGACGCAGTTACAGCTATTCATTAGGTTTAACACCTTCAGGTCAACTAGATATGGGGCTGATTTTTATCTCGTTTCAAAATAACCTTAAAAAAGGCTTTATTGATACCCAAAAACGCTTAGACGGTGAACCCTTAGAGCGCTATATCAAGCCTTTTGGCGGTGGATACTACTTTGTATTACCCGGAATTTCACACCAAGGTGATACCCTTGCAAAAGGGCTATTTGATTAATTCTTCTCTGCATATTAGGCACTTTGGCAGGCAAAGCAAAGTGCCTAATAGCATGATTTTATTTAACTAATGTGAAAAAGATGTCATTTTTGCTTTTAATGCATTACCAAGTTCTATTTGCCTCTCAGGCTCAATAAAACCCATTGTTAATACCGCAGCGACCATATTTCCTTTTTTACTAAACACTGGGCATGAAATGGATTGTGCACCAGGAATACCTTCAGCTGGTTCATGGCGAATAGCAAAACCTTGTTGGCGAATAGTATTCTTCTGTTTTTCTGATAAACCTGCATCTATCTCTAAATCACTAAAAACAGCAAAAATAGAGCCAGCAGCACTAATTTTATAAGGCACTGGTGTATCAGGTAAAAAATCAATATCCACATGTTTAAAACTACGATTATACCGTGTTAGAAAAAGCTGGTTACCTTGTGCAATCACCAATCCTGTGGACATATTATGTTCATCTCTAAATTCACATAATAATTGATTAATTTCATCTACAAAGGATTGTGGCTTTGGTGTCGCCTGCGCTAAAAAGAGAATTTTACTCCCCAAGCAATACTGACTTCCGCCACTCTCTTGGTACAACATTTCAGAGCGACAAAGTGAAACTAAATACTTATGTAAGCGACTTTTTGAAAGCGAACAGGCTTTTGCAATATCTGACGATCGGGCGATACCTCCATTCGATGCAATAAATTCGAGAATGGTAATAGCGATATCAACCGAGTTAACTCCTTGAGAATTCTGCATTTATTTTTCCTACACCTATTCGTTATTTACTTTATTTTATGACGATATCCCATTATTCTTTTTTTGTCATTTTTACTAGTTTATTTCACTAAAACCTTATTTTAAATGTGACTTTTTAGCCATTTTCTGTCGATTATTTTCTTTGTCTATTTTTAGATGATCTACCTCAAGGTTAACCATATATGAATTGAGTTTATATATAGTTAACTTTTCTTGTGCGTGAGAATGTCTATGTCTAAAAATCAAAAGTGGGAATTAAATAGAAGAACGTTGTTAAAAGGAATGGGTGCCATTGGCGTGGCAGCTCTTTCTCCTAACGCGTTCAGTCTAGTTAATGAAAATAAACCCATATTTAACCAGAAACCACGGATAAAATTATCCGAATATAAAACCTTTCGTTCAACCTGTGCGATGGAATGTTTGCACTGTAACCTAACAGCTTTTACACATAAGGGGCAACTTATCAAAGTTGAAGCCACTGAAGGCTTTAATGTGAAATGCTGTTTACGAGGTATGAGTCGAACTAAGTGGGTATACCATAAAGATCGTTTAACCACACCTTTATTGCGTGTGGGTGAAAAAGGAAAAGCGGAGTTCAAACCTATTAGTTGGAATGAAGCGCTCGATCTCATTGAAAAGAATATTAGAGAAACCATTGATAAGTTTGGTAATGAGGGATTATTTATCTCCACTCATGCAGGCAATATGGACTCAATTAAAAATGATATGGGTAAAGCCTTTTTCGATTACTTAGGCGGTTCAACAAAACAAGCTGGCTCTCTTTGTTGCTCAGCGGTAACCGCGGCAATGATCCCAATGGTGGGTCTACGCTATGCCGATACTCGAGATACAGTAAAGGATAGTCGCTATATTCTTTGTTGGGGAAATAACCCCGCAGTTACTATGCAAGCGTATTTTAAAAACTACAACCAAGCTCGCCGAAATGGCGCCAGAATGGTGGTTATTGATCCTCGCTTCAATGAAACTGCAGCTAAAGCCGATGAGTGGATCCCTATCGTTCCCGGTACTGATACGGCACTTGCGTTAGGTATGATCAAAATTATCATTGAAGAAAATCTCACTGATAAGCCTTTTTTGCGTGCGCATACAGGCGCCGTTTACCTTGTTAACTCACAACAAAAACTATTACGCCAATCTGATGATGATAAAGATAGTTATCTAGTTTTTGATACTTTAAGCCAGCAACTGGTTCACCATGAGACTCCGAATATTGTTCCTGCGTTAACTCATGATGAACTACCTGCTAATGCTGATTATGTGACTGTCTTTGAGCAAATTTATCAACAAGCACAACCTTGGACTGTCGAAAAAACCAGCCAAGAAACGGATATCCCGAAAGAAACTATTATTCGTTTAGCGCGTGATTATGCCACCACCAAACCTGCTATGATTGTGCAAAATATGTCCGGCGCTCAACGCACTGAATTTGGTGCTTATGTTGCTGCTAGCCAATTTTATCTTGCATTATTAACTGGCAATATCGGTAAAAAAGGCGCTGGAATTTGTGATGCTGGTGGTGCTCGACAAATGGCGAAATTTAGTCCAATTATTCCACCAGCACCTAATGCAAAACCCATCAAACCTATCCCTGTTGCAAAAGTAGGTGATTGGATTGTCAATGAAAGGCCACACCCAATTAATTTCTGGTGGATCATGACCATGGGTGTGATGACGCAACTTCCTAATACTAATATGGTGCGTAATGCACTGAAAAAAGTACCTTTTGTGGTTGTCGCTGATAACTTGATGTCATCCACTGCTCTTTATGCCGATCTTGTACTCCCTGTTACCACTATTTTTGAAGATACCAGTTTAATGGCAGGTGTTCGTAGTCAATATGTACAATTAATGGAAAAAGCGGTTGAGCCACCAGGAGAAGCAAAACCTGATTATTGGATCTTTGCTCGTCTCGCTGAACGTTTTGGCTTTGGTGACGTGTTTAACCAACCTATTGAACACTATATTGATGCTTGTCTTAAAGGCTCCGGCATTACGCGTGAAATGTTAGAAAAAGGCCCAGTGCGTCCAGTTGAAGGCGACTGGATCCCCTTTAAAGATGGCATTTTCCGTACTTCAACGAAAAAAGCACACTTTTTTATTGAAGAGTGGCAGGATAAAAACTTCTCTCCTGTTGTCACCTATTATCCCGTAAAAGAATCGACAAAAGGCTCACCTGAACTTGCTAAAAAATACCCACTAATGGCAGTGCAACGCAAACTCGCTCGTAGTGTTCACTCTAGCCATGGTATGAATGAGTGGATCTTAGAAGTACAGCGTAATCAACCTAATATTCTTATCCATCCTAATGATGCCTTAGCCAGAGGAATCAAAGACGGTGAATGGGCTATTGCATTTAATGATCGAGGAGAGCACCGTGCGATTGCCGTTGTGACCACGCATATTAAGCAAGGAGTTGTTTCATTAGATAATGGATGGTGGGAACAACAAGGCGGAAGCAGTAGCCATGTCACCAATGATCACGTTGAACCTTTAGGTAATGGTCATTGCTGTAATAGCACCTTAGTTAACGTAAGACGGGAGGCATGATCATGGCGAAGAAACAGTATGGTTTTCTAATAAATACCAAAGATTGTTATGGTTGCCGAACTTGCTCGATGGCCTGTAAGTCTGAAAACGCCACACCTCCAGGTGTATTGTGGCGCCGAGTTCGTGAATTCAACGAAGACCAACCCAATGCACAAGCTTTCATTACCATGTCTTGTAACCATTGTGACGATCCACAGTGTCTAAAAGTTTGCCCTGCTGACACTTATACTAAACGTGAAGACGGCATTGTTGTGCAAGATCATGACAAATGTATCGGTTGTCAAATGTGCATCATGGCGTGTCCTTATAACGCTCCGGTTTACGATCCAGTAGAAGGAAAAACCAGTAAATGCAATATGTGTGCGGATAGACTTGATGAAGGCCTAAAACCCCGTTGTGTTGAATCTTGCCCTACTGGCGCTATTGAGTTTGGTGAAATTGAAGATCTGCGTAAAAAACACACGACAAATTGGGCTTTATTAGAAAAACGCTATGGTGTACCAGATCACACCATTAGTAATCCTAATATTGTCATTATTGGTATGGAGGATTAATCATGCATGATTATCAACTGCCGTTAGTCCTGTTTACGGTTATGAGTCAATGGGGGATAGGTGCTGTTTTGGCACTTTCACTGTATCAATGGCAAAACCAAACCCAAAACGGTGCGATGTTAAGCACCAAAGCATTACGAACAACCATTGCACTAATTTGGCTGATTGAAGTTGTAGGTTCATCAATGTCGATGGGGCACTTAGGTGATCCGCTAGGTGCTTATCGTTCTGTATTAGGTATTGCGCATTCTTGGTTAAGTCGCGAAGCGATTGCCTTTGTGATGCTAAATGGCTTAATTTCATTATGGGCGCTAGCCAGTTGGCTACAACCTCATGCTATTCGCCGTAATAGTCTGTTTGGGTTGTTTTGTGGCGTTATTGGTTTACCTGTTATTTTGATTACAGCACAAATCTATTACCAAATGCAGGCTCATCCTCTTTGGCATACACCAGCAACACAAATTAGTTTTATTGGCACAGCGTTATTGCTTGGTTTTGGCTCGATGATCCCTTGGTTACGCTTACAAGGTAAAACCATTAGTAATTCATTAAAAATAGGAACGTTAATCGGTGCATTATTAGTTTTCGTCGGCTTGGTTATGAGAACACAAGTGCTCGGTGCTGATGTTGCAAGCCTATTATTATGGTGGCAAGTGATTGCTAGTCTGATTATGGGTATCTGCATTATTACGTTGTCTCACAGCACGTCATTTACCAAAACTTCACTCTCTCTCATCGCTATTTTGATGTTATTTAGTGGTGAAATCACAGGAAGAATGCTGTTTTACGGCAATGTAATGGCGCAAGCACCTTGGTTCTAAATGTTTTACCTCTGAGTTAAATAGTCTCGTTAACACAATTATTTAACTCAGATTCATCCCCTATGTTTCACTTGATATTTTTATTTACCCTAGCATTACCTTTAATTTTGCCCCGAATTTATTCGGGGTATTTTTTTATCTCAACCAATATCATTAATTTTACTTTATTCATGTTCTTTTTGTTTTTGATGAAATAATCATCTAGCTATATTTATCAATAATAGGCAAAATTAACATTAAAGATTTAACACAATTTCCTGTTTACAATTAGAAAAGAGAGCACTTCACCATGACTGGATTAATTATTACCATCGCGTTATTGGGCCTTATTTTTTATTATTACAACCGTATTATTTCTATGCGTGAAGCTGTTATCTCAAGTGAAACCGAAATTTCAGTACAATTAGATCGTCGTGGTAAAGTCTTTGATAGCTTATTAGCCACAGTAAAAAAATATCTCAGCCATGAATCTGACGTATTTACTAAAATTACTGAATTAAGAACACAGACTCAAAGTGCCAATGGCAAAGAAGCCAAAGCAGCTGAAGACGAATTATCAAAAATTGTTTCAAGTGGTGCAATTAATGTTGCGGTTGAAAATTACCCTGAATTAAAATCCGACACCATTATGGCAAATTTACAAGAAGAGATTGTTTCAACAGAAAATAAACTCTCTTTTGCAAAACGCGGTTATAACCGTACTTTAGAACAATATCGCGCTTTTATTGCTTCTATTCCTGCGGTGTTTATTGTCAAGATTTTCCCAAGCTTAGTGATTGATAAAGAATACTGGCGTCTTGATGAAGGAACCATTAAAGCAGAAGAAGCGCGTCGCATTAATTTCGATTAATCTTTAGAGTAATAAAAAGATACTTATTCCTTCTTGATTGATAAAAACAGCACTTAGCGGTGCTGTTTGGAGTCACTAATGGATTTCAGAAATGTTCTACGAAAAAATGCTATTCGAACGCGTTTTGTTATAGCAACTTATTTACTTTTAATGCTGCTGATTGGTTTGCTGGTGGATACCGCTATTGGCGCAAATCCCTATTTAGATCTCACTGATAATATGTTGGCATTTCTGACTTTCCAATCTATCCCCATTGCGTCACTCATTATTTTAGCCATCTCGATTTTATTGCTTCTTTTTATTCATTTTAAAGGGCACAAAATCATGCTGACAGGAATGAATGCCAAATTAATTAGCCCAGATGAAACATTAAATGCACAAGAACGCCAACTGCTCAATATTGTGGAAGAACTGAGTTTAAGTGCCACGCTGGGCTATATTCCTAAGCTCTATATTCTTGATACACCTGAAGCTAATGCCTTTGCAGCCGGCTGGTCTGAGAAAAATGCCTTTATTGGTGTAACCACTGGCTTATTAAACCGCCTTAATCGCCAAGAAGTGCAAGCAGTATTAGCCCATGAAACAGGTCATATTATTCATGGTGATTCACGACTGACGTTATATGTTGGCATCTTAGCCAACGTTATTCTGACAGTAACAAATATCTTTGGTAGTCGCTTGTATATTGCCTCTGGTAATCGAGGCGGTAAAAGTAATGATGCTGCTAGCAAAGCGCGATTAATTTTAATTGTGTTAAACCTTGTTTTACCGATTATTACGCAAGTGCTCTATTTCTATTTATCCCGCACTCGTGAATATATGGCGGATGCGGCGGCGGTTGATTTAACTCAAGATAATCAAGCGATGATTAATGCATTAAAGAAAATTTCAGCACAGCATGATACTGAAAATTTTGAAGATGGTTCAACGGGACGTGCTTATCGTAAAGCAGCCTTTATTTTCAATAAAGGAGACTCATTTTTCTCAACACATCCATCCATTGAAAATAGAATTGCAGTACTTGAAGGTAAAAAGACTTTTTGATCTGTATGATACAATGCAGTAAAAAGAAAAAAGCGTTTATACCGGTTTATTAAAACGGTTAAAACGCTTTTTTAATGCTTATTTCTTAACAACAATCCGATTAACGATGTTTTTCACCGTGATGGAAAATAGCTGTGCGTAAACGCTCTTGTTGCTCATAACGTAGTGGAAATTCAATCGTTTTATCTTTACCTAATTCCACTAAAAGTTCATTCATGGTTTCAATACTGGTTGTCGCAATAGCATCATCAACCTGTTTAACCACCTCATCATAATGAGACATCTTTTATCCCCTTGCTTCATAAAATTCTTAATCGCTATCATATTACAAGTAAGGGGATTTCTGTATTTTTAGTCACATAAAGTATGATTAAATTGAGTTAAGCGGTTTATTCTTTGTCTCTTTCCCCAATAACATCACTGCCAATATCCCAATAACAATTGAAAAACTGAAAATAAGAAATATGGAGCTTATTTCAAATTGATATTGGACTAAATATCCCACCATTAAAGGTCCCAATATTCCACCAATACGCCCTATTGCTGTTGCTGTTCCTGCACCTGTTGCTCGTATTCCATCTGGGTATTGTTCTGGCGTATAAGCATATAAAGCGCCCCAAGCCCCTAAATTAAAGAATGACAGTAACATGCCAAAAATAAGTAGCGTTGTCGTGGTATCAGCCACACTAAAATAATAGGCACTAATGGCGGTTCCTGCTAAATAAGTAACTAACACAAATTTTCGCCCATAACGCTCAATTAACCACGCAGCGGTAAAATAACCAGGTAGTTGTGCTAATGTCATAATAAGCACATATTGAAAGCTTTTTATTAAACTAAAACCTTTTAACATCGCCACACTTGGTAGCCATAAAAAAATGCCGTAATAAGAGAAAACGACACAGAACCATAAGATCCACAACATTAGCGTTGAACGACGATATTGAGGTGACCAAATTAATGCCATTGATTGGCGAATAGATAAACGTGTTTTTTTCTGTGAAACATGAGATGGCGTTGGTTCAGGTAATTTTGAACGTAAATAAAGAGCATATACTGCAGGTAATGCACTTAATAACATAGCCATACGCCAGCCATAATCAGGAATAATAAAATAAGCAATCAAAGCTGCAATTAACCAACCGACAGCCCAAAAACTCTCTAATAAAACAACAATTCGGCCTCGCTCATGAGTTTCAACACTTTCACTGACAAGTGTTGAAGCAACAGGTAATTCGCCACCTAATCCCATTCCAATAAAGAAACGTAAAACAAGAACCACCATCAAAGAACTTGCTAATGCAGTTAATCCGCAGCCTAAACTAAACAGCAGCAAAGTAAAAATAAAGACGGGTTTACGTCCTTTTCTATCTGCAATAATGCCAAATACAAAAGCACCAACAGCCATTCCAATTGAGTTTACACTACCAATCCAGCCTAATTGTGATGCAGTTAATCCCCAATCTTCTTTTAATGCGGTGAGCAAAAAAGCAAGTAGCCCGACATCCATTGCATCAAAAGTCCAGCCCATACCAGCGATACATAAAAGCTTGTTACGAGAGATTGCCTCAGGCGCTTTGCCTGTTTGGCTTGCCGTTGTCATTACATTTCCTTTCTATCCCCTATCAAAGTGTTTAGTATACTAAACAAGAAAAATCATTTTGTTAATAGCAAAGCGTCAATTTAAAGAAAAATTAACATTCATGCTAAAAAAACAGTTAAAAAAAATCGGTATCTCTAAATAAGATACCGATTTCAACTTTTATAACTTTCTATTTTACTTTTTTGATTAGCTTCTTAAACCTCTGCCTTTTTCAATCAAGTACCATGCAATAACATAAAACACGGCGATGAAAAGACACAAGACACTAATCGTTACGGTTAAAGAGACATCCGTAATACCCAGAAAACCGTAGCGGAAGCCACTAATCATATAAACGATTGGGTTAAGCTTGGATACGCCTTGCCAAAATTCAGGTAAAAGTGAAAGTGAATAAAACACACCACCTAAATAGGTTAATGGCGTTAAAACAAACGTTGGAATAATGCTGATATCATCAAAAGTTTTCGCAAAAATTGCATTTAACAACCCTGCAAGTGAAAACACAATGGAAGTCATCAGTAATGTCACCACGACCATTGTCCAAGAATGCATTTCTAAAGGCACAAAGAACAGCGAAACTAAAGTCACTAAGATACCGACACAAACACCTCGAGCCACACCACCACCAACAAAACCGGCAATAACAACATGTGTTGGCACAGGTGAAACTAATAACTCTTCGATACTACGCTGAAACTTGGCACCAAAAAATGAAGAAGAAACATTAGCATAAGAGTTTGTTATTACTGCCATCATAATCAGGCCAGGAACAATAAACTGCATATAATCAACACCGCCCATATCGCCAATTCGTTTACCAATTAGGTTACCGAAAATAACGAAATAGAGAGACATAGTTATTACAGGTGGAATTAATGTTTGTACCCAAATACGACCAAAACGGGTAACTTCTTTAATCCAAATTGTTTTGAGGGCTACCCAATACAGCTGAATCATTCCCTCTCTCCTTCTACTGTATGCTCTTCATTAACTAAATGAACAAATAATTCTTCAAGGCGATTGGCTTTATTTCTCATACTTAACACTTGAATACCTTGTGTATTAAGCTGGGCAAAAACACTATTTAAACCTTGTTCTCTTTTAACATCGACTTCTAATGTTGAAGTATCCATTAAACGATATTGATAATTCTGTAATTCAGGTAATGGACTTTTTGGTGCTAAATCTAAAATAAAGGTTTCAGACTCTAGTTTACTTAATAAGCCTTTCATACTGGTATTTTCGACCAATTCGCCACGCTGAATAATACCAATATTCCTACACAACATTTCTGCTTCTTCTAAATAGTGTGTCGTTAAAATAATGGTGGTGCCTTCGGCGTTTAATTGCTTTAAAAACGTCCACATTGAGCGACGTAATTCAATATCAACACCAGCTGTTGGTTCATCAAGAATAAGTAATTTCGGCTGATGCATTAATGCACGAGCAATCATTAGACGGCGCTTCATTCCCCCAGATAAAAAACGGGCTCTATCATCACGTTTTTCCCATAAATCTAACTGAGTTAAATAAGTTTCAGCACGTTCTAAAGCTAACTTACGAGGAACACCATAATAACCAGCTTGATTGAGGACAATTTGTAATACGGTTTCAAAAGGGTTGAAATTGAATTCTTGTGGCACTAATCCTAGTTGGCGCTTGGCATTAACCATATCGGTATCTGTGTCATAGCCAAAGACTTTAACTTTGCCACTACTCTTATTAACTAAAGAGCTGATAATACCAATAGTGGTCGATTTTCCTGCACCATTAGGGCCTAATAAAGCATAAAAATCTCCCGCTTCCACGGTGAGATTAATTCCTTTTAGCGCTTTTACGCCATTGTGATAAGTTTTCGTTAACTCCGTTAACTCCAATGCATACGTCATAAGTGGGAATTACCTTTTATCAACTGCATTATTCAGCATTGACTGAGCTGAAATCAGAAAATAGCTATTCAACTAAGCCTTACTAACGCTACGTATTGCTCACACGCCTCGAATTAGAAAATAAGCTTAGTTCAATAGGATCAAAATGGAATAAGGATATTCTAGAGAAAATAAGGTTGTAAATAAACCGTTTTAGGTCTCATGACACAAATGAATAAATAAATTTATTTTAACTATTACAGATAATAAGAATAAAACTTGATGTAAGAAAAAATCAGAGATGAAGATGCGATATACTGTTATTTCTTGCTTATATTCCTAATGTATTAATCAATTCATCCCTTGATGCAATCATTTAGCCTAACTGATAGCAATAAAATTATTGCCCTTGTTCCTCAATCTTACTGATTGATATTATCTCGTCATTTATTATCTCAATCAATGCTGACTATTGATTTTTATCATCCCCGCATTGACTTGTATTAAAAAGCAAAAAAACACATACATAAGATTTATTTATAATATATTTTAATAAATCTATTTCTGAATAGTACAATGGTAGCCTTAACAATCAGTTATCTTTTTACACATTTGATTTACATCAAAGAATGTATTGATAAATTCATTAAACAAATGCTATAAAAAGATCTATCTTATTTGAAAGCGAAAAAATACAGACAATTATCTGTCACTTGGCTTTAAAAAGCCCTCTGATTAATTCAAAAGTAATGGTATAAAAATACCCTTTCTTAGTGGATCTCTCGCATCCAACAATAACACAGTGCTATTTCGTGTTGGCGTACTGTCAGCGCAAATGGTGAGAAACCGAATTTACAGGCAGTCACGTCATGATGAGAAAAATTGAAGAGCTGTTAGCCAATAACAAGCAATGGTCAGAATCTGTTACTGAAGAAAATCCTCAGTTTTTTAAAGATCTCTGTAAAGGCCAAAAACCCCATTTTTTATGGATTGGTTGCTCTGACAGCCGCGTTCCAGCAGAAAAATTGATCAATGCTGCACCTGGCGACCTATTTGTTCACCGTAATGTAGCGAACTTAGTGATCCACACCGACTTAAACTGTCTTTCTGTTATTCAGTATGCCGTTGATGTATTGCAAGTTGAACATATTATTGTGTGTGGCCACTATGGTTGTGGTGGTATTGAAGCGGCTATTGAAGGAACTGAATTAGGACTTATTAATAACTGGTTATTGCATATTCGCGATATTTGGTACAAACACAGTTCAATGTTAGGCGAACTTGCTCCTCATGATAGATTAAACCTACTTTGTGAGCTAAACGTTATTGAACAAGTATATAACCTAGGCCACTCAACTATTATGCAAGCAGCATGGAAACGTGGGCAAAAAGTGATGATCCACGGTTGGGTTTACGGTTTAAATAATGGTGAATTACACGATCTCGATGTTACCTCAGATAGCCGTGAGAAACTTGAGCTTTCTTATCGCCAAGCGATGGCAAAATTGAGTCATCCACGTTAATTTATTCATCATAGAAAATCATTTTAAGCCCTAATATTTAAAATAATATTAGGGCTTTTTGGTATATAGAAAACCCGCCTAAAGCGGGTTTTTTTACTTCTATATTAAGTAAATAAATTACTCATCTAATAACGTTACATGCCCAATATAAGGCAGATGGCGATAACGCTGTGCGTAATCAATACCGTAACCAATAACGAATTTATCTTCAATGGAATAGCCAATCCACTCAACGGGGACATCCACTTCGCGGCGTGATGGCTTATCCAATAAAGTACAGATAGAAATAGAAGCTGGCTCACGTAAGCTCAAAATCTCTTTAACGCGATTTAAGGTATTACCTGAGTCAATGATATCTTCAACGATCAGAACATCTTTACCACGGATATCTTCATCGAGATCTTTAATGATTTTAACGTCACGTGTTGACGTCATACCATTACCGTAACTTGATACAGTCATAAAATCGACTTCATGGTTCACGTCAATTTCACGGCATAAATCTGCCATAAAAATAAAAGAACCTTTTAACAAGCCGATTAAGACAAGATCATGTTGACCTTGGCGTGGGCGGTAATGTTCTGTGATTTCACGACCTAGCTCAGCAATACGCTGTTTGATCTCTTCTTCAGAGATCATGACATCAACAATATGTTTCATGATTAATTTCGATTGGGTTAACGGGGAAAGCAAACGATTGTACCAGAACTTCCCTCATCATGCGATGATCTGATTTAATGAAAATAAAGGCACAAAATATTAATCCTGTGCCCTTTATCAATTTATCTTACTGATATTAATGATTTTTATAGTGATAGATTATTTACTAACGGTAAATCCCGCCATCATGCCTGTATCTTCATGCTCTAATAAATGGCAGTGCGCCATAAATGGGTGCTCTTTTGTCGCTAAATGGTCGAATTTCACAAGAATTTCACTAAACTGTCCTTCAACTTTCACGATATCCTTCCAACCTTGGCGATGTTTCTCTGGTACTCGACCGTTTTCAGATAGAATACGGAACTGTGTACCGTGTACATGGAATGGATGTAGCATCATATCGCCACGACCTGATACAACCCATTTTTCATAAACACCTTGCTTCACATCAAATGCAGGTTCTGTCATTGAAAATGGAATACCATTGATACTATTAGCATTATAGATATCTAAATCACCATTTCCATGACCGCAATTCATTCCACCCCCCATCATGCCATTACCGTTACCTTGGCGCATATGACTCATCCCATGATGAATACCCGCTAATGCTTTATCACCATAACGTTCTGTTAATAGCATCATACCTTGCATATCTAAACGCATATCCATACGTAAATGTAATGTTCGCGTTGAAAGATTGCTGAGTGTTGGTAATGCAGGAATAAGCGCTAATTGCTCAGGTAATAAGCCTTGTCCTTTTTCTGCTGATGGTAATAAACGTAACACAGGAAGCACATTATCAAATGGCGCTAAAACCATTCCCATTTGGCGTACGGGTAAAGTAACAATATCAAAATCACGCCCATCAGATGTATCCACTAAAACTTCAAAGCGCTCCCCCATTAAAATTGGCAATTCAGTCACTTTCACAGGTTCCGCTAACAACCCTCCATCGCTAGCAATAACATACATTGGTCTGCCATCACTGGTGGCAAGGTTTAAACTTCGTGCATTACAACCATTTAAGAAGCGTAATCTGATCCAGCCTTTTGGCACAATATGTTGTGGTTGAATAGCACCGTTAGTTAACATCATGTCACCAAACCAACCTATTGCGGCACTCATTACATCAAGTTGATAATCTATCTGTCCATTACTGTCTAAACGTTTGTCTTGTAAAATCACGGGCAAGTCATCAATACCCCAACGATTAGGCAATTTATGGTTTGCGGTTTCATCATCTTCAATAATGACCAATCCACCTAATCCCATAGCAACTTGTTGTCCGGTAACTCCATGAGTATGAGGATGGAACCAACACGTTGACTCAGTTTGGTTTGGTGTAAAAGTCACTGTGCGAGATTTTCCTGGCTCAATCATGGCTTGTGGGCCACCATCTTCTTCACCACTAATCTCAAGACCATGCCAGTGAACCGTTGTAGCTTCAGGCAGTTGGTTATTGATATTAATAGTGACGGGTTGGCCACGTTTAAGCTTTAGTGCAGGGCCTAATAAACTACCGTTATAACCCCATGTGGTTGTGCTTGCCGTGGGAATAAATTGAGAAACACCTTGTTGAATATTAAGAACAATCTTTTGTTGAGCGTCTGGGGTAATTTGAGGTGGAATCGCCAATGAAGGCATGTTACTTTGGGCAAACGCAAAACGACTCCAGCTTGGTAATAATGTTACAGCACTTAATGTGGCGCCTAATTTTAAAAATTCACGACGTTGCATAATATATTCCTTTGAATAAAAACAAGTTATTCTGTCTTTATCGAAATAAGATGAGTAAAGAAGCCTTGTAAACTATTACCGATGCTAAAGTTTCCCCTTACTGGAAGGTCAATTTAAAACCCAACAAAATAGTGGGTCTTTGCAAAACTTTTAACTACATTAAGCCAAATAACAAAACTTGCTAAATCATCACATAAAGGAACAGCACACCTAATGAAAAAAATGTTCGCCTTGTTCTGCACGCTAACGCTTTCTTTTTCTATGCTCTTTTCTTCGGGTGCAAAAGCGTTAACCTACACGCAAGCAGAAGACTTGGCAGATTTAACCGCTATCTACCTTTTTTTGAATAAAGATTGTGGTTATGAGCAAATATCAAAATCTAAAATTGAAAGAGCCTTGATGGTCTTTTCTCGCTCGCAACAATGGGATGTTAGTAATTATTCAACATTACCGATGAGCCAATTAAATGAAGATAGTTACAATGATTTAAAAGGTATTGAAGTGTCACATAATAAGAAATGTCAGCTACTCGCGAATAAGTCATTAAGTTTATTAAATTATTAATATACCTACTGAGTAACATTAAGATAAATAGAAAAAGATAGCCTCTTGGAATAGATTGCTTATTAACAAGAACCATATAAAGCAACTAAATAGAGGTTATCAAAGAAAAGAAACTGACTTTTTTCTCCTACTCTTTATTCCTCTTTGTGCTGATTGTTTTTCTTCTGTCTATATTCATTCCAATACAGAGCCACTGAAGGAATACTTTGAATAATCAACATTCTAAAAATATGATTCGACATCACAAATGCGGCATCCACGTTCATTGTGATAGCGGCAAAAGTCATGGCTTCCATACTTCCCGGAGCCCATGCCAATACTAATGTTGCCCAAGGAACTCCCGTTAGATAAGCAGCCCCATATGCCACCATTACCGTTAAAACCACATTAATAATAACCACTTGAACAGAAGAAAATGCGTTTTTAATTAGTGAGGAAAATGGAAAAACAACAAAATGTGCCCCGATATTCATGCCAATTAGAACCATACTCAATTCATTAAGTAACATTGGAAAGGCAATAGGTTCACTGACAAAAGATTGAATAAGTATTGCACTACCTAATGAAGTCAACATAAAGGGTGCCGGTAATCGGATTTTCTGTAATAAAAGCCCAGTACCTAACCCTAAAGCCACAATCAATAATAACCACAATAATGAAACCAATGTCATTTCGGGTATAGCAAACTCAGGCATATTGGCTTTATCAGATCCTACAATAAAACCTGCCAGAATAATCAACACCATTAAACGAATGGTATGAGAAATAACAATTTTTTGTGGTGGTGTTTTAGTGTGATCAGTCAATGCCAAAATAGCAGCCATAGCGCCAGGCACAGCACCTAACATCGACTCTTCTTTCGTCCAACCAATATGGCGGTGGAACCAAAAATAACTCACAAAAAACTGAATAGCTAAACAAACAACAAGAGTCAGTAAAAGAATAATTAAATTATCAGCACTTCCTAAATGAACTTGATTAAACATCAAACCAACCGATGTTCCTAAGGCAAGCTGAATAAATGTTAATGTATGCTTAGGAACCGCAAGTTCCCATTTAAAACGATAAGCAATAATAACAACGATAATTGGCCCAAACATCAAAGCCATGGGTAAGCCGGAGAGAGTGAGAGCGCCACCAATTAAAGCACAGAACAAAATACCTGGTAGAGTTTTTAAAAACGACATGTTGTATTACTCAGCTTTTTTAATTATGGTTTATCCTAGCATTTATATAAATATTTAATAACCAAATAGTGGTAATGTAATTATTACTATTCTTAATATTAAGAGCAAATTATGTCGTTAAAAATCACCACTCATCCTACGCATGATGAGATCAATGAAATTTATGAAGGTTTATTAACGCATAACCTTCACTATATTCATATGGATCAATACACACCTCTTGCTGTCTTTAAAGAAGATAATGATAAAAAAATAGGTGGGATCACCGGTGATATTTTGGGAAATTGGTTACGTATTCGCTATTTATGGGTAGATAAAGCCCATCGTGGAAAAAATATTGGTACCGAATTACTCCATGCAATGGAAAATGCAGCCAAAGAGAAAGGGGCTAAATATGCAGAAGTCGATACATTCAGCTTTCAAGCCCTTCCTTTTTATCAAAAGCAGGGATTTGAAATATTTGGCACTCTAGAAAATTATCCAATTAGCGATAAGAAATATTATTTAAGGAAAGATTTATAATATTTTAAACTTAATCTTTATTAATCCAATTTTAGTGCATTTAGTTTTTTTTATTTACATTATTACTGAACTCAACTTTCTTAACGTTATTCGTTAATTTAAAATGCATACAATAGAAATCAATTAACTTCTTTTAAGAAAAGAGATTCTTAAATGTAAAAAAAGGAAATAAAAAAGATATCATTAAATGATATCTTTTTTAGTTTATTCATTTATTTATTGGCAATCTTTAAAAGGGTTAGCCTTTAAAGACAATTTAACTGTCGTTATCCAATGACTACTCTTTTAGATCGTTATACACAGTCGCTCTTGAAACACCAAGGTATTGTGCAGTAATTTCCATTGCCTTACGCAGTGAAAGATAACCTTCATCCTGTAAACATAGTAGTAATTCACGTCGCTGATGTGGTTTTAATGCTCTTGGTGTAACAGAATAAGTTGCCGAAAATTCGTCAATACGTTTTTTCAGCGAATCTTCTGTCACTGAGCTAAAGGTTTCAATAATGTCATTACCTTCTTCAAGGGTTGCAAATTGGTTAAGTACCATTTGCAATCCTTTGATCATTGATATATCAATATTTAAACATAATGCCGCAACATAATTTCCTTGTTTATCTTTAATGCCGATAGACGTACTTTTTGCGGTTCTACCATCAGGAAATTGATTTGGGTAATTAGCCACAATTTGTGGGAAGTCAGACGATTCAATACGCGCCATTCCCAATTCTGTTGCTCTATCCCCAACTTTTCTACCTGATAGATTATTTTCAATGACCATAATGGTATTTTCACTATCAGTTAGATCATGAAGTACAACCTCACAAAAAGGCGATAATGTTTTACCAATGCCTTGTGCAATAAATTGTAGTTGTTCTACCAGCCACTCTTGGTCTTCTGTTTTGTGTGACATAACGATCCCTGCAATAGCTAAAACGTAAATGATTTATACAATTTTAACCGATTTATTCAAATAATTAATCGTTATCTGCAGGATAATCAGATTTTGCCTGATTTAGAATAGCTTTTGCCATCCATTGAGTCATATCAATGACCTGTTGATCATCCATTTTCCAGATATCTTTCATTACCAAAAAGACTTCTGACCCATAAATTAAAGAGAACGATTTAATCACCTTATCCCACATTTCTTGAGGATAGTGTGCTTTTAAAGGTTCAATAACTTTGAGTAAAATCTCTTTACGGTGACCACGAATAAATCGTTTTTCTGCATATTCACTTGATTGTCTCTCTTTTGCCCATTGCTGTAATGAAACTTGCAAAGCACCACGCAGTGCGCCTTCATGTTTAAACATTTGTGGATAGGCAAGATTGAGCAATTCAGTAATGCGTTGTTGCGTATTATCTTCGGGAGTTGGTGTCCATGCAATGATCGGCGCTAAACTTGCATCAACCGTGGCACTAATTAAATCACTTTGTGTGGGAAAATAACGATATGCGGTTGCCCTCGAAACACCTGCATGTGCAGCTAATTCTGACACTGTCGGTAACATTCCTTGCTCAAAAAGCCCCAACGCTGTTGTTACCAATAATTGATAGGTTCTTTTTCGTGTACCGGACATGGCATCCGTTTCATCACTGTAACTCATAGAAAATCCTTCGTTATTCCTACACTTTGTATGTCTGGGCTTATCTTAAGCTAAATACTCACAACACTTAACGTTTACTTTAGGTGATTAATTACACCTTATCGACCTTTAATGTGCAAAAAATAAAAATAATGAGACAGGAGTCTCAAAATGGTGCTATGATAAATGAAACTCAAGTCTCATTATGATTATAATCTATCCGTCGATAATTATAAAAGGTATGGGAAGGCTTATGAAACAGTATGCTGGTTCTATTTATATTGCCACAACGCTTGATACTAAAAGTGCTGAGATTTTTTATGTCAGTGATTTAATTAAAAAAGCAGGCCTTCCTGTTAAGACCGTTGACTTGACAACCAAACCCACGACACTCGCACGAGAAGCGGATGTCACAGCAACCGAAGTTGCTCGTTTTCATCCAAATGGCCAAGAGGCTGTTTTCTGTGGTGATAGAGGGAAAGCAATAGAAGCGATGTCAGTCGCTTTTGAACACTATTTAACTCACTGTGATGATGTCTTAGCCATTCTTGGACTAGGCGGCTCAGGGGGGACGGCACTGATTACACCAGCAATGCAATCTCTGCCAATTGGTGTACCTAAATTGATGGTATCAACGATGGCGTCTGGCGATATCTCAGGCTATATCGGTGCAAGTGATATCTCAATGATGTATTCCGTTACAGATGTATCAGGCTTAAATCGTATTTCTCGTAAAGTTTTAAAAAATGCAGCGAATCAAATCGCTGGTGCTGTTTATTTTTACCAAGAAGAGCATGTTGTCGATAAGCCTGCGGTAGCACTGACCATGTTTGGTGTAACCACCCCTTGTGTACAACAACTCACACAAAAACTTGAAAATAATTATGACTGCCTTGTTTTTCATGCAACAGGAAGTGGCGGCAAAGCCATGGAAAAACTGGTAGACAGTCACCTACTTCATAGTGTGTTAGATCTTACAACAACAGAAGTATGTGATTACTTGTTTGACGGTGTACTTGCTTGTGATGAAGACCGTTTTGGTGCAATCGCCCGTACCAAAACCCCTTATATAGGTTCTTGTGGCGCATTAGATATGGTGAACTTTGGTCGCCCTTCTAGTGTTCCTGAGAAATATAAAGGGCGTCAATTTTATCATCACAATGCGCAAGTCACCTTAATGCGCACAACACCAGAGGAAAATCGTCAATTAGGTATCTGGATCGCTGAGAAACTCAATCAGTGTGAAGGCCCATTGCGGTTTGTATTACCACAGGGCGGTTTTTCAGCTCTAGACATTGAAGAAGGCCCTTTCTGGGATCCTCAAGCAAACCAAGCTTTCTTCGATGCATTTATAACAACATTTAAAGAGACAGAGACTCGTCAGTTAGTCATCAGTCCTTATCACATAAACTCCGCTGAGTTTGCTCAGCAAATTTATGATTTACACCAGGAACTTATTTGTTAACCACGGAGAAAGAAGAATGACTCATTCACGTGAAATGTTACTAAAAAAATTCAACGAAATGATTGCACGCCATGAACCGATTATTGGTGGTGGTGCAGGTACTGGCCTGTCCGCTAAATGTGAAGAAGCGGGTGGTATCGACCTTATTGTTATTTATAATTCAGGTCGTTACCGTATGGCTGGTCGAGGATCTTTAGCGGGTTTGTTAGCTTATGGTAATGCTAATGAAATCGTTATGGATATGGCAAAAGAAGTATTACCTGTTGTTAAACAGACACCTGTACTAGCTGGCGTTAACGGCACTGATCCTTTCTGTAACTTCGATAAATTCTTAGATGAAGTAAAAGCAACAGGTTTTGCTGGCGTACAAAATTTCCCAACTGTTGGCTTAATTGATGGTAATTTCCGCGCTAATTTAGAAGAAACAGGTATGGGTTATGGGCTTGAAGTGGATATGATCCGCAAAGCGCATGAAAAAGGTTTATTAACCACACCTTATGTCTTTAGCCGTGAAGATGCGATTGCAATGACTGAAGCTGGTGCAGATATTATTGTGCCACATATGGGATTAACAACTGGCGGTAATATTGGTGCTGAAACAGCATTAACATTAGCGGACTGTGTTCCTTTAATTAATGACTGGGCAAAAGCAGCGAAAGCAGTACGTGCAGATGTTATTGTGCTTTGTCATGGTGGTCCGATTGCAACACCTGAAGATGCACAATATATCTTAGATAATTGTCCTGATTGTCATGGCTTCTATGGTGCAAGTTCTATGGAACGTTTACCAACAGAAGTGGCATTAACCGCAACAACAAAAGAATTTAAAAGTATTAAACGCTAATTCAAAATCATCAAGTTTGCCTAAGCGTTAATCCATATTGCCCACGTTATGTGGGCAATATTTTATACAAAGAGCCCTAATTCAAATTAGACTAATTTGGCAATTAATGTATTTAGATCACCCGCTAAAAAATCAACAGGTGGAATTTCAATAACGGTATAAGCACCTGCACGTTGTTTCATACTGGCTCTTGCCGCTGAAACCATAAATTGAGACGTCAATGCAGGATTGTTAATACGCATTGAATATTCAAATAATTGATTATGGGTTTTACCCGAAACACCTTTATGGGTCATATGAACGCCATGCCCAACATCTTTTAAGCTATCGACACAATCGACTTGCTTCACATGGGTTTCATCCGAAGAGAAATAGCTATCTGCTTTAATAGCTTGCTCTACTTGATTAAAATTAGCCCCTGCTTCTAATTCGACATAAACCATACGACGGTGAACACCCGTGCCTAGTGGAATGGTCATTGAAAGTGCATCTTTAACGCCATCAATGCTTTTAGCCGCAACACTGTGCCCCATACTCATACCTGGCCCAAAATTAGTATAAGTAATGCCTTTTGGTGCCATGGCTAACATTAATGTACGCACAATAGAATCAGAACCGGGATCCCAACCCGCTGAAATAACAGCAACACGATCATGTTTTTTAGCGACTTCATCTAATTCTGTTTTTAATGACACAATTTCACTGTGAACATCAAAACTATCTACTGTATTAATGCCTAAGCTTAAAATAGATTTGGCTAACTCTTTAATTGCACGAGTTGGTGAACATAAGAGAGCAACATCAACATTACCTAATGTTTTAATATCGTTAGTTACGGTAATATTTTGCAGTTCTTCTGGAATGTTGTTTATATCACGGCGAACAACCCCTATTAATTCAAAATCTTGAGCAGCTTGAACCGCTTCTAATGCAAATCGACCAATATTGCCATAGCCTACAATAGCCACTTTTATTTTAGTATTCATTAATTCCCCTGACTTTAACGTTAATCATCTCTTAATGATAATAGTGATTAGTTATCAATGAATAAACCATATAAATATCTTTTTTGCCAGATAAACATTATTTGCGCTATTACCTTATAAATAAACCTTGTAGAATCCCCCATCTTCCGACACGTTTATTTTAATAAATCGATTTCACTCTGTTTTTAAGAAGGTTTTCAATGCATCAGTCTGATGTAGCGGATCGCTCGCTTTTTTCTCTTAGTTGGCCAATATTTATAGATATTTTCCTACATCTAGCCACACTATTAATTAATACTTACATGGTAAGCCACGTTTCCACCGCTTACTTAGCCGCGATGGGCGTCGGTAACCAAGTTTTTGATCTTTTCATCACCATTTTTAGTTTTATTAGTGTGGGATGTAGCGTCGTTATTGCCCAATATTTAGGTGCAGGTAAAAAAGAAAAAGCCAGTCAGGCGATCCATATCTCCATTGCATTTAACTCATTACTGGGGATAAGTAGTGCGGTAATTATTCTCTTTTTTGGCTACAACATTCTTAATTTAATGAATACACCATCTCACTTGGTTCAAGATGGTTATAATTACTTGCATATTATTGGTATTTGTCTTATTCCTGAGGCAATTTCAATTATTCTTGCTGCATGTTTAAGAGTTTATGGCAAATCAAAAGCTGCCATGTATGTCACATTGATCGCTAACATTGTTACCGTTATTGGTAATATGATCGTACTTTATGGCTTCTTTGGTTTACCACAATACGGATTAGTCGGTGTTGCTTGGTCTACTGTTGTTGGTCGTATTATTGCCGTTATTTTATTATGTGGGTTGTTGTTCTACGGCTTACGCATTAAATTTCAAGCAAGACAACTCTTTATCTGGTCTAAAAATATGTTAGGGAAAATCCTACATATTGGTTTACCAGCTGCTGGTGAAAATCTAGTTTGGATCTTACATTACATGACTGCATCTGCCTTTATTGGTTTAATGGGTGAAGTCCCTCTTGCAGCACAAACACTTTATTTCCAATTGTCATTATTTTTAATGCTCTTTGGTATTGCAATTAGTATTGGTAATGAAATTCTTGTGGGACATTTAGTTGGCGCTAAACGCTTTGATGATGCCTTTAATCGTGGTTGGAAAAGTTTAAAAACTGGTGTGATATTCACAATTGGGGTAGTTATTATTTATTGGTTTATGCGCGATCCTATTTTGTATTCCATTACAGAAGACCAGCGCATTATCGACCAATTGATCCCACTGTTTATTTTGTCTGTCTTTTTAGAGCCAGGTCGTACTTTTAATATCGTAATGGTAAATGCCTTACGTGCCGCAGGCGATGCTAAATTTCCTCTTATGACAGCAATTTGCTTTATGTGGGGTGTCGCTATTCCTGTGGGTTATTTCCTCGGTATTAAGATGGAAATGGGTCTAATTGGTATCTGGATTGGCTTTCTTTGTGATGAGTGGTTACGCGGATTAACTAATGCATGGCGTTGGCGCTCTCGTAGATGGCAAGCTAAGCGTTTGGATATATAATATTTAACGGCCTGATAATATTACTATCAGGCTGTTAAATCGATATTTTGCTAAAAGTCAAATAATCCCTTCTTTATCATATTGTGCTAACACCAAACTAATTATTGAGTTTGATATGTCATTAATTTTTTCTATATCTTTAATTTTAGATAAATTAATTCTCTTATTATATTCTTTTGCTAACTTAGAAAAAAGAGTCGTTAAATAATAGTCACCCCTACTTTCTTTACTGATTAATTCATTCAATGTAATTTTATTTGTTTCTAACAAAAGTCTATTTTTAAAATTAGGATGTTTAATTAATTCTGATAATTTTATTACTATTTTTGTTTTTATTTTTAAAAAATCAATTTTAAATTCATTTTTTAATGTATTAATTTCTTTATTAATAAGCTCTTTTATTTTTGGAGAATTAGTTTTATTTAATAATTTAACTAAAGACAAATATCTATTAGTTTTACTTTCATTTATATGACCTAATCCTTTATGCATAACATCATTTGTTATTTTCTCACGTCCTGTTATCTCATCCATAATTAATTCATTAATTATTATTTCTTTTGTTGACAAATTATCTTTATTACTGATTTTATATTGATACTCAAATAATGTCATTATTTTATTATTTTCTATATCATTACTCTCATTATTTATCTTAGAAGAACTATAATATTCATCAAAAGTGACATAGTCCGAATCTAAACTATCAATCTCCTCATAATCATGGTCTGAATAAATATCATCAATGTCTTTTTCCAAAGAATTAATTTTGCCTTCCATTTCCATATAAACAGATTCTTCTCTATTTTCTGAACTTTCTGAACTTTCTGAATTTTCTGAATCTTCTGAATTTTCTGAATTTTCTGAATTTTCTGAATTTTCTGAATTTTCTGAGTGAATTGTCGGATTTGTATGGCTGATAAAATTATTTTCTGAGTTTCTTATTAATAAGATTGGATTATATTCCATATAGATATCTGTATCCACTGAACTAGTTGATAAAACAGAAGAAACTCTTTGTAATTGAGTGCTTATATTTGCAGGACACATCATTATTATCCTATTTATTTAACATGATCATATTCTATAATTTATCATTTTATCTACTATCATTTATCTACCATTTATAGATTTAATTATTATCATCAATAGATAAGAACCAATATTTTTATATAGCTCTATGTACTTTTAATTATTCCATAAGTTTAAAACAATAGTTTATCGTCATTCTTTGTTAAGAATCAGTATCCTTTTTTAAATTTAACTTTTATTAAAACCGTAAAAAAATAATTAATATAATATAATTATTATAGATATTGAATCATTAAAATAAGTAATGAGTTTATTTACTCTCTTAAAAAAACATTATTTTTAATATATCTTTTTTATGATTGCGATCACAGAAAACCATCTCAAAAAGGTAAGTAAAAATAACCTCACCCACAAAAAACACTAATTTTTTTAATAAAGAAAAAACCAAAAATTAAATATTAATCAACATTAAACTTTTCTTGCAAAAATAATTATTTTTCTCTAATTCCCTATTGTTTTTTTTATGATACAAGTAGGTGTTAGTCTTTTCTAATAAATGAAATAAGTAAGTATTAGTACAAATAATACAATTAAAAACACAATGGAGTCTTGTCATGAATCTCGTTGAACGGTTTATTTCTTATACAAAAGTTAACACCACCACAAATAGGGAAAATGGCGCTGCGGGCATTATGCCTTCTTCAGAAGGTCAGCGAGTCCTAGCATTACAATTAGTTGAAGAACTCAAGGCTTTAGGTGTTGAGGATATTAAGATCCGCGATACTGCGATTGTTACCGCAACACTACCTTCCAACCTTGATTATGAAGTGCCTACTGTTGCTTTCTTTGGTCATTTAGATACCAGTGCTGAGCAAACTAATGATACCAAAGCGCAAATCTTACCTTATAAAGGTGGTGATCTTTGCTTAAACAAAGAGCTTGATATTTATCTACGTCAAAGTGAATTCCCAGAATTAGAAAACTATATTGGTGACGATATTATCGTGACGGATGGCACCAGTTTATTAGGCGCTGATGACAAAGCCGCAATTGCTTCAATTATGGATATGTTGCAATACTTTAAACAACATCCTGAAGTTAAACACGGTACAGTGAAAATTGGTTTTGTGCCGGATGAAGAGCAAGGTTTACGTGGTGCAAAAGTCTTTGATACTAAAGAATTTGGTGCTGATTTTGCTTATACTTTAGATTGCTGTGGTATTGGCGAGTTAGTGTATGAAAACTGGAATGCCGGGGATGTGGAAATTACCTTTACTGGTGCTTCTGCCCATCCAATGTCTGCGAAAGGTAAATTAAAGAATTCGCTGTTAATGGCACATAAATTTGTTGCTATGTTACCGGGTGGTGAAGCACCTGAATATACTGAAGGCCGTGAAGGTTATTATTGGGTAAAACAATTAGCCGGAAATAGTGCACGTACCGTATTAAAAATGGATGTACGTGATTTCACCGAAAAAGGTTATGCCCACCGTATGGCATTTTTAAAACAACTTTCAGATTATTGTGAAGGTTTATGGGGCGAAGGCTCTGTTACTTGTAAACTCGCTGACCGTTATGCCAACGTCTTTAATAGCCTACAAGGTGATAATCGCTACCCTATCGATATTGCGGTTGCCGCTTATGAAGCTAATGGCATTACCCCTCGCCCAATTCCAATGCGTGGTGGTTATGATGGTGCAGCCCTTTCTCAAAATGGCTTACCTTGTCCAAATATCTTTACTGGTGCTCATAATTTTCATTCTATTTATGAATATCTGCCTGTTAAATCCCTTTATGCTGCCAGTGATGTCTTAAAGTCTGTCGTGAAGATCACTGCAGAACGCTTTGCACCTGGAGCTAAAGCATGATCCAAATTCTTGCGGTCTTAGTCGTCGTTGTTATTGTCGCTAGGATGATCTTGAAAGGATATAAAGCAGAACCTGTTTTGTTAGTCGCTGGTCTAGCCTTAATGGCGCTAACCATGATGTTTGGTTGGGGAGATATTCTTCCTAAAAATGTCAAAACAACAGGTATTGGCTGGTTAGATCCCTTTGAAGTCATGCGTGATCTCTTTAGTAGTCGTGCCGCTGACCTTGGTTTAATGATCATGGCACTGATGGGATTTGCGCATTATATGGATCATATTGGCGCCAATGAGGCCGTTGTACGAGTTGCAACTCGCCCATTGAAAAATATGCGTTCACCTTATGTGTTGCTATTTTTCTCTTTTCTACTCGCAAGTATTTTGCAACTTGCTATTCCTTCAGCAACGGGATTGGCTGTTCTATTAATGGGTACGATGTTCCCGATTATGATAGGACTTGGTTTATCTCCAGCATCGGCCGCAGGTGTAATTGCAACTTCATTAGGAGTGGCTTACACCCCAACGGCTATTGACGCCATTCGAGGTGCAAAAGCGGTTGACTTAGGTGTTGTTGAATATGTGCTTTATTACCAAGGGCCTGCGGCAATTGCAACCGTGCTAGCTGTTGGTATTACACATATCTTCTGGCAACGCCATTGTGACCGTAGAGCCGGATTTGTTCCTCAATTAGGCAAAATGTCTGAAGAAGCAAAGAGTGATAAAAACGTACCCGGCTTTTATGCCTTACTACCAATGTTACCGATTATTATGGCAGTAGGTTCATCAAGCCTATTTGTTGAAGGAATTCACCTTGACGTGGTCACTATTGTATTGATTTCAATGGCAATTTGTATGCTAATTGAAACATTACGTTTACGTGATTTTAAATCAGTGTGTGCGGGCTTCCAGCATTTCTTAAAGGGGATGGGCTCTGCATTTAGTAACGTTGTAGGGTTATTAGTCGCCGCAGGTGCCTTTGCTCATGGTATTAAAGTTAGTGGTGCAATAGATAGCCTGATTGTGATGGCGGAATCTGTGGGCTTGCCGCCATTTGCTATGGCATTGGTCTTCGCAGTCGTGACATTAGCTGCTGCAATTATTATGGGTTCAGGTAATGCTCCCTTCCTTGCATTCGTTGAACTTATTCCACAAATTGCACATAGCATGGGTGTCAACCCAATTGCGATGATTTTACCAATGCAACAAGCGTCACATATGGGACGAGGTATGTCTCCTGTCGCAGGAGTTATTATTGCAGTATCTAGTGGTGCTAAATTGCAACCGTTTGATGTTGTAAAAAGGACGGCGATCCCACTTATGGTCGGCTTTGTATTCCATAGTGCTATTATTGCTATCTTCTATTATTAATAAATATACCTGAAGTAATATTTCTTACTTCAGGTTATTTTCAAATAATAAACATTATATTTTTTCAATAATCTGAATTTATATTCAAAAAAAACAACAATTAATATAAACATAAAAAATTAACAAAATAACAGAAAGTTATTTTTATACTCCAAAAAATAAAGAGCCTACTATTTTCATTGTTAAAATAATAGTGTGATATTTAATTACTATTCATTACTCTTTATTTTAACTATTCAGAGTTAGCCCACTTTAAGTATGATAGTTATACTAGCAATAGGATCGTGTATTCATTCTATTGCTTTTTTATTTAATTTTATATTTATAAAATTAATTTATTTAATTCACTTATTATTTCATTGGTTCATTTTAAACCAATGAGCAACTGACTCTTTTTTTTCATGTAAATTAATACAATGACAAAGTGAATTTATGTGTTTTTCTCTAAAGTAGAAAAAATTACCAACACCAAAGACAAAGAAGGTAATATTTTCTCAAATTTTATTCAATGTTAGTAAATTCAGAAAAAACTTTCTCTCATAAATTCAGTATGATGAAGAGAATAAAAATAGAATAACCTATTGAATTTTCATACTGTTTATTGGGTGCATGCAATGAAAGAACAATTATCTTCTCGTTGGAAAATATTGATAGCGGCAGTAAAACAACAAGTTAAACCTGCTTTAGGTTGTACAGAGCCTATCTCACTTGCATTAGCGGCTGCTACCGCAGCAAGTTATCTTCAACACGCTATCACTCGCATTAGCGCTGAAGTTTCCCCGAACTTAATGAAAAATGGTATGGGCGTTACCGTACCAGGAACTGGAATGGTGGGGCTATCTATTGCTGCTAGCTTAGGGGCTGTTGGCGGTGATAGTAAAGCGGGTTTAGAAGTATTAAAAAATGCCACACCAGAACATGTAAAACAAAGCAAAGCGCTGCTAGCTTCTGGTATTGTTAATGTTTCTATTAAAAAAGCGTGCCAAGAAGTTCTTTATAGTGAAGTCACTATTGAAGATGGTGAAAACAGTGCAACTGTCATTATTGCAGGCAATCACACCAATATCGTTAAAATCATTCATAATGGTGATGTTGTTCTTGATAACACTTGTGATAGTGCAGAACAATCAGCATCGCCTTGCGAAATAAAAGAAACACTAACCCAAACAAATACCCAAGAAATTTATCAATTTGTTACTCAGGTACCCGTAGAAGAAATTTCTTTTATTCTTGAATCAGCACATTTAAATGATGCGCTATCAAAAGAAGGTTTGAACAATAGTTATGGTTTACATATTGGACAAACTTTACAACGCCAGCAACAACGAGGCCTATTAGCAAAAGATCTATTATCAGAGATCATGATCCGTACATCTGCTGCATCTGATGCTCGTATGGGCGGTGCAGTCTTGCCCGCCATGAGTAACTCAGGCTCAGGCAATCAAGGTATTGCCGCAACAATGCCGGTTGTGGTCGTTGCTGAATATTTACAAGTTGACGAAGAGAAAATGGCAAGAGCATTAATGCTTTCCCATTTACTGGCTATCTATATTCACCATAAATTCCCCGCATTATCTGCATTATGTGCAGCCACAACAGCATCAATGGGCGCTGCAGGTGCAATTGCATGGCTAATGGATGAACGCTATGAATCCATGGCAATGGCGATTAGTAGCATGATTGGTGATATTAGTGGTGTAATTTGTGATGGTGCTTCAAATAGCTGCGCTATGAAAGTTTCAACCGGTGCAAGTGCCGCTTATAAAGCTGTATTAATGGCTCTTGATAATACATTTGTGACAGGTAATGACGGTATTGTGGCACATGATGTTGACTCAACGATTGAAAACTTATGTGCGTTAGCAAGCCGAGCAATGCAACATACCGATATTCAAATTATTGAGATTATGGAATATAAAGCCGTTGCTAATGGCTAATTCCAGTGATTAAAAAAAGCACCCCATAATAGTTATTATTATGGGGTGAAACATAAGATCCTAGGAACAGGATCCTCCTCAAGTCAGGAGCTTATCAATATTCGTTACTGCTATTTACGGCTATACTACGGTTACTTCGACTACTTACTTCGTACTACTTTCTAACACTCACTACAGGGTATTGGGTTAATGTGCATTTTCTTGTGTACTTGGCATTAATGCATCAAAACTAGCTCTTATCTCATCTTCTGGTAATTGAATACCAATAAAAACCAATGTGCTTTCGCGAATTTCATCTTCATGCCATGCTCTGTCCCAATCAGCACTATAGAGGCGTTGCACACCTTGGAATAACAAGCGATTAGGTTGATCTTTAATATTTAATATCCCTTTATAACGTAAAAGATTATCAGCAAAGCTTAATAATAATTTTTCCATTACATCGGAGACTTTTTGTAGCTCAACGGGATAATCAAATTTCAGTACAATAGAATGGATATCATCTTGTTTTTCTGGCTGAAAGCGGAAAAGAGGCTGTTTTACTTGAAGGTTATCATTCAACATAAAACCTTTTACATTAAACAATAAACCTAAATCAATTTGTCCATGAATAACGGTATTAACGGGTGCTCTTGCATTAATGCGTCTTAATCTAGCCATTAATTCGGGTGATGCTGGTGCAACATCAGTTTTTGTTAATAAGATGCGATCAGCATAACCAATTTGAGATTGTGCAATAGTAAATTGATCTAATTGTTGTTGAGCATGAATATTATCAACAAGAGTAATAATCCCATCTAACAAATAGCGTTGACAGATCACCTCATGAGAAAAAAATGTTTGGCTAATAGGGCCGGGATCAGCCATGCCTGTACATTCAATAACTAACCTATCAAACTCAATCTCACCACGATCAAGACTGTCACATAAGTCTAATAATGTGTCTTCTAATTCATTCGATTTGCTACAACAAATACAACCATTGGTAAGTGTTTTAATTTGAGTGGCTCTATCACCAATAATTTCGTCATCAATAGGCACTTCACCAAATTCATTTTCAATAACAGCGATTTTATAACCATGCTCTTCATTAAGCATATGACGCAAAAGCGTTGTTTTTCCTGATCCTAAAAAACCAGTCAATATCGTTACTGCAATAGGTTCCATTATGTGTCTCCTTTACAGATTATTAGCAACAGCGAAAACCGCCTTTACCATCACCACCACCATAACGGGCTTCCTGACGTTCACGGAAAAACTCGTTATAGGTCATAACTGGCTTATCAGGATGGTTATCTTTCATGTGCTGTACATAGTTATCATAATCGGGAATACCTATCAGCATACGAGCGGCTTGCCCTAGATATTTTCCAGCTTGTCCTAAATTGCCAAACATAAGTTTCTCCTAAACCCCGTACCAGCTAAACCAGTACGGGGTTAAACTATTTACCTAATATTAGTGACCTGAGGACACTTTAACGTCTTTTGGCATAGGAACATACGGTGTTTCTTGTGCTGTTTCTTCTGGGTTTTTACGCGCTTTCATTGCGGTACGGAAACCGTAGAAAATGATGCTGTAAACAACCACTAAGAACAGAATACTTAAGCCCGCATTGGTGTAGTTGTTAATTACAATATGATTCATATTGGTAATTTCAGCCGCAGTTAAATCGGCACCACCTGCTAAGATCTTCGCTTTGTATTCATTTGCTAAGTAGAAGAAACCTTCCATTTGTGGGTCATCGCTGAGAAGTTTCAGACCTAATGCCCATGTTGTACAAATTAATAGCCATACCGCAGGAACCACAGTTACCCAAATATATTTAGTGCGTTTCATCTTAATTAAGATAACCGTACCTAATACCAGTGCAACAGCTGCTAACATTTGGTTTGAGATACCAAATAATGGCCATAAGCTCTTAACACCGCCTAATGGGTCAACAACACCTTGGTATAACAGATATCCCCATAAGCCTACACAACCCGCTGTACCAATAACACCTGGAATGAACGAATTTGTTTTCTTCAAGTAAGGAATAAAGTTACCTAATAAGTCTTGAAGCATGAAGCGACCAGAACGTGTACCTGCGTCTAACGCGGTTAAAATAAAGAGCGCTTCAAACAAGATCCCAAAGTGATACCAGAAGCCCATATCCGCAGCAGGGATGATTTTATGGAATACCATCGCGATACCAACCGCTAAGGTAGGCGCACCACCAGCACGGTTTAATACAGAAGGTTCACCAATATCTTTCGCTGTTTGTAAGATTTCTTCTGGAGAGATAACAAAGCCCCATGAACTGACTGTTGCAGCTGCATGTACGGTAACTTCTTTTAACTGCCCCATGATAACAGCTGTATTTTCACCACCTAATTCATGTAGATTCGGCATCGTAATACCTAAACCTGATGGTGGGGTATTCATTGCAAAATACAGACCTGGTTCAATGATAGATGCGGCGACTAATGCCATGATCGCAACGAATGATTCCATTAACATTGCACCATAACCAATAAAACGAGCATCCATTTCATTTGCGATAAGCTTAGGTGTTGTACCTGAAGCTATTAGGGCGTGGAAACCAGAAACGGCACCACAGGCGATAGTGATAAATAAGAATGGGAATAAAGCCCCTTTCCACAATGGTCCAGTACCATCAATGTATTGAGTAACAGCTGGCATTTTCAGTTCAGGGTTTAAAATCACAATCCCCACAGCTAAACCAACGATAACACCAATTTTCAGGAAAGTTGCTAAATAGTCACGTGGTGCAAGAATTAACCATACTGGTAATAATGCAGACACGAAGGCATAACCAATAAGACCAAAAGTAATTGTTGTATCTTTAAAGGTTAACGCTGGGCCCCAGAATGGGTCGTGAGCAATAACACCACCAAACCAAATCGCCGCAATCAGTAAAACAATACCAATAACTGACACTTCACCCACACGACCTGGGCGAATATAGCGCATGTAAATACCCATAAATAAGGCGATTGGTACTGTTGAACAAACAGTGAACACACCCCATGGGCTTTCAGCTAAAGCTTTAACAACAATAAGGGCAAGCACAGCAAGAATGATGATCATGATAAGGAAACAGCCGAATAAAGCGATAGTACCCGGAATTGGCCCCATCTCTTTCTTTATCATCTCACCAAGTGAGTTACCATTACGGCGTGTAGAAATAAACAACACCATAAAGTCTTGTACTGCACCCGCTAACACAACCCCTGCTAATAGCCAAAGCGTACCGGGTAAGTACCCCATTTGAGCAGCAAGAACAGGACCAACTAAAGGACCAGCCCCAGCGATAGCTGCAAAGTGGTGACCAAATAAGACATAACGGTTGGTCGGAACATAGTTCAAACCATCATTGTTAATAACAGAAGGTGTCGCTCTCGTTGGGTCAAGCTTCATCACTTTTTGAGCGATATACAGACTGTAATAACGATAAGCAACTAAGTAGACGGCAACAGAAGCGACAACTATCCATAGCGCACTAACGTGTTCACCACGGCGAAGTGCAACCACTGAAAGACAAAAAGCACCGATAATCCCGAGGATCACCCAAGGTACGTGCTTTAAAAATGCATTTTTGTTCATGAGACACCTTTTTTTCAGGCAAGACCGAACAGCCAAAGAGTAATGCGGGACAGCAAAGAATGATTTGAGCGAATCTGAGAGATAACTGCCCGCAGCTACATAATAAGAATTTTGACTCAGGAATGGTGTGACTAAATCGCTTAGCGGTTGTATACCGAATTAAGCGGTCTGTTTTCTCAGTTAAGTGGTTTTGCTGTTTTCAAAAGACGTTTTTTTTGTGATCAAGATAACAATTTTATGTCTTTCAATAAGTTAGAGAATAAGGAAAGATAAAAAAAACGCCTCAAAATCAACAAAAAAGGCGTTTTTTTATAACATTATTTAAACAAAGTGAGATTATTGGCCAAATTGAACAGATATCAAAAGCACATTACCTTTTCGAGAAGGTGAGCCATTAAATCGCCACTGATAAGCAACATCAATCACTGCATTGTCAATATTCATATCACCACTACTGGTTTTTAGCATTACCACAGTAGGAACACCTTGAGGATCAACATCAAGTTGTAAAATCATATCGCCCGTTTTAGGTGCAGTAATTGGAGCATTTACTTTCGGTAATAACTGAGTGCTATCTTTGATATTTGCCGATACAAAATCGACACTAAAGGTACGGTTTGATTGCTCAGTTTTGTCTGTATTTAAAGGCAAGTGAACCACTTTACTATTCGGATCTGATGCTGGTATCGCACGTTGAGCCAATTGGATTTGCGTTAAGTCATCGCTGAGATAATCATCTGAAGGCTTAGCTTCAACACCTTCTGGCAAATAGCGCATATCCATTCTTGCTCTCAAAGTTTGGTAACGTTCTAAACGAGCACCCTCAAGAGTATTTATCACCATCCTCATTTCCAGCATTTGCATGACAGAACTAATGCTTTCTTGTGACTTTTGCTGTGCTGCTTTCGCAAATGCGCCCGCTGCAATTTCAGGATCTTCATCTAGCCACGTTATTCCCCAACCTAACCAAACGTCTTCACGATTTGGATTTAGTGCAATAGCTTGCCCAAAATGGCTACGTGCTTGTGATAACAAGGTTTGCCAATACTCTTTATTTTGTGGGTAAATATCAGGAGATTGAGATAAATTATTTGTTCCCACATTGTAATATTGCAATTCAAAGCGGGCTACCATTCTTACAACATCTTCATTATCTTGATGAAGTGCCAATTTTTCGTTTAAGAAACGTAGACTATTATCCCAACTTTCGTGGTTATTTTTTCCATTAGGTAATGTCTGGATCTCTTTTAAAATATTTTGTAATACCGCCCGTTCTTCTTGTTGTTGTGCACGTTTTGAATAAATAGAAGAATAGGGATCATAGGTAGAATGCGATGACGATTTACTCGACTCTTTTTCTGGTGCCTGCTTTTGTAAACCTATGAACGCATTTTCAGCATTCGAAATACCTTTAATGCTTTGCCTTGCATAAGCTTTCGCCAATGCAATTAATGTAGGTTGTTGTTTAATAGTGTAGTCATTCCAACCAAGACGTGTACTTTGAAAACGAACGGTAACACGTTGATGATACCCCTCTTTTGTTGGCATAAAACGCCAGCCACGAGCATCACTTAATGCTTTCGTATCAAACACATTGTATCCACTACTTTTTTGTACCCAAAGACTTAAAACGTGTCCTTGAGGATCAACATCAACGGATAAAATCGTTTCTGCAATAGGAATATATTGCCCAACAGACGGGTAATGCATTTCCGTCCAGTTCTGTATTTTATTTGGTGAATCAACAAGAACGATCCCAGGATATTCCCTATCATTCATCATTGATTTCCATTCGACATAAGTCTCATTGTTATTCGCTATTGCATAAGTGACTGGCAGTACTTTTCCTGCCAGCTTAGCCACCGCTTCAGGAACTGCATTCTTTTGTCGATATAAACGGTCTTCTATCACTCGTGCTTGAAGGATCTGATAAATCTGACGTTGATTTTCTGTCAATTCAGAAATCGCTTTTTCAATAAGCGGTTGTAATGAAGGATCCTGATGCCCCAATTTGTCATATTTTAGCGTATCAGAAACCATTAATGCAGCCATTGCTTTTTCTATCTGCATATTGGGTGGCGTATGAGCAATATAGGTTAATGCTAACGTTTGCCATGCTTCCGGTACCAATGGTGCAGTAGTAATAGCGTTAATACCTGATTGCACTAATCTTTCATTACTACTTGTAAGAAGCGATGATAATGCTTGAGCAATAATAATTTCGGGTTGATTCAGCAACCAGTCACCATAAAAAGAGAGCGTTTTAATTGCCTCTTTTTGTTCTGGTGTTCCTTTTGTATGAATCAGATACGCCTCTTTAGCTTGCATTGCGGAAGTTACATCATCCGTTAAATAAACAAGTCCCGGTAATTCGATGCGTTTCTTTTCAAGATCTTTGAGATACCCCAGTGTTTTAGGCTGATTCACAACTATCGTTTTAATGATGTTATCTTCAGCATTAATCACGCTATAACGAAAATCACTCCACTGCGATTGTTCTATATTTTGTAAAACAAAGCGGCGACGATCTTCTAATTCACTATGAGGAATGATTGAAAATGAAAGACTAAATGTCGTTAGAACAACAAAAACTCCCCCAAAAAAATAGAAGATATTTTTAGCGCGCCACGATTGCAATAACATGACAATCGTCATAATGGCAGAACCTAACCATAATCCCAGCAAGAAATTACGCTCATCGAAACGAACTGATGAGGGAAGGATCTTGATACTCACACTGTCAATAGTACTAATGATTGAAACTAATAATGCAGGTAACCAAAAAGGAAATAAGAGTGTGGCGATCCCAACAATAATAAGGATCGGTTTAATTGTTTTATTCATATGAACTCCCTCTCATTAAGGTTTTCTTTTCAAAATACGTAATGAAGGGAGAATAAAAATGATGAGTATAATAATGGCTATCATCATTAAAAAAATCACACTTAACATTGTTATTAGTAACTGCTCAATATAATTCGCTTTTATTAAGTCAGTTATCCAAGTAAAACCTAAATCCCCACTTGTTCCTTGAGGAATAAAATACATCAACAGTAATCCGAAAATAATCGGCGCTATGATGGCAATAGCGGTGTGAAAAATAACAGATGGAACTTTACTTATTGCTTGTTTTAACGCGATAAAAATAGCGGGTGGCTGTATTGGTTTAGCTGGAACCGTATGTGTAGGTACATGTCTAATATTGGCATTTTTGACGCTATTTTGGCGTATTTGCTCTCGTTGTATTTGACTTTGCTTTTGAGTAATAGCCACTTGCTGTAGTTGGGTTTGCCTTGCACATGCTGCACAGGCTTTACCCGCAAAATATTGGTGGTTTTTATCTTTCTGACATACCAACATTTGTTGCTTTTCAGGTTGTGCATACTCATACAGTGCCGTAGCCCATGTTTTCGCACTAGGTCTTAATGTTGGATTTCCTGAAAAAGCTTTATCAAATAATGTTCTCAGTTTATCGGGCAATTGTTTATGCCCACTAGCAACATTTGGGGTAATTAAATTATGCGTCTTTACGCCATAACCATAAAAACGACCAGCAATACGTCTAGGAATATCCGTAGGAACCGTGTCGTTTTTAGGGCGACCACTAAAAGGATGGATACCAAAATTAAGCAGTTGAAAAATAATAACAGCTAAAGCAAATCGATCTTGTCTTTCTTCTTGATCTTGTAGAATAGTTTGTTTTGCTTGAAATTCTGGGGCTAAATATTCGACAGTAAATTGCCCTGCGGGATAGCGTATGTTTTCCCCTTGAATACTAAAACCATCACAATCAAGAAGAGACATATACAAACTTGATTTATAAAATCGCAGGTTTAATGGCTTCATATCAATAATACGATGCCCTTGTTGATGCAATGCATCAATCAACGAACAAAGATTATAAGCAAGGCTAACTTTAGCGCCCATTCCTGTGGGTAAATTATGGGCTTTAGCTTGACGCTCTTGAAGAATATATTCCAACTCTATGGTATTTTTCACATCAAGTTCGGGCATCACAAAGCCAACAAATTGCTTTTGGCTATTGTATAAACGTGCTTGAGGCCATGCGAGTTGAATTATTGGAATATCATTGACAGAAACAGCCTTTAATGAAGGCTCTAGTTTCTGCATTGCAGTAATTTTTTTCAGGTAATAGGCTTTATCAATTTTATCATGATAAACTTTTGATACTTGGAAAGGTGCATTATTAATGTGACTAACACTTCCTGCTCCCCCACTTTTTATCAAATCGCCAATCTGATAAATCTTGCCATTTTCATCTTGCAGTTGTGTTGTCCCAGATATCGCCGTCCCTTTTTTTCTCGCTTTTACCACAACTCTTCATCCCTGATACAAATCACTAAGGTCTTATCGTCACCCGTAATTGAGTGTGTACGAGGATCTGCCAATGTTCCCGCGAGTGCTTCACTTCCACTGTCTTCAGATACTGTTTTTAAATAACGGATCACTGGAGTGATAAACGGTTCATAAAGAGCATCACACGCTTTATTCATGGCAAAAGGCTGTACACCATCAGACATCAAAATAACTTGTTTTACTGGTTTATTGAGAGGAATAACGCGTAAATGCGCCTCCCAATTTTCTGATGTCACAAACCAAGTTTGATTTGCATATTCTCCGTTTTCTGGCTGTGATACATAACTTGTGCCATCGCAGTATTCCACCACAGCAATACCATCACCCAAATGGAATAAATAGCCACTATCATCACCAACCCAACATGCAACCAATGTTGATGCATATTCATTAAGTGCGCACTGTTTTATTTCTGCATATTCAGCCAGTTGGAGGCGAATATCTTCAATGAGCTGTTTTGCCCCTTGTGTTATCTGTTTTTCGGTTAACAAATCGATATTTGGCCACTCTGTGATACGCAGCGTAAATAACCGAGCAACAAGTTGAGCACCTTGCTCACTATAACGAGAGGAGCCTGCACCATCACAAACAGCAGCGATAAGATACTCACCTTTACAGCGAATAAAATAAGCATCTTGACAAGGAATTTGACGTTCTTGATGGGCAATGCCTGTCACCGATGCCCCATAAGCTAACCAATCGTTCATCAAACAGGTACACTCGCCCAAGAATCTGTTGAAGGTAATTGTGCTGTGCCGCCCGGTGTTGACTGAGAAACCACTTGCATACTGGCACTTAACCACAAGAATAATTCTTTAAATTGCAGCCCTTTTAGCATTTTCACACCATTAACACCATTACGGCTAAAGCTTCCCATCACTTCTGCTGATGCTCCATCAACCATAATCGGAAATACTGCCGTTTTTTGGCTTTCCTCTGCTTGGCGACAAAGCTGTGCCGCTTGTTCCCATTGATCGGTTGGTACACCATCAGACATTAAAAATAGCCAAGGACGAGTATAAGCAACACCCGCTTGTTTAAAGCGCTGTTTTTCAGCTTCTATTTCTTCAAGCGCTAGCGTGATAGCTTGTCCCATAGGGGTTGTGCCATTTGCTTCTAAAACAGGAGCCGTAAAATCCATAGCATCTTTCCAATCACCATGCACAGTACATTGGTCATATCCACCATATTCAATCACTAAAATACGCACGCGTTTTGCGGCAATCACATCATTTTTTAGTTCTTGTTCGAGTAGTTTAAGGCCTTCATTTAATTGTTGAATAGGCTGACCATACATACTACCGGAGCTATCTAACACTAAGATCAGAGGGGTACGTTGTTCACTGTTATCAACTAAGGCTACGTCAGGGATCATAAGATGCTCCATCATTCAGTTATTATTTTTCATGATAATGATTAATGTAACATAAAGATGCAAAATTCATCAGAAAGAAAAAAACGATAATTTGAAGATAAAGATATTTCTTAGAAAAAGTAGGTTTTAAGACTTAAAAATATTATTTTAAATTAGAATTGCGCTATTTTTCATAATATTAAATGAAAAAAGCACCTTGTTACATTAAGTAAAAGGTGCTTTTTAAATAAAATATTTATTTTATTAATAATGGATTTTTTGGCGTCCAGCAATAGAGTGTGAAAGTGTTGTACCATCAACCATTTCAAGCTCGCCCCCCACAGGAACCCCGTGAGCAATTCGGCTTGCCGTAATATCATACTGAGCGCAGATCTCAGCAATATAGTTGGCTGTCGCTTCACCTTCCACTGTCGGGTTTGTGGCCAAGATAACTTCTGAAATTGTTTCCTGGCTCAAACGCTCTTCAAGTCTATCTAAACCAATATCCATCGGTCCGATACCATCTAAAGGGGATAAATGTCCCATTAAAACAAAGTATCGACCCGCAAACTGCCCTGTCTGCTCGATTGCATGAATATCCGCAGGACTTTCGACAACACAAATTTGCCCATTTTGCTGACGACGAGCATTGGCACAAATAGTACAGCGCTCTTCTTCAGTAAAAGTTCGGCAATCACAGCAATGGCCGATTTCAGACATTGCACGCGTTAACGCTTGTGCAAGTCGCATACCACCGCTTCTATCGCGTTGAAGCAGTTGGAAAGCCATTCGTTGCGCTGATTTAGGCCCGACACCGGGTAAACAACGCAACGCTTCCATTAATGATTCAAGAAGTGGGCTAGTTTGCATTAGAATGGCATCTTAAAGCCTGGTGGTAATTGCATACCATTAGAGACAGAGGCCATTTTCTCTTTTTGCGTTTCATCAATACGACGCGCAGCATCATTAAAGGCAGCAGCAATCAGATCTTCTAGCATCTCTTTGTCATCTTCTAACAGACTAGGATCGATTTCAACACGACGGCAATTATGAGCACCATTGATAGTGATCTTGACTAAGCCAGCGCCAGATTCACCTGTCACTTCTAAGTTTGCGATCTCTTCTTGCATTTGTTGCATTTTGTCTTGCATTTGTTGGGCTTGCTTCATCAGATTGCCCAAACCACCTTTTCCGAACATAATTGTCTCTCTTTGTAAAAGCCACACAGTATGAAGTCATACAATATGTTGCGATTAAACAGGTCGGATACTCTCTTCATCCAATTCAGCATCAAAATATTGCTGTAATGTTTGAATTGTTTTATCCGTAATAATCGATTGACGCGATAACGCCAATTTTTCATCATAAATGGCTTGTCGCCACTCCAACGGCGTTTTTACCGCTGGATTATCATCTTCTATAATTGTGAGTGAAATTGCTTTTCCATGCAATTCACTTAATGCATTTGTGAGTGTGCGTAATGCATTTGCTGAATTTAAATGTTTCTGTCTAGTTCGTAAATGCAAAATCACGTTTTCTTCACTTACTGTCTCTTTATACGCATTTAATGCCAGTTGTTGCACCAATTTAGGTAATGGCATTTTTTCAATTTCAGCAGCCCACGCATCTCTTTCTTGTGATTCTTTCGCAATTTTGGCCGCTAACTCTGGCGTTTTTTCGTATTCGAGAACTTCTTTAATTTCTTTAGGCGAAGACACTGTCTCTTGTGTTGACATCAACTCAGGATTTTGTGGGCGCCATTGATATGCTTCTTTTTTCTTTTTTTCAGGTGCATTAGGATTAGGTTGACGTTTAGCAACTTGTTGACGTCTTTCACTCACGGCTGCTAGCCGTTCTAATGCACTAGCAGCCGGCTTAGCCTGATTTGGCGTCGCCGGTTCAGGCTTTTTTGGCGGGGTTTGTTGTTCAGTCCCCTTTATCGCCTGCCGTGCTCTTAAAAGTTGTGCCGCTGGACTATTACCTAACGAGGCATTGTTCATGGGCGAAGAAGAACGTGTATTTTGTGGCGAATGAGCCTGAGCCACTGGTTGCTCATGACTCACTGGCATTCGATTTGTTGTCGATGACGTAGAAGGCAAAGTTTGCGCTAATGGCGCAGAAGAAACCTCATCAATCACTGTTTTGGGATGAAAAGCTAACGCTCTTAATAACGTCATTTCAACGCCCATGCGTCTATCTGGTGCATAAGCCAGTTCTTTTCGTCCAACTAATAAAGTTTGATAATAGAGTTGTAAATCTTGTGGTGAAACAGATTTAGCCAATAGGCGTAAACGCTCTTGGGTAAATTGTTCTTGGGGATTATCCTCACTAGGCAATAATTGCAACATGGCAATTTGATGCAATAACGAAAGAGTCTCAACTAAGAAGTTTTCCCAATCAGTTCCTCTTGAAGCCACTTCATTGACCAGCGACATCACTTGTTGACCATCTGCTTTTACCAGTGCTTCAATCAGTGCTAAAGGCTGTGCATCATCAATAGTGCCAAGCATTTGACTTACAACGTCAGCGGTGACAACGCCTTCACCACTTGCTATAGCTTGATCTGTTAAACTTAAAGCGTCTCGCATACTACCATCGGCGGCACGAGCAATAAGCTGGCGTGCTCTTACATCATTTTCAATGTGTTCGGCAGTAAGCACTTTTTCGAGTTGTGTTGCAATTTGGTCAATATCCAATGCACGCAAATGAAATTGCAAACAACGCGATAAAATAGTGACAGGTAATTTTTGTGGATCGGTTGTCGCCAGTAGAAACTTAACGTGCTCTGGTGGTTCTTCTAATGTTTTTAATAGCGCATTAAAACTGTGGCGAGAAAGCATGTGAACTTCGTCAATCAAGTAGACCTTAAAACGTCCACGCGCTGGCGCATATTGCACATTATCAAGCAATTCACGGGTATCTTCTACCTTGGTACGCGATGCAGCATCGATTTCGATTAAATCGACAAAACGCCCCTGTTCTATTTCAAGGCAATTTGCACATTGACCACAAGGTTTACTCGTAATGCCTGTTTCACAATTAAGCCCTTTGGCAAATAATCGGGCAATAGTGGTTTTTCCGACACCTCGAGTACCAGAAAAAAGATAGGCATGATGAAGTCGCTGATGATCAAGACCATTAGCTAAAGCCGTCAACACATGACGTTGACCGACAACATCGTTAAAAGTTTGTGGGCGCCACTTACGGGCAAGTACCTGATAGCTCATTGATTCCGCTAAATTTGAACGAGATTTATCTCTATGCTAACACAGGGACGCCCCATTGAGCGAGATTTGTCAGAAACAAATGAGATATTGATGAAAGAACCGTCGAATATTTGAAATGTATCAGAGAGGAAAATCAATTGTGCGGGCCATAGATATTTATATATCACATCATAAATAACACAAAAGCACCCGCACTATTACTCATGTTTAAAATAATGACGTGTATCACCACATTTTAAACAGTGAAGAAATTAATGTCCTGGAAAATCAACCAGAGTAAAGCTATGAACGCCTTGTTTTTCTAAGCGTTCAATACCGCCTAAATCAGGTAAGCAGATAATAAATGCAGCTTCTGTTACAGTTCCACCTAAACGACGGATAAGACGGGCTGTTGCTTCAATGGTGCCGCCTGTTGCCAGTAAATCATCAACCATTAATACTTTGTCTTTATCCGTAATGCTGTCTTTGTGGATCTCTAAAGTATCTGTGCCATATTCCAAATCATAAGTTTCACTGAGCGTTTCGCGAGGCAATTTACCTTTTTTACGAACAGGAACGAAACCAACACCGAGGCGTAAAGCAACCGGAGCACCAAATAGGAAACCGCGAGCTTCGGTACCCACGACTTTAGTGATACCCTGACCTTGATAGTGCTCTACCAATAAATCAATGGTTGCCTGATATGCAGCAGGATTATCCAGTAATGTAGTGATATCACGAAATAATATCCCTTCTTTTGGATAATCAGGAATGGTTTCAATACTGTCTTTAATAAATTGCAGTTGTTGCGCGTTAGCAGTCATAATCAGTGCCATAATAAAAAACGAAACGATAGAATCTATGCAATATGCCGTTAAAATGCAACAGAAAGCCAGTTAACAACTCTTTTTTGTTGCTTTAAGTCAATTCATGTTTTTATCAAAACAGGAACAAGAACCCGATGAATAAACCTGATCCTTTAAGCTTGTTTAAAAAACAGATAGACAATCTTGCCGAAACACTGGCGCCTATTGCAAACAAAAAAATTGCAGCACCTTGCTTCGACACAGCACTGTTCCACCGCCGAAGTGATTCACTTGGCGGCTATATGCAACAGATCCGCGATAATTTTACCCAGTTAATCGCTTGTGTTGAGGCACAACGAAGCCAGCAGGTTAAATTTCTGGCCACTCAAATCCTACAACAAATAGAAGCATTAACTCGTGAATTATCGACACAAACACTAAGAAAGCAAGAGAACCAGCTTACTCAACGAAAAAAAAGTGTCGATTTATACCAAAAACTTGCCCAACATCAGGATTATGAGCGCAGATTACACGCCATGATCCAAGATAGAGAGCTTTCATTAACGCAAGCACAAAGTTTTATGCAACAACAAGAGTTGCAAAAAGAGATTGCTGCACTTGAAAATCGCCTAGCGCGTTGTAAAAACGCCCTTTTCTCTATTGAAAAGAGCATTGAAAAACAAGAAGATAAATTTTAAAGGCGATAATTATGAGTTTAAAAGAAGCACCAAAATCTGTTCAGTTGGCCGTTGATCTTATCTATTTACTTGAAAGTCACCATATTGATCCTAAAACAGCACTAGAAGCCCTTGAGATTGTGCGCCAAGATTATGAAAACAAATTGGCGACACAATCAACAAACACGCCCTTTAATTAAGCAAAAGGGGTATTGGCTTCAGGTGTCGAACCATCAAGAGGCCGTTTTACCTCTTGTACTTCATCACCTTGTTTATTATGCAAATAAACATCAAGTTGGTTAAATGCAATATTAATATCGTTTTCATTACAAAGCTTATCAATTGCACGATTCACTTCATCAATTGCAATACTTCTATCACCTAATGTTCTGACATAAAAACGTAAATCGTGGTTTAACGTACTGGCGCCAAATTCAGTAAATAACACGACTGGCTCAGGTTCAGTCATCACTCTGGTATTCTCTTTCGCTGCTTTCATTAAGATAGCTTTGACCTTATCTAGATCAGAACCATATGCCACCCCCACCTGAATAATAATGCGTGTGACAGTATCAGATAATGTCCAGTTAATAAGCCGTTCTGTTACAAAAGCTTTATTAGGAATAATTACTTCTTTGCGATCAAAATCTGTCACTGTTGTTGCTCTAATTCGAATTCGGCTAACTGTACCTGAATATGTTCCGATGGTGACGGTATCCCCAATCCTAACTGGTCTTTCAAACAAGATGATCAAACCAGACACAAAGTTTGCGAATATCTCTTGTAAACCAAACCCTAATCCTACCGTTAAAGCCGCCGCTAACCATTGTAATTTCTCCCATGCCACACCTAATATTCCCAGAGAGACAATGGTGCCTATTGCAATAATAACGTAGGTTAAAATAGTCGTAATAGCGTAAGAAGCGCCTTGTTGCAGTTTGATACGCGATAAGATTAATACCTCTAATAAACCTGGTAAATTTCGCGTCATAAACCAAGAGATTGCCATGATAGAAACAGACAATAAGAGATCTGCTACTGTGACGGCTTTAACCACATTTCCCAACTCTGTGGGTAATGTATAGCTCCAGAGTGTAATACCATCTAAATAGGTAAATACAGTAATAAAATCGGACCAAATCCCGTAGAAACTAGACGCAAAAATGATAAATAAAATCATTGTTGTCAGTCTTAATGATTGCTGATTGATTTGCTCCATATCCATTGGAGGCTCTTGAATAGGTTCAAGGCCATTATCTTCACCCTCTTTTTTTTCTTTTAACATTGCTTGTCGACGTTCAAGCGCTCGACGATAAGCAAGTCTTCTAGCAGCAACGGTTAATCCTCGTAAACTGGCATGATAAGCAGTGAACCACAACATAAGCAGATATAAGCTATCAATCCAACGATTTGCTAAACGCAACGCCGTATAGTAATAACCAAAAATTACTAATCCCATTAAAATTAAAGGCGAGAATGTTAATAGGGTGATCACAACCGTTCTAACAACATGATTCCCTTTTTCTTGCCACATTTCGCGACAAAACGGCAATGCACATAAACTAATGCAAAACAGTGAAATAATCGCAACCAACTGCCCAATAACATCCCCCACCAGTGATAATGGGTTATTAATACCGTAAGCAGAAAGCAAAATAATCGGCAACATAGGAAGAGAAAGACGCAATAAACGTTTACGGTTTTGCTGAACTCTCTCTACAGGAATTTTAAAATGTTTTACAGCAACGCCATTATCAGACATTAAACGATAAGACCATTCAAACATCAGCCAAAATACCGCAAATTGCCAAGCAAAAGACCAGATAAACTCTTGTTGCACGTTAAAACTATTTATTAGCCAATAGCCAATCGCTAAAACAAAACAAGAAAGTGGTAATGTTTTTAAGAAAACAATACCTAATGCCAGTGGTGTATGTAGCTGAGAATCTTTATTGAGCTTATTAATATCCCCATTAAGTTTTTCAAACTGAGTATCAAGCTTTTTACGTTGCCAAATCAGTATTAAACCAAACAGAATCAACGCAATAAGGACAGGAAGTGATTTCTTAGCCCCGATCAACAGATTTTCATTTGACCAATTCAATTTAAAACTTTGGAATTCTGCCACTGCTTGAGAAGGAAATGTTGAAAACCAATTGAGATTAATAGGTTTATTACTACTCACCCAGAAAATTTGTTGTGCTAATGTACTTTCTAAAGAGCTTACGACACTGCGTAATTGTTGCTGATCCATTTGCAGGTTAATCGAACCTGAAATTTGATTGCCTAATTGATTATTGAGTTTATCAAGCAACTCCCGACGTGCATCAACAAGTAATTCTAATGCACTACGTAACTCTTTTAGTACATTAGGGTCGGTGACTTCAGGATGAGTAATTTGGTATTCCTGCATCAACCGATCAATATAGATATTGGGTTGTATTATCTGATCACGTTGTTTATTAATTTCAAATTGCTCTAACCGCAAATCAGCGATTTTATCAGGCAAATTATTAATAAAAATACCATCCGGCAAATCAACTTGCTCTTCAAATAAAATTCGGGAAAGTAACAAACTTCCTTTTAATACATCAATTTGTTCTTTTAGGTTTCGTTCAGATTGAATGGCTCTATCTAAGCGGTTTTTCACCATTAAGCTATGGCGATTTAGTTCGTTATTATTTTGTGTTGTAACGATCAGTTTATCACTAAGATGCTTATTGATTTCTGTTTGCGCTAAATAGAATGGATCATTATTAATCGCTTGATTATCAAGTTCGGTGCTTTGTGCTTCTTTAGCTGTTTCTTCTGAACTATCTAGACGTTTATCGCTGATGGCATCTTGAAGCAGTTGTGCGCGTTCCTGTGAAAGGTCAATATACGCAGAGCTATAGTCACGTTGAAGTTGTAATAAGCTTTGTAATTGCACATTTGACTGTAATGTACGTTTTTGAAAATTATTTTGTTGTTGAAGATAATATTGCTCTAACTGTAATAACTGCACAGCAGAAGGCCGCATTTGTGCTTTATCTGCACTACTTTTATTCAGCAATGTCCTTATTTGTTGCAATCTATCTGAGTTATTAAATAAAACAGATTGCGCCCTTTCAGGTTGTGTCTGTAATACGATAAGTTCATTACTGTAATTAGCTAAATCATCTTGGGATTTTTGTAAGGATTGTAGAACACTTTCTAATTGCGATTCTAATGTTGCTAATGGTAATGCTTCCAATGATTTTTGGTAGTCATCTGCTTCTTTATTAGCGACTTTTTGTTTTAATTGATTAAGTTGATATTGCGTACTACGCAGCTTTTCAGGTAGTTGCTCTACCGTTTTATCATAATTTACTGATTTTTTTTCTAGCTGTTGAATATTATCGAGTAATAAAAGTGATTGTTCTAAATCCGCAATTGTTAATTTATCTTCTGCACTTAACTCACTACGTTTATTTAATAAACTAAGCTGATTTTGAATATTTTCTTGAGTCGGTAGATTACTTGAAACCGCGGCTAAAACCGAAGTAATAGAGAGGCACCAAAGAATAAAAATAATAGCAGTCGCGGCGACAATCGTCGTCATTCGATTATTAAATTGAGAAAAAAAAGTTTGTATCCGCATGGTTAAGCAACTTGTTCAATTAATATTGAAAAACTGTTTATTAGTATAATCCAATTACGTTCAATTGGCAGTGTAAACAGAACAAGTTGCTTGGGGTTGTTTCTCGGCTGAGAAAATGAAGCGACAATCAGAATGTTAGGATTTTATCCGCATCAAGCGTCCATTGTGCCAAATCAACTAATGTACCTAACTCTGCACCATCAACTAATGGTAACCCACTGATACCACGAGTATCTGTACATGTTTTGCATAATTTAACAGGAACATTTTGTGCCGTTAAAATTTCCAGCATTTGTTGTAAGTTATAACCTTCTTTAGGCTGTTGGCGAGCTAAAGCCCCTGTAACAGCATCTGACATTAAAAAGATATTTAATTGAGTTTCTGGGTGCTGTTCTTTTAATGTAATAGATAAACGCAGTGCGTTAAATAATGACTCATTACCATAAGCTGCACCATTAGCAATAACTAAGACCTTACTCATAGATGTCTTCCTTTTGTTTAATAATAAATTAAGAGGACGCAGATATTCTCATATTTGCACTGTGCTTTATCATATCAATAAAGCTATCAACCAAATATTGACTTTCATCTTTGATAGAAAAGCTTTCTGGTGAAAATAACCAATTTTCAGCAAGCCCAGTCATCATAGCCCTTAACATGATGGCCGCCCTTCTTAAATTAAGGTCGGATGGTAGTTGTTTTTTTTCAACACAACGAGATAAAGATTGTTCTATTCTAGAGTAATCAGCTGCACACAATTCTCTACGAATTTCAACAATTGGTGTCATTTCACCGACAAATTCGCATTTATGGAAATATATTTCTAAAAGTGCATTATGTTTAGGATCTTCGACAATCGATGTCAATATGTAAATAAGCAATTCTCTTAATACAAATAGTGGATCATCTGGGTATTTTGTTTGATACTCTATTTCTAAAGATTCTATTTTTAAGTCGGTGAGTTCGCACGCTTCAGTAAATAAATCCACTTTATTTTTAAAGTGCCAATATATTGCGCCACGGGTAACTCCTGCAGCGGCCGCAATATCTGAAAGTGATGTGGCAGAAACGCCTTGCACAGTAAATAGCCTAAGTGCAGCATCAATAATCTGCTGTCTTGTCTCTTGTGCCTGCCGTTTAGTTTTTCGTGCCATTAATCCTCGATTTTGACTGAAGTTAATTTACATACATTCATGTATGTTTGTACTATACATCGCAATCAATCATCAACTTAATTATTTTTATCCCGGGAAACAACGTTTGAATAGAGGTTTTCTTATGCGAAAAAACAGAGGGGTTTTGCCTCTGGCTCTGTTAGTGCTATCAGGCAGCTTGGTTCTTGCTGGATGTGACGACAAAGCTAAACAGTCTGCTGGGGGGCCTCCTCCTGCTCCGGCTGTAGGTGTTGTGACTTTAGGAGCGCAAGCTCTGACAATCACCACTGATTTACCAGGTCGTACATCAGCCTTCCGTATTGCTGAAGTTCGCCCTCAAGTTGGTGGCATTATTTTAAACCGCAATTACAAAGAAGGTAGCTATGTAGAAGCGGGTACATCTTTGTACCAAATCGACCCAGCTATTTTTGAAGCAACTTTAAATAGTGCGCAAGCTGAATTAGCGAAAGCTAAAGCTAATGCTGAAATAGCTCGTCTCACTGTGGAGCGTTATAAGCCTCTGCTAGGTACAAACTATGTCAGTAAACAAGATTTTGATACTGCAACATCTCAATATGCACAAGCTGTAGCTGCTGTTAAAGCAGGAGAAGCGGCTGTAACAACTGCAAAGATTAATCTTGAATATACAAAAGTAACAGCGCCAATTTCAGGCCGTTCAGGTAAATCTACTGTGACTGAAGGTGCACTTGTCGCTCCAGGTCAGCAAGTAGCACTAACTACAGTTCAGCAAATCGATCCGATTTACGTCAACGTGACACAATCGAGTGAAGATTATCTGAAACTTAAAAATGAAATTGAAAGTGGCGTTATTCGTCAAGAGCAAGGCAAACCTGTTGTTCATTTAACATTGACTAATGGGCAAGCTTACGCACAGAAAGGCCATTTAGAGTTTTCTGATGTCACTGTTGATGAAACAACCGGCTCAATTACTATGCGTGCTATCGTACCTAACCCTACTGGGGAACTATTACCAGGTATGTTTGTTCGTACTAAATTAGAAAATGGTATTCGTCAAAATGCAATTTTGATCCCACAGCAAGCTGTTATTCGTACTGCTCGTGGTGAAGCGACAGCAATGGTTGTTAATAAAGACAATGTTGTTGAAGTTCGTACCATTGATGTGTCACAAGCTGTTGGTAATAAATGGCTCGTTAATAGTGGTGTTCAGGCTGGTGAGCGCGTTATCGTTTCTGGATTGCAAAAAGCAAAACCAAAAATGACAGTAACGCCTCAAGAAGAAAATTTAGATGCTAAGCCATCACCTGAACAAACTGAGCCAGCTAAGAATCCTCAATAAGGAGTCGGTGATCCATGCCTAAGTTTTTTATAGATAGACCGATATTTGCGTGGGTAATTGCGATAATTACCATGCTCGCAGGTCTTCTGGCACTCATCAAACTGCCTGTTGCCCAGTATCCAACGATTGCACCGCCAGCGATTTCTATCTCTGCGGTTTATCCTGGTGCTGACGCCACCACTGTGCAAAATACAGTTACCCAAGTTATCGAACAGAATATGAATGGTATCGATAACATGGTGTATATGTCTGCGACCAGTGACTCAGCCGGTATGATGAATATCACTCTGACCTTTGAAGCAGGTACTGATCCTGATATTGCGCAAGTACAGGTGCAAAATAAATTGCAACTTGCTATGCCATTATTACCTCAGGAAGTGCAACAACAAGGGATTAGTGTTGATAAATCCTCAAGTTCATTCTTGATGGTTGCAGGTTTCATCTCAAATGACGGTTCAATGTCACAAGATGATATCGCAGACTATGTGGGTGCAACGATTAAAGACCCATTAAGCCGTGTAACCGGTGTGGGTGAAACCCAGTTATTTGGTACCCAATACGCAATGCGTATCTGGTTAGATCCAGATAAACTGGTGAAATATAACATGACAACACTTGATGTTATCGGTGCGATTAGAGCACAGAATAACCAAGTGGCAGCAGGTCAATTAGGGGGTACACCTCCTGTTCCTGGTCAGCGTTTAAACGTATCTATTATTGCTCAAACTCGACTTAATACCGCAGAGCAATTTGGCGATATCCTGATGAAAGTCAATACAGACGGTTCGCAGGTTAAGCTAAAAGATCTCGGTGTGGTTGAAATGGGTGCTGAAAGCTACAGTACTATTGCTCGCTTTAATGGCCTACCCGCTTCTGGTATTGGTATTAAATTAGCAACAGGTGCTAACGCATTAGATACCGCCACTGCTGTACGTGCTGCATTAGCTGAAATGGAACCGTTCTTCCCTGCGGGATTAGAGGTCGTTTATCCTTATGATACAACGCCATTCGTTAAGATCTCTATTTTCGAAGTGGTAAAAACACTTGTTGAAGCTATTATGCTGGTATTCGTAGTTATGTATCTGTTCTTACAGAACTTCCGAGCTACGTTAATTCCAACAATTGCAGTACCTGTTGTATTGTTAGGTACTTTCGCCATACTCTCAGCGTTTGGTTATTCGATAAATACCTTGACGATGTTTGCGATGGTGCTTGCCATCGGGCTTCTGGTGGATGACGCCATCGTTGTGGTAGAAAACGTCGAACGTGTTATGCAAGAAGAAGGTTTATCACCTAAAGAAGCAACACGTAAATCTATGGGACAAATCCAAAGTGCACTGGTGGGTATCGCCCTTGTGCTTTCTGCGGTATTTATTCCAATGGCATTCTTTGGTGGTTCAACAGGTGCGATTTATCGCCAGTTCTCTATCACCATCGTATCAGCAATGGTTCTGTCTGTTTTCGTTGCATTGATTTTAACACCTGCACTTTGTGCAACGATGTTAAAACCAGTACCAAAAGGCAGTCATGGTGTGCAAACAGGCTTCTTTGGTTGGTTTAACCGTACCTTTGAAAAAAGCAGCCATCACTATACTGATAGTGTATCCCGTACTCTTCGTGGTACTGGTCGTTACTTATTAATTTACGTTTTATTAGTCGCAGGCATGGCATTAATGTTTATTCGCTTACCTGCATCGTTCTTACCAGAAGAAGACCAAGGGGTATTACTGACAATGGTTCAGTTACCTGCTGGCTCCACACAAGAACAGACTCAAGACGTATTAGAAAGAGTAAATGACTACTTCAATACCGATGAAAAAGAACTCGTTAAATCCGTCTTTACCGTAAGTGGCTTCGGCTTCGGTGGTCAAGGCCAAAATATGGGTCTGGTCTTCGTTGTATTGAATGATTGGGATGAACGTAAAGCAGATGAAGACAAAGTTCCGGCAATTGTAGGGCGTGCCAATATGGCATTATCCCAAATTAAAGAAGCCTTTGTTTACTCATTTAATATTCCAGCAATTGTTGAATTAGGCTCTGCGGGTGGTTTCGAATTCGAGTTAGTCGATAAAGCGAATCTCGGTCACGAAAAACTCATGGAAGCACGAAATCAATTACTCGGAATGGCGGCACAACAATCTCAAATGTTGATGGGTGTGCGTCCTAATGGTCAGGAAGATACGTCACAGTATCGTCTATATATTGACCTAGAAAAAGCACAGGCTCAAGGTGTTGCAATCAGCGATATCTATTCAACATTAGGTACCATGTTTGGTGGTAGCTACGTAAACGACTTTATCGACCGTGGTCGTGTTAAGAAAGTTTATGTTCAAGCTGAATCACAATTCCGTATGTTGCCACAAGATATTGGTAATCTTTATGTTCGTAACAATGTTGGTCAGATGGTTCCATTCTCATCATTCATTGATACAAGTAAAGATCCTTGGTTATATGGCTCTCCACGTTTAGAGCGTTATAACGGTTTACCTGCAGTCCAAATTCAAGGTAGTGCAACACCGGGTCAAAGTAGTGGTGATGCAATGCTAATGATGGAAGATCTCGCAAGTAAATTACCAAGTGGTATTGGTTATGAATGGACAGGAATGTCATATCAAGAACGTTTATCTGGTAACCAAGCGCCTGCGCTGTATACCATTTCCTTGATAGTTGTATTCCTCTGCCTTGCTGCTCTTTATGAAAGCTGGTCAGTACCGTTCTCTGTTATGCTCGTGGTTCCTCTAGGTGTTATCGGTGCGCTGTTACTCACCACATTCCGAGGCCTTGAGAACGACGTTTACTTTAAGGTTGGGCTCTTAACAACCATTGGGTTATCGGCGAAAAACGCAATCTTGATTGTTGAATTCGCCAAAGACTTGATGGAAAAAGAAGGCAAAGGACTCATAGAAGCAACGTTAGACTCTGTTAGAATGCGTCTACGTCCAATTCTAATGACCTCTCTGGCCTTTATGTTAGGGGTTATTCCTCTGGTATTAAGTAACGGTGCAGGTTCTGGTGCACAGAACTCCGTAGGTACAGGTGTATTCGGTGGTATGATTGCCGCAACCTCCCTCGCTATCTACTTTGTTCCTATTTTCTTCGTCGTGATCCGTAGACGTTTTGCGAAGAAAAACGAAGATTTAGAGCATCCAAGTAATTCACACTAATTTGTCTGTGAATACAAAAAAGGTCGCATAAGCGACCTTTTTCTTTATCTATTGATATATCGTTTAAAATGAAAACTTATCTCAGTATATTATTTTTAAAAAATATCTCTTTAATCAATAAACTCATTTTATTTTTTTTCTTATATATGACTTTTTGTCAAAATCAAACAGAGTGTTATTTATAAATAACAGCGATAAATAGACCTCATTTACACGCTTAAACATGTAAAATACAATAAAAACAAAGATAATCATAATGTTAAAAAAACATCATCTTGATTGGAATATATTAATTTTTACGAAAATAGACAAAATTCTGTTGTTCAGATAGTGACTTATGCGATAATAGTGCTATATTAAGCAAAGAAGCATTTTATTGTGTATTTTTTAAACTCCTTTGTATGCAATGAGTATTTGATATCATCTTTTGATATGCTATTACTTTGTTAGAAATAATAAATATAATTATTAAACTCTTTTAGCATACGGGTAAATATAAATGCCCAATCTCAAGTTTGTGTTTTTTTATTAATCCATTAATGAATTATGTGATGTGTCTCATTAATAAGTCTAACTATACGTATTTACCATTATTAATGAATATTTTCTATTAATTCAGCCACGATAAGTTATGGACGAATATTCACCAGAAAAAGTAGATTTAGCTGAATTGTCGTTTTTATGTGAAGAGCTATTGCAGCAAGCTTTAGGCTCATTAGATAAAGGCAACACCGTTTGGCACAATGATCTGAGTAGCACAAAAAGCGTTGACCTTAATGTCTTAATTGAACACATTATGGACTTTAGTTGGAAATTTAAGATTAAATACCCTGATAAACAAGTAATTAATACTCTTATAGAAGAGTACCTTGAAGAAACCTATCGTTTATTTGGTAATACATCAATTTCTTACTCAGATATCAATAATTGGAAAGAGTTAAATCATTCACTTTTAACCCTTATAGCCAAAAACCCAAAAAGTTATATTAAGTAAATTTAATTATCTTTAGTTTTATTTTAAATAATAGAGAAAAGACAACATGACTAAGACAGACTATCTAATGCGTTTAAGAAAATGTACCTCAATCGAAACATTAGAGCGAGTAATTGAAAAAAACAAATACGAACTCTCTGATGATGAGCTGGAGCTATTTTATTCAGCGGCTGATCATCGTTTAGCTGAGCTCACTATGAATAAACTCTATGACAAAATTCCAGCATCTGTTTGGAAATTTGTAAGATAATTTAGTTCTATTTAATTACCTTAGTTTTATTTTTGCTATTTTTATTTTTTATAGTAGTAGGGTTATTAGTTCTTAATTTAGATATCGTTTTTATTCACGTTTTCTTATCAGTAGAATGATTACACACCATCATGCCGTTAACTTATTACGGCATGACTGCATTATCTTACTCAAAATCCCCCTTTCATATTATAAATATCATCAGCTATTTTCTAATAATGCATCCAGACATTGAATTTATTATTTTCTACATACGTAATATTGATATTCAAAAACGGGGAAATAACACACAAAAAGCATTATTAGTTAGTGAAAAAATAAGAAGAGATAAATTTTAGAAGGCTAGAAATTGGGTGGGGCCTTGCCAGCGACATCCCGGCACACGCGACACCTGCCATGGCTGCTTCCTTCCGGACCTGACCGAGTTAACAAGTTAGCGTTGCGGGAGAACCAACAAGACCCCATAGATTGTCTTATTGCTAAGACGTCACGCATTATGTTTTAAACTCACAAAAATAGCAAGGACAGTGAGCCTAAGTGATGATTAATTACCCAAATTAAGGCTTATCTCTTATTCATCGACCTTTAACACTCTTTTTGCCTTTCTTGATATCCTCCCCGTCCTAAAGTGAAGCCATAAACAATAATCTCATTACCCATGTTCATTTATCATTAGATTGCTACCGAAGATAAAAAGGAGATTGTTTTTTTATATTCTTAGGATTGTATATAATCACTTTATAAAAAATAACCCGATCTAATGGTACAGGTACACTATGAGTCAAGCATTGAAAGATCTCATCAATTTAATGGCACTTGAAAAAATAGAAGAAGGTCTATTTAGAGGGCAAAGTGAAGATTTAGGATTACCACAAGTTTTTGGTGGTCAAGTTGTAGGACAGGCACTGTATGCAGCAAAACAAACTATTGCAGATAATCGCTATATTAATTCCTTTCACAGCTATTTTTTACGCCCCGGTGATAGCCATAAGCCTATCGTTTATGATGTAGAATTTATCCGTGATGGAGGTTCATTTAGCACTCGTAGAGTCAGTGCTATCCAACAGGGTAAGCCTATTTTCTATATGACGGTTTCTTTTCAAGAGTTTGAGGAAGGTTTTGAACATCAAGATGCAATGCCTGATGTTCCTTTTCCCGATGAGCTTATCTCACAAGATGATATTTTGAAAAAATTGGCACCTAAATTACCAGAGCCGATTAAATCTTTAGCATTACGAGAAACTCCTTTTGAAGCACGCCCAGTACAATACTTTAGCCCTTTTGGCTATTCTAAAGCACCCGCTGAACGCTATGTTTGGTATCGCAGCCGTGGTGAAATGCCATCAGATCCTTTTTTACATCAATATATGTTGGGCTATGTTTCTGATTTTGACTTCTTACCCACAGCTCTCCAACCTTATGGTTTAGGATTTATGGATCCAAGCCTTCAAGTAGCGACAATAGACCATTCAATGTGGTTTCACCGTCCATTCCGCATTGATGATTGGTTACTGTATGTGATTGAAAGCCCATCGGCATCAGGAGGAAGAGGATTTGTTAGAGGTAAATTCTTTAACACGAATGGCCAATTAGTTGCTTCATCCGTTCAAGAGGGAGTTATTCGTCAAAAACGCCCTAAATATACAAAATAATTAAATAAGCATATTCCCCCCTCAAAAGAGGGGGAATAGACAATTACTGCTGATAAGCACGTTCACCATGAGAGGTTAAATCTAATCCATCATGCTCTTCTTCTTCAGAAACTCGTAATCCCACCAGCTTATCTGCGATTTTAAAACTAAGATAAGCTACAACTCCTGACCAAATCACTGTAATAACAACACTCATTAACTGTATTAAAACTTGCTTGCTTAATGTCATACCATCGCTATAGCCCACTCCCCCTAAAAATGAAGCCGTAAATATCCCCGTTAATAAACATCCCGCAATGCCACAAGTTCCATGAATGCCAAAAACATCACAAACATCATCAGCTTTTAGCCACCGTTTTAAAATAACAACACCCCAAAGTCCGATAATTCCACCTGTAACACCAATAAATAATGCGCCCATAACACCGACAGTGCCTGCAGCTGGCGTAATCGCCACCAGTCCAGCAATACAACCAGAGCAACTGCCTAACATTGATGGTTTTCCTCTAGTGATCCATTCTGATGCAGTCCAAGAAAGCACTGCCCCTGCTGTTGCAATCACTGTATTCAAAAATGCTAAGGCTGCAATTGCATTTGCACTTCCCGCAGAGCCTGCATTGAAACCAAACCAACCAATATAAAGCACAGCCGTTCCAATAAATACCATTGGTAAATTATGAGGCTTAAGGGCTAAGTGTTGATAATCACGTCGCTTACCGAGTAAGTAAGCACCAACAAGGGCAGCAACAGCTGCATTGATATGAACCACGGTTCCGCCTGCAAAATCAAGTGCGCCATCATCAATTAGCCAGCCACCTTCTCCCCATACCATATGAGCGATCGGAATATAAGAAAACGTAAACCAAATAACCGTAAAAATAACCAACGCTGAAAAACGGATACGCTCACCCAGTGCTCCAACAATCAAGGCAATCGTTATTACAGCAAAAGAGCCTTGAAAAGCAATGTGTACATATTGATTAATTGAACCTGAAACTGACGCCAAAGAAATATTACTTAAGAAAGTAAGTGACCACCCACCCCACACTTTATTACCCGCAGTAAAAGCTAAACTGTAGCCAAAAGTTATCCAAAGAATGATCACAACACTAAAGATCATCATCACTTGTGTTATCAATGAAAGTACGTTTTTACTTCTCAGTAATCCCCCATAAAACAGGGCAATACCAGGGATAGTCATAAAAAAGACCAGTGCAGTGCAAATCAACATAAAACCATTATCAGCTTTATTGATAACCGAGATTTCAGAGGCAAATGCTGATAAAGAAAAGTTTGTAAGCACTAACATTAATAATAAAGAAAGTAAGCTTTTCATCGAAATTCTCCTTTAAAGAGCCTCATCATCAAATTCACCCGTACGAATACGAACAGCTTGTAATAATTCCAAAACAAAAATTTTGCCATCCCCCACTTTGCCCGTATCTGTCGCTTGCATAATCGTTTGTATAACAGGCTCAAGTTGCTCATCACTAATGGCGAGTTCTATTTTCACTTTGGGAAGAAAATTAACTTCGTATTCGGCCCCTCGATAAAGCTCTGCATGCCCTTTCTGCCGCCCATATCCCTTTACTTCACTGATTGTCATCCCTTTTATACCTAACTCAGAAAGTAACTCTCTGACCTCTTCTAATTTAAATGGCTTAATTATGGCGATGATATATTTCATATAAACCTCGTCGATGTAAGAAAGAACAATGTTTATAGAGCAAAAGACATGCCAATTTTTAATGTATTGATATTTAAATAAAAATTTTAATTATTGAAAAATAAAACCAATAAATTCACCGTATTGGTGCAGACATAAACCTGCTATTTTGATAAAAGCAAAATAGTTGGGAAATAAAAAAGGGCACATAATTTTATGTGCCCTCTAAAAAAATCAAATATTAATTTTAAGTCAATTATTCTACTTCAACAGGATCTTGTTCTTGTAAAGATTCTCTAACCTGCTGTAATTGAAACATATTATAGTATCGCCCTTTTTGTGAGAGTAATTCCATGTGATCACCCTGCTCAACAATTGCACCACGATGAAGCACCACGATTTCATTGGCTTCAATAATAGTTGAAAGTCGATGAGCAATAACAATCAGGGTTGTTTTTTCTCTTACTACTTTTAATGCTTTCTGGATGGCTTGCTCTGTTCCTGAATCAATATTTGCTGTTGCTTCATCAAGAATAAGAATACGAGGTGGTATTAATAATACACGAGCTAATGCAAGTAACTGTTTTTGCCCCGCAGATAAGCGACTACCTTGTTCGCCAAGTTCTGTTTGTAATCCTTCTGGTAATGCTTTAGCCCATTGATCAAGCTGTACTGTTTCTAATACCTGCCATAAATGTGACTCTTCACATTCTCGCCCTAATGTAATGTTGTCATACAACGAACCTGATAATAAAACCGGATCTTGCTGCACCATAGCAATACCACTACGCAATGCATAATGAGAATAATCCTCTAAAGGTTGCCCATCTAAATAAATATTCCCTTTTTGCCAAGGGTAATTTCCCATCAACAGACTTGCTAACGTACTTTTACCACTCCCTGTATGTCCAACAAATGCCACAAAATGGCGAGAAGGAATAGTTAAATTGATATCTTTTAATACCCATTGTTCATCACGATAGGCAAACCATAAGGAATTAACATCAATATTGCCTTGGGTAATGATATGTGATGATGAGCCGTAATGTTGTGTAGGTGCATCCATCAATTCAAAAACACGTTCACCTGAAACAACCGCTTGTTGCAAAATGGACTGCTGTGATGTCAATGTGATTAACGGTTCATTTAATCGCCCCAAATAGCTAATAAACGCATAAATCACCCCAACACCAATAACCGCACTGCCTTGATAGCCAAATAGCATCAATAAGCCACATAAAACCAACGCAGAGAGCATACTTAGCAAAGGGCGCAATAACAGCCCATCGAGTTTTAATGCTTTCATACGGGCTTGATAATGCTGCCAGCTATCATCCGACATTCTTTGACCAAATCGAGCTTGTTGCCTAAATTGCTGGATCACTGACATTCCATTGATAACTTCATGGAAACCATCATTAATATTGGCAAGAAAATGGCGTACATTACGGACTATTGGTGTACTGAGCCGCTGATAAAGCATCATCACACCAATAACTGCTGGGAAGATAGTCATCGCTACCAATGCCATTTGCCACTCTAATAAGAACATAGCAATTAACATAACAACCACTAACGCAATGGCACGGAACAATGTCGGTAAGACGTTAACAAACAAATCTTTAATTGTTTCGGTATCATTCGTTACACGAGAAATTAATTGGCCTACGGGTTGATTATCAAAAGCACTTAATGGCTGTTTTAGTGCCGCGCTCATCACATCTGTGCGTAATTGTTGTACAACCCCAACAGCTGCATGATTAAATACAATTGCCTGATAATAATGAAGTGTCGCAGCTATTATTTGTAAAAGAATAAACGCCAATGCCAAACCTAATGAAGATGTTAATTCAACATTATTCGTAGCCACTTTTTGATCAATGAAATAACCAACAATTAATGGGCCACCCACCTCTGCAACTGCGGCTACCCACAACATAATGACGCCCCATGTCATAGGCTTGCGATAGGTTTTACCATAAGTTAAAAGACGCTTTAATGCAGGGAATAGCGCTTTAACGGATTTATTTTTACTTATCGTCATCCAGCGCGGCCTCTAATTGCTGATAATGGTACATATCTTGATACCAACCAGGTATTGAAATTAATTGTTGATGCGTACCTTGTTCTACAATTTCGCCTTGTTTTAGCACTAGGATATTAGTAGCACCAACCAAAGCAGATAAACGATGTGCACTGATAATCAACGTTCTATCTTTTCGCCATTGCGACAAATTTTGTAAAATTTGATATTCAGTTTGTCCATCAACGGCAGATAATGCGTCATCTAATAACAAAATTTCCGCATCTAAGAGTAGCGCTCGCGCAATAGAAATACGCTGTTTTTGCCCACCAGATAGCATCACACCTTTTTCACCTACCTGCGTTTGATACCCTTCAGGTAAACGCAGAATATCGTCATGAATATTGGCCAATTTAGCTACCGCTTCAATTTCGTCTTTAGTTGCATTAGGACGCCCTAATGCAATATTTCCTGCAATGGTATCTGAAAATAAAAAAGGTGTTTGATTAACCACAGCTAAACGCGCTCGCCATTCATCGAGTTTTAATTGATAAATAGGTATGGATTGAAAACAAATTTCACCTTCAGTTACATCGTAAAGTCGTTGAATAACGGTAAGTAGTGTACTTTTTCCACTTCCAGTCATCCCGCAAATTCCCAACATATCGCCAGGAGATAAGGTGAAATGAATATTCTTAAGCACATCCGTTGTTTGTTCAGGATACTGAAAGCGGTCGATATCAACAGACAATATCCCTCGACCTTGTTTTGGTGATAAATCACCATCAATCATATCGAGTTTTTCATTCAATAAGCTATTAATTCGGCTATAGGCAGCACTACCACGTTCAACAATATTAAACATCCATGCCAGCGCTAGCATAGGCCAAATCATTTGACCTAAATACATAACAAAACTGGTTAACTCACCTAATGTCATTTTGTCATTGAGTACCAAATAACTCCCACCAGCAACTGCGAGTAAATTAGCAAAACCGATCGCCATAAAAATGGTGGGATCAAACAAAGCATCAATTCTCGCAACTCGCATATTTTGACGCCCAGTTTCTTTTGCAACATCATCGAAACGAGAAGCATGCTGTTGTTCAAGTCCAAATGATTTGATCATGCGAATACTACTCAGGCTTTCTTGTGCTTGATTATTCAGTGAAGAAAAAAGTGCCTGAGCAGTTTTAAAACGGCTATGTAACTTATCACCATAACGTTTAATCAAAATGGCCATTAGTGGCATAGGTAATAGTGAAATTAGTGTCAGCTCCCAGCTTAACTGGATGCTCATCATCACAAGTACAGCAAGTCCCATTACCATTGAATCAACTAAAGTTAGAACGCCTTCTCCAGCTGCAAAAACGACTTTATCAACGTCATTCGTGGTACGAGCGATCAAATCGCCAGTACGATAACGATGATAGAAAGAAGAGGATTGCTGATTAAGCTGTTGGTAAATCTGCATTCGCAGTTTTACGGCTAATTGATAAGAAGCACCAAATAACCAAAGTCGCCAAAAATAACGCAAAAGATAAACCGCGAGGGCAATTAACACCATCACGCCAACCCAATTCATTACTTGGCTAAACGACAGACTATGGTTATCAACACCATCCACAATGATCCCTACAATTTTAGGAGGGATCACCTGTAATACTGCGATAACCATCAATAAAAAAATAGCACCGACATAACGACGCCATTCACTGAGGAAATACCAACTGAGCTGTGAAAATAGAGCCACGCCTTAAATCCTAAGGTTATACAAAAAATAAAAGTGCCAGTTGGTAAAGATGAACCTTATTCAGGTATCGGCATTGCCGTTGTGTATTTAATTTTTTCCATTGCGAAGTTAGAAGTCACGTCAATAAGACCTGGTACACCATTAACCATACGCTTATAAAACAAGTCGTAACTTTTCATGTCTACCACTTCAACATGCATTAGATAATCACACTCACCCGCCATTCGATAGAATGTCAGTACTTCTGGCATTTGCTTAACAAATGAAACAAATTGTTCGTACCATTCGCTATTATGTTGCTGTGTTCTAATCATAACAATAACTGTTAGACCTAGCCCAATTTTTTCACTATCAAGTAGGGCAACTCGCTTACGAATATACCCTTCATCCTCAAGTCGTTTCAATCGTTTCCAGCAAGGCGTTGAGGTTAGGTTAACAGCCTCAGCCAAAGTATTCAGTGAGAGGCTTGAATCTTCCTGTAATAGCGCTAATAATTTACGGTCAATCTTATCTAACATAGATACTCCTTCAAAATATGCCCCTACAAAAAATAATGATAACCTGCCCCTTACTATAAGAGTAATCATCTAATGATAAATCGGTAATAAATTGTCATAATATATGTACTTTTATGCGTACTAATCCTTATGTAAATTCAATTTTCAGGAGTATTCCGATGAAAAAAACGGTCGTTGTCTTTAGCGGTGGACAAGATTCGACAACATGCCTTATTCAAGCAAAAGAAAAGTACGATGAAGTACATTGCATTACATTTAATTATGGGCAACGCCATAAAGAAGAAATTGAGGTAGCACAAAGAGTAAGTCAATTACTGGGGGCAACTGCGCATAAAGTTTTGGATGTAAATTTACTCAATGAACTCGCTATCAGTAGCTTAACTCGCGACAATATACCTGTCCCTGATTTCAAAGAAAGTGAAGAAAGTGATATTCCAAGTACCTTTGTACCGGGTAGAAATATTCTTTTCCTCACTTTAGCTGCTATTTACGCTTACCAAATTGGGGCTGAAAGTGTCATTACAGGAGTTTGTGAGACTGATTTTTCAGGCTATCCTGATTGTCGTGATGAATTTGTCAAAGCACTAAATCATGCAGTCAATTTAGGTATTGCACGTGATATTAAATTCATCACTCCATTAATGTGGCTAGATAAAGCTGAAACTTGGGCATTAGCAGATTATTACCAAAAATTAGATTTTGTTCGTCATGAAACCTTGACTTGCTATAACGGTGTTCAAGGTGATGGCTGTGGCGAATGTGCAGCTTGCCATTTAAGACAACGCGGATTAAACACTTATTTAGCTGATAAAACGCAAATCATGCAGGCAATGAAACAGAAAGTAGGGTTAAAATAGTTACTGTAATATCGTCCACTGTTTGTTATCACTGCAACTTGTTGGCTTAGGCAGTGATAACCTCTCATGTATTACCACTGCCTTAAATTACGTTAAGTTAACTCATCTTGACCGCATTATTTTTATTTATAATACGAAATCACTTCGTATTATGATGATTGGCGCACATACTCTAGTTTTTCTCTTAGCTGATCCGTTAAGGTCAGTGCTTTTTTGGTATTGATGTCTACAAGAACAAAAGTGATTAATGCATCAGAGATAAGCGCACCATCTTTTTTTCTGACTATTTTTTGAGACAGTACACCACTTTTAATTCCGACTTCAGCAACTTCACAGTCAATAATCAACTCATCACCAAGACTTGCTGGTAAGCGATAATTAATATTGATATTAGCGACCACTAACGCCAAACCATTGCGCTTAAACCAAGCAAAATCTAAATGTTGTTCAATCCAATCCCATCGGGCTTGTTCTAAAAACTCAAGGTAACGTGCATTATTCACGTGTTCAAAAACATCCAAATGAAAACCATAAACTTTAATTAATGTACTCATACAAACTCATTACCTCTTGATTGTTATATTAAAATTTTTGATAACGTTTCTTTGCGATACAATAAATATAGTCAAAAAAATAAATTTAGTAATATCTCAATTTAGCTCTTTTATCTTTCACTCCATTTAACAAATCAATTCATGGAAATGTGTTTCTCTTATTACGAAGAGAAACACAAGTTATTAAACAATATTTATCTTTTCAATAAACGTGCTACATACAATATAAAATGCAAATTAGCTCATTAGTTTATGACGATAAAATCACGATTTTGTTCGACTAATTTCATCCCTATGCCAAATACTTTTTCAAGTTGTTCAATAGAGGTAAATCGACCCAATTGTTCACGGTAATCAATAATAGCTTGAGCTTTCGCTTTACCAATACCTTTAAGCCCCATTAACTCATCAACCGTTGCTGTATTTAAATCAACCTTACCTTCTACATTTGCTTTTACTTCTTTTGCTTCTTTATCAACAGATGTGCTCGTTTCAATAGAAATCGAGGGGGTTGAAACAGGTGTTTCTTCTGCATAAGAAAGCGGTGAAAGTCCTAGTCCTAAAGCAAGGCAGATTGAAGCCATAAATCCTGATAACACTTTTTTATCCATCGTCATAATCATAATTTCCTTTTATAAAATAATTTTAAATTCAATAGCAAACAGTGTTTTCTGAATGCAAAAAAATAATGACAAGATATTGATAAACCTGCAATTACATAAAAATAAAATGTCGAGAGAATAGGAAAAATAAAATGAACAAAAGCTGAGTTACAGAAAAATTATCGGGGTTGCTCTCAAATATTCTTTTTTAAGAAAAATAGATATAAACACTCAATATCAATATTTGATATTCATAAAAAAACCCAGCCTAAGCTGGGTTTCTATTAAGATTTAAAGATAACTTATTGATAATCTTTGTCAAAGATCTCAATTTTAGCGTTGTCTTTTAAGTCACGTAAAATCAGTTGTAAGGCTTCTTCGCCCATCTGTGCACGATAGAGATTAGCCATAAACTCTAATTGCTCTGATGTTGGTTTACCATCTGTCACGCTATCTAATTGAATAAAGACAACCTTAGTGCCTGGCACATTAGTCATACCATATTCTTTTTTGCCGTCAGCAGGTTTAGGCATAGCAAAAATAGCGGTTTGAACTGCATCTGTCGCAGATGAATGAACAATGCTTTCCACATCACCAAAGGAAAGGTTAGCCACTTTTAGTGCTTCATCACCTTTGCCTTCTTTTAACGCAGCTAAAATTTTCTGCGCCTGTGTATTCATTGCTTGCGATGCTTTTTGCTGTTTAACAAGCATAACAACTTGATCACGCACTTTATCTAACGGTAGGCTTGCAGAAGGCTTATAACCCTCTACGCGCACGACAAATGCACTATCATTACCTAACGTCACCATATCTGAGTTCATGCCCATAGGGCCATTTTCATCAACTAATGAGCCACCAAAAATTAATTGGGTCAGTTTTTCATTATTTAATGGTGCTGGTACGCTATTTTCATCAAACCAATCTGTATCAACAACTGTCACATTACCCGCTTTAGCAGCAGGTGCTAATGTGTCGTTATCATTAGAGGCAGCCTGACTCACGCGTTGTTGCAATGCAAAGAAATCATCGATAGCTTTATTTTCGCGCATTTTTGCCAGTAAATCTGTTTTCACTTCGTCAAACGGTTTTACGACAGATTGTTTAATATCATCAAGGCGGAAAATTGCGTAACCATTGCTGATTTTAACAGGCGCAGAAAGTTGGCCTTTTTCTGTCAAGCTCGCATTAGCCAGTTCTGGTAATTCTTGCCCGATAGTTATCCAACCTAAAGAACCATTTTGTTTGGCGGAGAAAGCATCGACTGATTTCTCTTTGACTAACGTAACGAAGTCTGCACCTTTTTTCAGCTCTTCTTCTGCTGCTTTTGCGGCAGCTTCATCAGCTAATACTAAGATGCTGTATTGTTTCTGTCCCGCAGCAGTAAATTCATCGATGTTGCTGTCGTAATACGCTTTTGCTTCATCATCGGTAATATTAATACTATTAAGATCTTTTTGAGCATTTAATTGAATATAACTGACTTTAAATTGCTCTGGCGCGATAAACATTTGGTTATTTTGTTCATAGAACGCCTTCACTTCGTCGTCTGATGCCGTTTCTTTTTCAAGGAATGGCTGAATATCTAATGACGCTAAGCGTACGTTACGACTTTGCAGCATCAGTCCTGCAAATTCTTTAACTTCACTCTCTAAGGCAAAATCAGTGCCTTGGATAGAGAATCTTAATTGCTGATTGATCAGATTTTGGCGAATACCTTCAGCAAATGCATCTGCATCAATATTATTGCCTTTCAATAAATCGACGTATTTTTTATTGTCAAATTTACCATCAGTTTGAAAGTAAGGAAGCGCAAAAATTGCATCTCTAATTTGTTGATCGCCCGCTGAAATACCAAGATTTTGTGCAAATTGATCTAGTAATGCTTGATTAATAAGCAAATCAAGTGATTGTTGGCGGATTAGTTTCTGACCTTCTTCTGATGAAGCAAGAGCAGCAAAGTTTTCACCCATATCTTGTTGTAACTGAGCGCGACGTTGTTGGTAAGTTTGCTCTAATTGAGAACGGCTAATTTTATACCCGTTAACTTCCGCAGCATCATTAACGCCAGAACTAAAGAGATATCCGCCCACACCAGTTAGGACGAAAGAGAGGATGATCACAGCTAATAATATCTTGATAAATGGATTATTAGCAGTTGAACGAATGTTGTCCATCATAACGAGACGAGGCTCCGTTTGGTGAAATAAAAATTATTTTTATGAGTGTTACACGACTATTTTGAGCACAGCGAAAAGATAATATGCCCATGCTGGCTTAATATCAAAATATCGCGACACGCGACAATCGTTAAAAACAGCCAGTCCCGTATTCAATGTGCAGTCTTAAACACGCACTTTCTATCACTAAGAAAACTAAACAGCATTATTTGATTCATTGATTACGATAACCATTTAACTCACCACTGAATCATTCATTGTTGTCTATTTCAGTTATAGAACAACGCGACATTCTATCAAATGACTACTTTAGTTTCACGTCTTATCGCCAGAGAATTCAAGGTTTAATCGTGATTTAACACCTAAAAAAAGAAAAGCGCATCTCAAAAAGATGCGCTTCATTTTTTAATTGAGTCGTTTTCTGTTTATCCATAACGTTAAGTTAATAACCCTTTGGCAGAAAGTTCGTTCAACTATTATTGATTAACTGCGTCTTTTAAGCCTTTACCTGCACGGAATGCAGGAACTTTTGCAGCTTCAATTTGAATTTCTTTACCAGTTTGTGGGTTACGGCCAGTACGAGCTGCACGATCACGTACAGTAAAAGTACCGAAACCTACTAATGCTACATCATCACCTTTTTGTAAAGATTCAGTGATAGAAGCAACCAGAGCATCTACAACACGACCAGCTGCCGCTTTTGAGATATCTGCATTTGCAGCAATTTTGTCGATCAGTTGAGTTTTATTCACGCTTTCATCCCCATAATTTTATGCGTTATTTTTCACCATTAATGGCAAATTTTGCAAACGTCGTTATATCAAGCCTTTTTAGATATAGCAAGACCGATAAAACAGCATTATTAATTAAAATCCCCATTAAATTAGCGACACAAAAAAAGGCTGGCAAGCTTTTATTACTTATCCAGCCTTTTTTTTAGCTATAATTTATGACTAGCATCACTTTTTAGTGTGATTTATCCGTCACAATTTCCATGCCAAACGGCGAGTTTTGTAGGGCTAACGATAAAACTTCCTCAATTGTTTTCACCGGGTGAATATCCAGGTCAGCAACAATATTTTCAGGAATTTCTTCTAAATCACGTTTATTTTCATCTGGGATAAGAACAGTCTTAATTCCACCACGATGTGCAGCAAGTAACTTTTCTTTCAGTCCGCCAATTGGCAATACTTGTCCGCGTAACGTAATTTCGCCCGTCATTGCAACATCCGAACGTACAGGGTTACCTGTTAGGCTTGATACCAATGCAGTACACATTGCGATACCCGCACTTGGACCATCTTTTGGTGTCGCACCTTCAGGAACGTGTACGTGCATATCACGTTTTTCATAGAAATCGCTATTGATACCCAGTTTATCCGCACGAGCACGAACAACTGTCATTGCTGCTTGGATAGACTCTTGCATAACTTCACCTAAAGAACCGGTGAATGTTAGTTTGCCTTTACCTGGTACACTAGCTGTTTCAATTGTCAGTAGGTCACCACCAACTTCTGTCCATGCAAGTCCTGTCACCATACCTACTCGGTTTTCAGTATCAGCACGACCGTAGTCCACTTTACGAACACCTAAATAGTCTTTGAGATTATCTTCGTTAATCTCAATATGTTTGATTGTGCTATCCATCAGCAGTTGTTTCACTGCTTTACGACATAATTTAGAAATTTCGCGTTCTAAACTACGCACACCCGCTTCACGAGTGTAATAACGAATAATGCCCATAATGGCGCTGTCATGGATTGTCAGCTCACTTGGTTTTAATGCATTACGTTCAATCTGTTTTGGTAACAAGTGCTGTTTAGCGATGTTCAGCTTTTCATCTTCGGTATAACCCGATAAACGAATAACTTCCATACGATCTAACAACGGTGCCGGTATGTTCATGGAGTTAGATGTCGCCACAAACATAACATCAGACAGATCGTAATCAACTTCCAAATAATGGTCGTTAAATGCGATATTCTGTTCTGGATCTAACACCTCTAGCAGTGCAGATGCAGGATCGCCTCGCATGTCTGATGACATCTTATCAATTTCATCTAATAGGAAAAGTGGGTTTTTCACACCAACTTTTGCCATTTTCTGAATTAATTTACCAGGCATAGAACCAATGTAAGTACGACGGTGACCACGGATTTCAGCTTCATCACGTACACCACCTAACGCCATACGAACATATTTACGGCCTGTTGCTTTAGCAATAGATTGGCCCAGAGAGGTTTTACCCACACCTGGAGGTCCAACCAAGCACAGAATTGGTCCTTTGATTTTGCTAACACGAGACTGTACCGCGAGATATTCAAGGATACGCTCTTTAACACGTTCTAAACCATAATGGTCAGTATCAAGCACTTCTTGCGCTTTCACTAAGTCTTTTTTAACTTTGCTACGGCTATTCCAAGGAACTTGAACCATCCAATCGATATAGCTACGTACAACTGTAGCTTCTGCTGACATTGGCGACATCATTTTTAATTTCTGAAGTTCTGCTTCTGTCTTTTCTTTTGCCTCTTTTGGCATTTTTGCAGCGTCGATTTTACGTTTCAGCGATTCCATTTCATCAGGTGCATCATCCATCTCACCTAACTCTTTTTGGATCGCTTTCATTTGTTCATTGAGATAATACTCTCGCTGACTTTTTTCCATCTGCTTTTTAACACGGTTACGAATGCGTTTTTCGACTTGTAGCAGATCGATTTCTGATTCCATCATCGCCATTAAGTACTCTAGGCGTTCAGTCACATCAGACATTTCAAGTACAGCTTGCTTATCTTTCAGTTTCAGCGGCATATGAGAAGCAATGGTATCTGCTAATTTTGCTGATTCTTCGATAGCATGTAATGAAGCCAATACTTCTGGCGGAATTTTTTTATTCAGTTTGATATAACCTTCAAACTGATTAATCGTTGTACGATTTAAGACTTCTTGTTCACGCTCATCAACCGCTGGCGTTTCAAGGTATTCTGCTTTCGCCTGAAAGTACTCACCATTATCAGATAACATCGTAATTTTGGCACGACGAATACCTTCAACAAGGACTTTTACTGTTCCATCAGGCAATTTTAGCATCTGTAAAACAGACGCCACTGTACCAACAGAAAAAAGATCATTAACACCTGGTTCGTCAGTAGATGCATCTTTCTGCGCAACCAGCATAATTTGTTTGTTGTCGTTCATCGCCGCTTCTAAGCAATGAATTGATTTTTCACGACCAACGAACAACGGGATTACCATATGTGGATATACAACAACATCACGTAGTGGCAATACAGGTATTTCAATACATTCTGGACGCTCAGGATTCATAGAGCTCTCTCTTCGTTTTTAGCTTAACGCTTTTACAGGTAATTTTATTCGCATGTCACCAAATAAAATTAATTCCACGGATTGTCAAAATATATAAGGGCACTTTTCTGACATTCAATAGCCTTACCCATTAAAAAAACAAAATGAGGGAAAATTCCCTCATTTTTATTGCGTTGGCGCGCTTTATCTTAAATTTCTCGTCTATTTAAGAGAAAATTACAGATAATGTCAGATAAGAGACATTGCCAAATTACGATGCATTATTCACCTGATGCCTGGTTTTCTGGTTGACTATAAATAATCAACGGCTCAGATTTTCCATTGATGACACCTTCATCAATAACAACTTTCTCTGCATTTTCAAATGAAGGAAGGTCATACATCGTATCAAGTAATGCAGCTTCAACAATTGAGCGTAAACCACGAGCACCTGTTTTACGCACCATGGCTTTTTTCGCGATTGCAGTCAGCGCTTCTTTACGGAATTCTAAATCCACTCCTTCTAACTTAAATAATGCCTGATATTGTTTTGTCAGTGCATTTTTAGGTTCTTGTAAGATTTGGATCAGTGCATCTTCGTTTAACTCACCTAATGTCGCAACAACAGGTAAACGTCCAATAAATTCGGGAATAAGTCCAAATTTAATCAGATCTTCTGGTTCAACTTGGGCTAATAATTCACCTTCGCTGGCTTTTTCTTTTTGGCTTTTGACTTCTGCACCAAAACCAATACCAGAGTGTGTATTTAAACGTTGTGCAACAACTTTATCAAGGCCAGCAAATGCACCACCACAAATAAAGAGGATTTTAGAGGTATCAACCTGTAAAAACTCTTGTTGTGGGTGCTTACGTCCACCTTGTGGAGGAACTGAAGCCACCGTTCCTTCAACTAGTTTCAATAATGCTTGCTGTACACCTTCACCAGACACATCGCGTGTGATTGATGGGTTTTCAGATTTACGAGTGATCTTGTCAATTTCATCAATATAAACAATACCACGTTGTGCTTTTTGCACATCGTAATCACATTTTTGTAGCAGTTTTTGAATAATGTTTTCAACATCTTCGCCCACATAGCCTGCTTCTGTCAGCGTAGTGGCATCTGCCATAGTAAAAGGAACATCTAGGTAGCGTGCTAATGTTTCTGCTAATAGCGTTTTACCACTACCAGTAGGTCCAATCAGCAAAATATTACTTTTTCCTAGCTCAACACCATTGGCTTTATCGCCATTACGCAGGCGTTTATAGTGATTATAAACGGCAACAGCCAGAACTTTTTTAGCCAATTCTTGACCGATAACATAGTCATCAAGGTGCTTACGAATTTCATGTGGCGTCGGCAATTCACTGCGTTCATGATGAGGCGCCAGTTCTTTTATTTCTTCACGAATGATATCGACACAAAGATCAACACATTCATCACAGATATAAACCGACGGACCAGCAATCAATTTCTTTACTTCATGCTGGCTTTTACCGCAGAAAGAGCAATACAGAAGCTTCCCTGAGCTATCTTTGCGCTTATCTGTCATCAGTCAACCTCACTTAGTTATTCTTCTTATCAGGTTATAAGAAGAAGAAAGACTTTTTTACATAGATATTGCTAGCCGTTTCCTTTGGATTAAAGGCTAACAAAGAAAACGTATTAATTCATTTGCTATTACAACGTGCTGTAATTAACTACGTTGTGTATAGACTTTGTCCACTAATCCGTATTCTAACGCTTCGTTAGCGGATAAGAAACGATCGCGCTCAGTGTCTCTTTCTATTTCTTCAATAGATTTACCCGTATGCTGAGCCATTAATTCATTCATACGCGATTTTACTTTCAAAATTTCTTGCGCATGAATTTGAATATCTGTTGCCTGACCTTGGTAACCACCTAATGGTTGGTGGATCATCACACGAGAGTTAGGTAAGCAAATACGTTTACCCTTTGCACCAGCTGATAATAAGAAAGCGCCCATTGAACACGCTTGTCCCATACAAATCGTGCTGACATCCGCTTTGATGTACTGCATGGTGTCATAGATGGACATACCCGCAGTAATCACACCACCTGGTGAATTAATATATAAATTGATGTCTTTTTCTGGGTTTTCTGCTTCTAAAAACAGCATTTGAGCGACGATCAGATTAGCCATGTGATCTTCAACTTGGCCAGTCAGGAAAATGATACGTTCTTTTAATAAACGTGAATAAATGTCGTAAGAACGCTCTCCTCGCGAAGTTTGCTCTATAACCATCGGCACCAGAGCCATATTAGGTGCGAATTGTTCCTGTGTGTCGTTAAATGACATGTCTGTCTCCTATTGCATTCTTATTGGTGCCAATGACAACAATTTTACTTGAGATAATTGATCATGACCATTTCTAATGATCTAATCTCTCACAAGACATTCAAGGCGCCTCGCGAGGAGTGATAAAGAGAATATAGAATTATCTGGAGATAATCGCTCAGATTTCAAGGCTAATTTTGATAAATATATACAAACTGAAAAAAACCCGTGGTAAAAACCACGGGTTTTTGCTTAAAACCGATATCGCGGTTAAAAATTAACCCATTTGAACTTCGTTCATCAGTTCAGTGAAGTTAGTCTCTTTTTCAGTTACTTTAGCATTTGCTAAGATTTTTTCTACCGCTTGCTCTTCTAATGCAAGATTACGGATGTTATTCATCAGTTGTTCGTTCTTGTTGTAGAACTCAACAACTTCTGATGGATCTTCGTAAGCTGAAGCCATTTCGTCGATCAGTGTATTAACACGCTCGTCTTCTGCTTTCAGTTCATTACTATTGATCACTTCACCTAACAATAATCCAACGATTACACGACGTTTAGCTTGTTCTTCGAACAGTTCACGTGGTAATTGCAGAGCTTGTTTCTCGTCGCCACCAAAGCGTTGAGCTGCTTGACGTTGCAGAACTTCAATTTCGCTGTCTACAGCGGCTGCTGGTACGTCAACTTCGTTTGCTTTAACTAAGCCATCAATAACTTGTGTTTTAACACGAGTACGGATTGCATTTTTCAGTTCACGTTCCATGTTTTTACGTACTTCTGCACGTAAACCATCAACAGAACCATCAGCAATACCAAAACGCTTGATGAACTCTTCAGTTAATTCTGGCAGTTCACGCTCTTCAACTTTTTTCAGGTTGATAGCGAATTGTGCTTTTTTACCTTTCAGGTTTTCAGCGTGGTAATCTTCTGGGAAAGTCACATCGACTGTGAATTCTTCGCCAGCTTTATGACCGATAACGCCTTCTTCAAAACCTGGGATCATACGACCTTGACCCATTGCCAGTACGAAATCTTCAGCTTTTCCGCCTTCGAATTCTTCACCGTCAATAGAACCATTGAAATCAACAGTTACACGATCTTCTGCTGCAACTTCGCCGTCTTTGTCTTTCCACTCTGCTTGTTGCTTACGCAGTGTTTCTAACATGTTATCAACGTCTTCGTCTTTAACTGTGACAACGGGTTTTACAACTTCAATGCTTTCCAGACCTTTCAGTTCGATTTCTGGGAAAACTTCGAATTCCACAGAGTAAACAAAGTCTTCACCTTCTTTGTATTGCTCTGGTTTGTAGTCAGGCGCGCCAACTGGGTTTACTTTGTTTTCGATGATAGCGTTAATGAAATTACGCGACATTAAATCACCAAGAACATCATTCAGTACAGACATACCGTAACGCTGTTTAACCATAGACATTGGAACGTGACCTTTACGGAAACCATCAATGCGAACAGTTTTAGCAGCTTTTTTCAGTTCACTGTCTACAGCAGTTTGGATATCAGCGGCTGGTACGGTGATTGTGACACGACGCCCTAGGCCTTGAGTCGTTTCAACAGAAACTTGCATCTTGTTACCTCAAAATAAGTTTTAGTGCTCGGTCTACTTTAAAGGAAACTAATATGACATTGGCATATTTAGATTTATTTTCCTTTCAGAACCGGGGCCGCCACATTTAAAAAAACGAGGATCCCTGATATCAGAAGCATCCCGAAACCTTACTGAAAATTAGACGCGACATTATAACGATCTAGAGGGGTTGAGTCGAGAAAGAGCCGTTTTATTCCTCAATTTTTTCATAAAATCGAGTAAGTCGCCCCTTTTTCCCTCTATAAAGAACAAAAAATACGCATCTTAGGATCTATTTATTCACGATTAACGATAACATTGTTAATCTTCTTGGCTCCCACCACGACATCCAGGAGAGCGTAATGCTTTATCCTGTTGTTCATTCCATTCACTCAACGTAAAAGTATGCAATGCGAGAGCATGAACACCATTTTCCATTTCATGAGCTAAGGTTTGATACACACCACGATGGCGTGAGACGCTGCGCTTGTCATTAAATTCATCACTAACAATAATGACTTTAAAGTGACTTTCAGAGCCTTCAGGCACATTATGGCGATGGCTTTCGTTTATTACTTGTAAAAAATGCGGTGAAAAGCGTGAAATCAGCTTATTCTCAATATCATCACGGATCATTTCTGCCCCTAATACTCTGCCTTTATATCATGGCGAACAAAAAATAAGTCGACCAGATTATATTGATTAAGTCTTTATCAATACAAAATGATGAACTCATTCTTTTTTATTTTGCTGATGATAATCGCTTATTTTTCATCTTGAGTAAAACCATTGGCCGAATATTGTCAAATTCACGAGCAAAAATGAGGTTAATTTGAAATAAAATCAATTGATAAAATCAGATAATTTCGTTCGTTAAAGGGATATTAGCAACTTATCAGCAGTGGTATGATAGGCTAAAGTTTGAAGCCTATTCTACTTGTTAACACAACAGACATATTTAACCGAGATTACCTCATGATTAAAAATTTACTCTGTGCTGTTTTTGCATTAACACTGCTTTCAGGTTGTGCAACTCCTAGTAATAAACTCTCTATTGAGCCTGTAATGTCAGTCCCTGCGGCCGATCCAACCATGCGCCCAATTTCACTGAATATTTCAAGCCAAGACAAACGTACATCCAAAAACCTAGCGGAGATTAACCGTAATGGAAAACTGGAAATACTTGTTCCAACTCGTGATATTGCATTTTTAATGCAAGAAGTATTGCAAAAACAAATGACAGCTCGTGGTTTTATGGTGGGTTCTCCTGCTAGCGCTGATGTAATTATTGTTATCAATAAACTCAACGCTGATGTAGGTGAAGGAAGTGTTCGCCATAATATTAGTGCGAAAGCAGATATCTCAGTTATTGTTACCTTGCCAAATGGCAGTTCTAATACCAAAACATTCCGTACTAGCTACAATGTTCAAGGGCCATTTGGTGCAACTAATGAGAAAATTGCGGCTGCAATTAATAATGTCTTAAGTGAGCTCGTTAGCGATATGGCAAAAGACGCTTCAGTCAGTCAATTTATCAAATCTAACGCCCGTTAATTTATTAGAATAAACGACCTGTTATCTTAAACAGGTCGTCGAAAGGAATTCTTGCATGGTTCAGCCTGCCTTCAAACAAACCACTTGGTACAAATCATTTATTTTACTGTTACTTGGCTTTACTTCTGGATTACCACTTGCATTAACCGCAGGTACATTACAAGCATGGATGACAGTAGAAAACATTGATTTAAAAACCATTGGTTTCTTCTCATTGGTGGGGCAAGCTTATGTCTTTAAATTCCTCTGGTCACCCTTTATGGATCGCTATACGCCCTCTTTTCTTGGGCGTCGTCGAGGATGGATGTTACTTACCCAAATAGGGTTGGTAATGGGTATTGCAGGAATGGGGTTTTTAAACCCTAATGATCATTTATGGTGGCTTGCTTCTTTAGCTGTCATTGTCGCTTTTTGTTCAGCTTCACAAGATATTGTCTTTGATGCTTATAAAACAGATATTTTAAAGGCCGATGAACGTGGTACTGGGGCGGCAGTTTCTGTATTAGGCTATCGCATTGCAATGCTTGTTTCTGGTGGTATGGCACTTTGGCTCGCTGATAAATATATTGGCTGGCAAAATATGTACTGGTTAATGGCTGCTTTAATGGGAATTGGTATTATTGCCACACTACTCGCCCAAGAGCCAGAAACTGCGGTAAAACCCCCTCGTACACTCTATGAAGCCGTAATTGAACCCTTAGCTGAATTCTTCTCTCGTAATAATGCTTGGCTTATTTTACTCCTCATTGTTCTCTATAAAATGGGCGATGCTTTTGCACTGAGTTTAAGTACCACATTCCTTATTCGTGGCGCAGGCTTTGATGCTGGAGAAGTTGGTTTAGTCAACAAAACATTAGGACTTGCTGCCACGATTATCGGTGCCTTATTAGGTGGCTTATTAATGCGCCGTTGGAGCTTATTTAAAGCACTAATGATTTTTGGAATAATGCAAGGTGGCTCAAATATTGGCTATTGGTATCTCGCTATCTCAGAACAAAACATTTATAGCATGGGTGCCGTAGTCGCTTTTGAGAATATCTGTGGAGGAATGGGTACGGCTGCATTCGTTGCACTTTTAATGACTCTTTGTCATCTTTCTTTTTCAGCAACACAATTCGCACTTCTTTCAGCGCTATCCGCCATTGGTCGTGTTTATGTAGGCCCTGTTGCGGGTTGGTATGTCGAAAGTCATGGCTGGGAGGCGTTTTATCTTTTCTCTATCGTAGCTTCAGTTCCTGGCCTTATTTTGCTGATGATTTCAAAAAATACGCTTATGTACACGCAAAAAACAGGCGAATTTCTGAGAAGAACACAATTTATAAAACAATACCGCTTTGCTCTCTATGGTTTGGTACTCGCCGTTTTCTTCTTTATTTGTAGCTTAATTCTCGTTATTACCAATTCATTATCTAGTTTAGAGATGTTCCAATCTATTGATTTTATTCAATCAATAAATAATAAATTATTAGGCCATTGGGCTTCATCACTGTTTTTATATGGTGTTGTTGTTGGTGCAATAAGCCTCGTTGTAGGCACAATATTAGATTATTTAGCACTCAGAATAACAACACATTAATTTTGTTATATTTAGTGCAGTTAACGAAAAAAGGACAGTCTAAACTGTCCTTTTTCTTTATATTTATATTAATTTTGGTATTAGTAAAAAAAGTTACTGATTATTTAAATTATCTAAATAGTCTGACTTTGACCGATTTACCTTTAATTTTACCTTGTTGTAACTGTTTCCAAGCTTGCTTAGCAATTGATTGTTTTACTGCAACATAAGCATGTGTCTGATTAATCATAATTTTGCCAATATCAGCACCATTAAGACCCATATCTCCGGTTAATGCGCCTAAAATATCGCCTGGGCGCATCTTGGCTTTTTTACCACCATCGATACATAATGTTGCCATCGTTGCTTCAAGTGGCGCAATTTGTAGACCTGTAGGAACAGGTAACCAATTTATCTTCATATGAAGCATTTCTTCTAAAGCATTAGCACGCTGAATTTCTTCTGGTGCGCAAAAGCTAATAGCCAACCCACTTTCACCCGCTCTAGCTGTTCGACCAATTCGGTGAACATGCACTTCAGGATCCCACGATAATTCGTAGTTAATCACCATTTCTAACGCTTTAATATCAAGTCCACGAGCCGCAACATCCGTTGCAACTAACACACGACAACTCCCATTAGAAAAACGAATTAAAGTTTGGTCACGTTCCCTTTGTTCCATATCACCATGTAAAGCAAGCACACTTTGATTGCTTTCTGTCAGTGTTTCATACACATCTTGGCAATCTCTTTTTGTATTGCAGAACACCACGCAGGAAGCTGGTTGTTCACGACTTAACAATTTTTGCAACAATCCGATCTTGCCATGACGAGATATTTCATAAAATTGCTGTTCAACAGCTGGGAGCTCATCAACTGAATTTATTTCAATAGTGATAGGGTTTTGCTGTATTTTACGACTGATTGCAGCGATTTCATTTGGCCATGTTGCGGAAAAAAGCAGAGTTTGGCGAATCGTTGGCATACGAGAAATAATATCATTGATATCATCAAAAAATCCCATATCCAGCATTCTGTCAGCTTCATCAAGCACTAACGTTTTTATATCATCTAAATTGACAGTCTCTTTTTTCAGATGATCAAGTAATCTACCTGGTGTTGCCACAATAATATGTGCAGCGTGAATTAATGAATCACGTTGAATACTAAAGGGAACTCCGCCACATAGAGTTAATACTTTAATATTAGGCAAATAACGAGCAAGGCGACGTAATTCATTTGCAACTTGATCGGCAAGCTCTCTTGTTGGGCATAAAATTAATGATTGGGTATTAAATTGTTTTGCATCAATATGTTGTAATACCCCCAAACCAAAAGCAGCCGTTTTACCACTACCTGTTTTTGCCTGAGCACGGACGTCTTTTCCTGCAAGAATAGCGGGTAAAGCGGCTTCTTGAACAGGAGTCATAGTTAAATAACCCAGTTCATTAAGGTTAGCGAGTTGTTCTGCAGGAAGGGCGTTAAGTTCAGCAAATGAGGTCACAATGAAAATTCCAAGTAAAGTAAAAACAAATATGGGCTAATGATACTATCCCTTTATTCTTGTGTCGTGAGGTATTTTTGCACTGTTTATATTACTTTTTCATCTAAGTGCCATTTTCTACCATTATCTCCTTAAATTTCCTCTTCTTATCAAAAATTTCTTTTTTATTTTTACTATTAACTCGAAAAAACAAATAAAAAATACAAAATTTCCTATTTTTTAAACTAATATCAAAATTCTAGAAATAGATCTTATTTAAAGCTCAAATTCCTACAAAATGGATTTTTATAGTTTATTATTCCAATAAAAAAGAAAAACTGAACATTCACCGCAACTATAATCGGCCATAAAACATCGAGATAATTTATGATCAAAAAACCATTTTTGTTTGTCATCGCAACTACATTCTCTTTATCTTCTCAAGCAACTTATTTAGGGGGATTTGCAAGCACAAGTATTAACTACTTGGATTGGACAACACATACAACACACAAAACAGGCAAAACTTCCCATAAAGATGACTTTGCCTATTTAGAACTTGAAGGTGCAGCTAATTTTTCATGGGGGGAGTTTTATGGCTTTTTCGATTTAGAGAATCCTTTTAATAAAAGAGAAACTCATCCGGGAGATAATCAACGCTATACCATTAAAAGTACTGCTCGTATTTATTTAGGCGAAAGTAACTTTAATTTATATGGACATGTTTATGGTACATGGTCTCTCCCCGGTAAAAAATATGGTGGTAACTTCCATGAAGTAAATACACTTTATGGCTTTGGCTATAACACACAAATTGCTAATTTATGGTTTAAACCTTTTATTGCCCTTCATTATGTCGATCAATCTAAATATTCAGGTAACAACGGTTATGTCGCTGGTTGGGTTGCTGGATATGATTTTAATATAAAAAATCAAAAATTTAGCCTAACAAACTGGCATGAAATGGAATTTCAACGACACAAGCGTTATGGCAATGGAGGTAAAAATGGCATTAATGGCGCTTTAGCCATTTGGTGGCATCCAACAACATCTATCACCACAGGAATTCAATATCGTTATGCTTATAAAAAGCTAGGAGAGAGTTTTCTGCAAGATGGCATTGTATATAGCTTGAAATATAACTTCTGATAGCAAATTGTTAATTTTTATTACAGCGGATCGATTTTTATCCGCTGTAATCCTTTTTTCTTGTTTTAATGAAAAAATTCTCATTGAATATAAATATTCAACAAATGATCTATTATCAACATTAAAAATCACATAGAAGGTAAATTAAGATATTAAACATCAGAATAAAAAGAATTTAGCTCATAAATTCTCCTCTGACCTCCCTACTGTCACTTTTTTAATCAAAATACGTTTTCTTACATTTTTTATTGCATTTTTATTTGTAAAAATATGTATTTATTTTAGAAATATGGTACTTTATGAAATTATCGTTAATATCCAACAATTAAATTAACAATTATTTAATACTTTAATTACTTGTGATCACATTAACACAAAAGAACAACCAATCACCCACTTACCATTACAATTGTTTACACTGTCGCAACCTTACCGTAAAATGTCCTTACTGATACTGATGAAACAACAATAGAACCTTTGTCATTTAGGTCGTTGGATGAGACTTATGAAATACATAAAAAGTATTGGGACACTCTCGCTATTAGCCGCCGCTCTCTTATTAAGTGGCTGTGACATGGCGTTAATGGATCCCAAAGGCGCTATCGGCGCTGAGCAAAAAACATTAATCCTTATTGCACTTGGTTTAATGTTAATTGTTGTGATACCGGTAATACTGATGGTGATTGTTTTCGCTTATCGCTACCGCGAATCCAATACAAAAGCCACCTACCGCCCAAACTGGGCTCACTCAAATAAAATTGAACTCGTTGTTTGGACCGTGCCAATTATCATTATTGTGATTTTGGCAAGCATCACATGGAAAACAACCCATGAGCTTGATCCTTACAAACCCTTAGAGTCCTCAGAAAAACCGGTCACCATTGAAGTTGTTTCAATGGATTGGAAATGGTTATTTATCTATCCAGAGCAAGGTATTGCGACAGTCAATGAATTGGCTTTCCCTGCTAATGTGCCTGTTAATTTCAAAATCACGTCTGACTCAGTCATGAACTCATTCTTTATCCCTCGTTTAGGTGGACAAATCTATGCGATGGCTGGAATGCAAACTAAGCTGCACTTAATTGCTAATGAACCTGGTGAATATCCTGGGATGTCAGCAAGTTATAGTGGACACGGTTTTTCTGATATGAAATTTACAGCGATTGCGACACCTGATCGCGCCGGTTTCGACGCATGGGTTGAAAAAGTCAAACAATCGTCAGATACGTTAAATACGACCGCTGCATTTAATGAACTTGCTAAACCAAGCCAAAAAAATCCAGTGACCTACTATTCAAGCGTGAAGCCAATGTTATTCCAAGAGACCATTTCTAAATTTGGTCACACAGGTCATGGCGCTCACACCAGTGGCAATCAGACAGCACATACTGATGCAACAATGAATATGAACATGAGCCATGCGGCGCATGCAGGAGCAGAGGAATAAAGGCATGTTCGGAAAATTAACTCTTGATGCAATCCCGTTACATGAACCTATTATCGTAGTAACTTTACTCGGTATCGTTCTGGGCGGACTTGCTGTTGTTGGCGCACTAACTTATTTTCGTAAATGGAAATGGTTATGGAGCGAATGGTTAACCAGTGTTGACCATAAAAAAATTGGTATTATGTATATCATCGTTGCAATGGTCATGATGTTCCGTGGCTTTGCCGATGCCATTATGATGAGAAGCCAACAGGCGCTAGCATCAGCAGGTGAAGCGGGCTTCTTACCTCCTCATCACTATGATCAGATTTTTACCGCACACGGCGTTATCATGATTTTCTTCATGGCAACCCCTTTCGTTGTGGGTCTGATGAACCTCGTTGTGCCTTTACAGATTGGTGCTCGTGATGTGGCCTTCCCTTTCCTAAACTCGCTGAGCTTCTGGTTCTTCGTCGTTGGTGTGATACTTATCAACCTTTCTTTAGGTATTGGTGAATTCGCACAAACAGGTTGGTTAGCTTACCCGCCACTTTCTGGCTTGGAATACAACCCAGGAGTCGGGGTCGATTATTGGATATGGAGTTTACAGATATCCGGTATTGGTACGCTTCTAACGGGAGTTAACTTCTTTGCGACTATCCTGCGTATGCGTGCGCCGGGTATGAGTATGATGAAAATGCCAGTATTCTCTTGGGCTGCTTTATGTACTAACGTCCTGATTATCGCTGCATTCCCAATTTTAACCGTTACGATTACATTGTTAACATTAGACCGCTATCTTGGTACGCATTTCTTTACCAATGATATGGGCGGTAACATGATGATGTACATCAACCTCGTATGGGCTTGGGGTCATCCAGAAGTTTATATCCTTGTTTTGCCTGTATTTGGTGTGTTCTCGGAAGTCACCGCAACATTCTCTAAAAAACGGTTATTTGGTTACACCTCATTAGTTGGTGCAACTGTTGTTATTACCGTATTGTCATTTATCGTTTGGTTACACCACTTCTTTACTATGGGTTCAGGGGCTAACGTAAACGCCTTCTTTGGTATCGCCACCATGATCATCGCCATACCGACAGGGGTTAAGATCTTTAACTGGCTGTTTACGATGTATCAAGGCCGTATCGAGTACAAAAGCCCAATGCTATGGACTATCGGTTTCCTGATCACTTTCTCTGTAGGGGGAATGACCGGGGTTCTGCTGGCAGTTCCGGGTGCTAACTTTGTTTTACATAACAGCTTATTCTTAATTGCTCACTTCCATAACGTTATTATCGGTGGTGTGGTATTTGGCTGTTTCGCAGGTATGACTTACTGGTTCCCTAAAGCATTCGGTTTCACACTGAATGAAAAATGGGGTATTCGTGCATTCTGGTTCTGGTTTATCGGCTTCTTTATGGCCTTTATGCCACTGTATATTCTTGGCTTTATGGGTATGACTCGTCGTTTAAGCCAAAATATCAATCCAGAGTTTAACCCAATGCTGCTAGTTGCCGCGGGCGGTGCTGCACTGATTGCTATCGGTATTGCTTGCCAAGTTATCCAAATTTACGTGAGTATTCGCGACCGTGACCAAAATCGTGATTTAACAGGCGATCCATGGGGCGGACGTACTCTCGAGTGGTCAATTTCTTCACCTGCACCTTTCTACAACTTCGCTGTTGAACCGAATGTTCAAACTCGTGATGAGTGGTGGGATCAGAAAGAAAAAGGCACTGCTTATCAGCGCCCAACCAAATACGAACCAATCCACATGCCTAAAAATACAGGCGCTGGTGTGATTATTTCAGCATTCAGTTTAGTCCTTGGTTTTGCCATGATCTGGCATATCTGGTGGTTAGCTATCGTTGGTTTCGCTGGCATGATTGTCACTTGGATCGTGAAAAGCTTTGATACAGATGTGGATTACTATGTCCAAGTACCTGAAATTGAAGCTCTCGAGAATAAGCATTATGAAGAACTGAAAAAAGCAGGTGTGAAATAATGTCTACTCAAACTGTAAATAACACAAACGCCCATGAGCATCATGGGCACCACGATGCAGGAGCGACGAAAGTTTTCGGCTTCTGGATCTACCTAATGAGCGACCTTATCCTGTTTGCCAGCTTATTCGCCACTTATGCGGTGCTTGTTAACGGGATTGCTGATGGTCCTTCTGGTAAAGAAATCTTTAGCTTACCTTTTGTTTTAGTTGAAACCTTCTTATTACTATTTAGTAGTATCACTTTTGGTTTCGCTATGCTGAGCATGAATAAAGGTAGCGTTAGCCAAGTTAATCTGTGGTTATTTGTTACTTTCTTATTCGGCTTAGGTTTCGTCATCATGGAAGTTTACGAATTCCATGAGCTAATCGCAGAAGGTTATGGCCCAGATCGCAGTGCATTCTTATCTGCATTCTTTGCTTTAGTGTCAACGCACGGTCTTCACGTAACAGCGGGTTTAATTTGGATTGTGATCCTAATGATCCAAGTATCACGCCGTGGTTTAACCGAAGTTAACCGTACTCGCTTAAGCTGTTTAAGTCTGTTCTGGCACTTCCTTGACGTTGTCTGGATTTGTGTGTTCACCGTAGTTTATCTGATGGGAGCGATGTAATGAGTCATCCAAATACTTCTCCTTCAGGCGCAAGCCACGGCAGCATGAAGTCTTACCTGATTGGCTTTATTCTGTCTGTTATCCTCACCGTTATTCCATTTTGGATGGTGATGGAAGGAACCGCGACACCAGCAACTATTCTATGGACTGTTGTCGGTATGGCAGTTGTGCAGATTGTTGTTCATTTAGTCTGCTTCTTACATATGAATACGTCATCAGAAGAGCGCTGGAACGTCGTTGCATTCCTGTTCACACTGCTTATTATCGGCATTGTTGTCGTAGGCTCGTTGTGGATTATGTACAACCTGAACATCAATATGATGATGGATTAAGAGTTGTCGCTATGATTAAGCAATACCTACAAGTCACCAAACCAGGAATTATTTTCGGAAATTTAATTTCTGTAATAGGTGGTTTCCTTCTCGCCTCCAAAGGTGAGATTGACTACCCCCTATTTGTCTCGACTCTACTTGGGGTGTCTCTGGTCGTTGCTTCTGGTTGTGTTTTTAACAACTATATTGACCGTGATATTGACCGTATCATGGAAAGAACGAAGAACCGCCCATTAGTTAAAGGATTAATTGACCCTCGAATTAGCCTGATTTATGCCTCAGTATTAGGTATTGCAGGTGTTGTGCTGCTCTATGTAGCAGCCAACCCGCTTGCAATGTTTATCGCTGTATTTGGTTTTATTATTTATGTTGGGGTTTATAGCCTCTATATGAAGCGTAAATCTGTTTATGGCACACTGATTGGAAGTTTATCTGGCTCTGCCCCTCCTGTTATCGGTTATTGTGCCGTTAGCGGTGAATTTGATGCGGGCGCGGCAATCCTATTACTTATCTTTAGTTTATGGCAGATGCCTCACTCTTATGCCATTGCTATTTTCCGTTTTAAAGACTATCAAGCTGCTAATATTCCGGTATTACCCGTTATTAAAGGGATCTCAGTCGCTAAACGCCATATCATTCTTTATATTCTGGCATTTATGATTGCAACCTTAATGCTGACGTTAGTTGGATATGCGGGCTATAAATATCTAATAGTTGCTTCTGCCGTCAGTATTTGGTGGTTGGGCATGGCTTTATCCGGTTATAAAGCAACCAATGATAAAGTGTGGGCACGAAAATTATTTATTTTCTCTATTGTGGCAATCACTTCATTAAGTGTAATGATGTCGGTTGATCCAACAAGCTCAACAGAAACTGTCTTTGCTTATTTAAGATAATGTATTTACTAAAGTAACCGAAAGACCAGTCAGTCTCCTGACTGGTCTTTTTTTATCCTGTTTTGCGACTAAAGAAGATATCAGTACAGTTTTGACTTTTTTGCATCCCATTTATTGATTAACCTCGTTATAAAATGCCATTACAATGGGGTATCAGTAATACGAGGTAATCCATGAATGATAATAAAATGACCCCATTAGAGCGCAAAGCAACATGGGGACTAGGCACTGTTTTTTCTCTTCGCATGCTTGGCATGTTTATGGTACTCCCTGTTTTAACCACTTATGGGCTTCAACTACAACATGCAACAGAATCTCTCATTGGATTAGCCATCGGTATTTATGGATTAACACAAGCGGTATTCCAAATTCCTTTTGGTATTTTCTCTGATAAGTTTGGTCGAAAACCTATGATTGTTTTCGGCCTAATAATTTTTATTGTCGGGAGCCTTATTGCAGCTCTTAGTGACAATATTTACGGCATTATTATTGGTCGAGCACTACAAGGTGCTGGAGCTATATCTGCCGCAGTTATGGCTTTACTCTCCGATCTAACTCGAGAGCAAAATAGAACAAAAGCAATGGCCTTTATTGGTATTAGCTTTGGGATAACCTTTGCTTTAGCCCTCGTTTTGGGGCCAGTCTTAACACATATTTTTGGTTTACATGGGCTCTTTTGGGGGATCGCCCTACTTGCCTTTGGTGGAATTATTATTACGCTTTTTACCGTTCCCAATAGTGAACATCATATTCTTAATCGAGAATCTGGTTTTGTCCGTGGCAGTGTAAAAAAAGTCTTATTTGATGCACAACTTCTTAAGTTGAATACGGGTATTTTTTCACTACATACTTTATTAATGGCGGCATTTGTTGCACTTCCTCTGGTTATGAGTAGCGCAGGTTTAGCAAAAGAAAAGCACTGGATTGTTTATCTTGTCACTATGCTTATCGCCTTTATTACCGTATTACCCTTTATTATCTACGCAGAAAAAAAACGTAAAATGAAACAGGTTTTCTTATTCTGTATCTTTTTACTGATTATCGCTCAAATTATTTTAATAAGCTCAGGCTCTAGTTTATGGCTGATTATTGCTGGCATTCAGGTCTTTTTTATTGGCTTTAATATTATGGAAGCACTACTACCTTCATTAATTAGTAAAGAAGCACCTGCTGGCTATAAAGGTACTGCAATGGGAATTTATTCCACTAGCCAATTTTTAGGTGTGGCATTAGGCGGTATTTTAGGTGGATGGCTTTATCAGCATTATGATGCACAAATCGTATTTCTGGGCTGTTTAGTGATTGGCATTATTTGGTTTTTGATTAGCTTAACTTTACGTCAACCCGCTTATGTGAGTAGTTTACGTATTGAATTACCATCTAATCTGTCTTTAGATCAGCAACAAAAACTACAACAAATATTTAAACAACAACCAGGTGTTAATGAAGTTGTGATTATTGCTGATGAGCAAAGCGCCTATATCAAAGTGGACACCAAACAAACACCGAGAGCAATATTAGAGTCTTTAATCCCTTCTGTTTAACTCACAATCAGTTTGCCTAATGAAAACAAAAATGCGCTGTTTATTCAGCGCATTTTTTATGACTAAATGAATAAATTGTTAGTCACGGAAGTTATTAAATTGGAATGGCTGTCCTAGCTCACCTTCTCGGACTAATTTCATTACAGCTTGTAAGTCATCACGGGATTTACCTGTAACACGAACTTGTTCGCCTTGAATTTGAGCTTGTACTTTTAATTTACTGTCTTTAATTAGCTTAACAATTTTCTTCGCTAATGCAGTATCAATCCCTTGTTTCAAGGTTGCTTCCACACTGTACATTTTTCCGCTGTGAGTCATTTCTTCAGGGATATTTAATACTGCACCATCGATCCCTCTTTTTGCCATTTTCTCACGCAGAATATCTAATAATTGCTGAACCTGAAATTCAGATACGCTGGTCGTTTTCACTGACTCTGCTTTTTCGTTTAATTCAAAACTGGCTTCGACATTACGAAAATCCCAACGAGTAGTCAGTTCACGTTGTGCGTTTTCAACCGCATTACGCACTTCATGTAAGTCAACTTCAGATACGATATCAAAAGATGGCATTCTTTCTTCCTCAATAAATAAATACAACCCAAATAATAGCTTCTTTTAAGGTTGCAAAAAAGCATTGCACATTCAATAACGGCTTTAACACTCAAATTCATACTGATAGTAAAGAGCAAACATACTTTAAACAGAGAAGCACAATCAATGTTATAATTTCAGAAAGATAGTCTAGTAACAGCAAGTCACCGCCTTACTCTATTACGATTTTCAAAAGAAGAGGCACAATGAAAATTACCGTTTTAGGATGTGGTTCAATAGGTAAACTTTGGATCGCCGCATTAACACTTCAAACTCATGAAGTACAAGGCTGGCTAAGAGTGCCACAACCTTTTTTAGATGTGAGTGTCGATAATATTAATGGTGAGCCTTTTTATCAGCGCATTATCGCGAATCAGCTTGAATGGTTAAAACAAAGCGAATTACTTATTGTTTGCTTAAAATCGTGGCAAGTCTCAGATGCTGTAAATGCACTTCTACCTTATTTATCTGCACAATGTCCTATCTTATTAATTCATAATGGTATGGGAACTGCTGATGAATTAACAGCAACACAACACTCTATCACTAGACCAATTTTGCAAGGCATTATTACTCACGGCGCTTATCAACAAGGCCAGAACGTTATTCATACAGCTACAGGTATAACACATATTGGCCCATTAAATGGTATTGCTCAGCAATATAGTCATTTAGCAGAAATACTGCATCATGCATTACCTGATGTTGCTTGGCACAATGATATTCATACCATTAGTTGGCTAAAATTAGCTGTAAATTGTGTTATTAATCCATTAACTGTTTATTATCAATGTCGTAATGGGGATTTATTGCGCTACCCTGAGCATATTCACAAAATTTGTGATGAAGTTTATCAAGTGATGGAGCGTGAAGGTGTTGTCCCTACATCTAAAACACATCTGCATGGCTACATTATTGATACCATAGAACAAACAGCAAATAATTATTCATCTATGTATCAAGATGTGAAATATCAACGCCACACAGAGATTGACTATATTACTGGTTATTTATTGCGTCGAGCGTCAGCACAAGGCCTTGTTTTACCAGAAAATAACCACCTTTTTCAATTTATCAAACAACAGGAAGGCAATTATGACCATATCAGCGATCATCTGCCTAGCTAATGGAAGTGAAGAAACCGAAGTCGTGACCACGGCAGATTTATTAGTTAGGGCCGGTATTCATGTTGTTCTTGCTAGTGCAGAAGATGATGTTGATGATCTTGTTATCACATGTTCTCGTGGTATTAAACTTGTCGCCGATGCGCCTCTAGTTCGTGTTGTTGATCATCACTATGACGTTATTATTCTCCCTGGTGGATTACAAGGTACTGAAACCTTAAGAGACAGCCCTTTAGTGGTTGAAAAAGTCCGCCGTATGCACAGTGAAAATAAACTTGTCGCAGCCATCTGTGCGGCACCTGCCATTATTCTTGAATCTCACAATATTTTCCCCATTGGCAATATGACGGGTTTTCCTGCATTAAAAGATAAAATATCACCGAAAAAATGGGTTGATTATCGAGTCTATTTTGATGAAAGAGTGAATTTAATTACTAGCCAAGCACCTGCAACATCTATCGATTTTGCACTAAAAATTATCGAGCGCTTAAAAGGCAAAGAAGTCGCTGCTGATGTTGCCAAACAACTCGTATTGCCACCCGGTATTTATAATTACCAAGATGAATTTACAGGCTTTGGGGATAGGTAATTTATTATAACCACTGATGTATATTTTTACTTTAGTGGTTATAAGTTACTAGTTAATCAATCTCAAGTATTGTTCTTTTTTTATAATAATTTGTAAGTGCCCTTTATATTCTTCTATCTTACCAAACCCGCATATTCTTTTATTCTTCAAAAAAAACAATGAACCAAATTTCTTATTAAAGATATTTAGATCACTATCCCAAATTAAAAAAGTAATATTTTGATTTGGATAATTATCATCTAAATTTATTATCACTCGTTTATTTAATTTTTTTATTTCTAAAGCAACACCACAAACTAACAATGATTCATTCAGATGAAACGGTGCTTTATTAGCATTAATAGATGAGCTAGCAAAAGCCATCGGTATTAATATAAAAAAAACAAGTGTTATTTTACAAAAACTCATATTATCTTATCCTCTTAACTGTTTTTTTTCTTTCAAAATAATTCTTGGGACTCCGTTATACTCACTAATAATACCATTAATACATATTGGTTTACCCAATTTCAAATTAATACCCATAAATTTCTTTGCATTATCATCCCATATAACCGCATTAAATAATATATTAGGGTAATGACTATCAATATTTAAAAAGGTCATTTTATTAAATGATTTTATTTGTTCTAACTTTCCACAAACTATTTTTTCTTCATCAATGTAATTATAGGCTTCACTCGCTGATATCGTCTCCTCTATTACTTTAGGAAGATATGTTTTTTTTTCGTCTATAACAATTTCTTGAGTTTCTTTGCCTTCAGAAAATAAAAAAGAATTCTTAATAGGTTCTATTTTATTTACTATATTTTTATTATCATAGAGGTATATTACAAAAACACTCACAATGAATAATGCTAAAAAAGAGAAAATAAGAGCTATTCTATTTTGTTTCAGTGATTTTTCTTTATTTTCATCTAATAACTTTATTATGTTATTTTTAATTTCATTGTTTTTTTCTTGACTTAACATGTCTAGCGCTTCTTTGGTTTCTATTCCTATTAGTTTGCCAAGAGCCACACTGGTTATTCTATCTTTTTCTATTTCACATGAAACTTCATTCCCTTCTATTAAATTAGTTATTTGATTAGTTGTTAAATACTGCTCTGTATCCATATTATTTAATTTATTTTTAAATAACGTTAAATCATGTAATATTTCCTCTCTTAATGACTGAGTCATTGAGGTGATTTTTTTCTGTTCTTCTAATTTTAACTTTAATTTATTATTAAAATTAAGTATTTTATTTTTCTCTATCAAAAGTTCATCTGTTTTTTCTTTATGTTCTTTTAATTTTGATACTTCTAATGTTTTTTCATTTAATTTTAATTCTAAATATGCCTTATAGTCTATTTCTTTAATTTTATCTTCCATTGATTTCGAAAAATCAATTTCTTGCTTTAATAGTTCATTTCTAATTTCATTAATAACAAAATTAGACTGATAACGCCATTGCTGATTTGAGTATCTTAATAACATACAACCTACATTTTTAAGCAATGCATTTTGCCTTTTTAATAAATCCCCCCAACTAGAATAATCAATTATATTATTATGTGACTGTATTTTGGATAATCCATCAATCTCAATAGCCAAACAAATTCCTTTGGTTTCATCTAAAACCATAAAATCTATTCGGCGAGATCGATTATCTTGGTCTTTAAATGGAAACTGTGCGTGTAAATAATAAGTATTTAGTTCTGGTATTTGGCTAAGAATTTTTTCTACAAATAAAACTTCATAGTTAGCAGGATGCGTCATTAAATGACTATTTTTATTAATCCATTCTTGCCATTCACTCGATATAGTCATATTTACATATTGCTCACATACTAAAATAATTTGTTAATTTTACTTATGTTGAATTTAAAGTCCACACCAATTAAATATTTTCAAAAATGACTAGTCCTAATATAAGTTGACAACTTTTCAGGCATAAAACGCCCAATGAACTTCATCGGGCGTTTTATAATTTAATCATAAGTGTAGTCGTTTTTTATTATAGAGCAGGATTGATTCTTCTACTAATTTTCTTGCTTGTTCGAGATTTCTCGGTTTTATCAGAAGATACTCCATTTTTAACATTTCATTAACTCATTCAGCTAAGACATTTTGATAACAATCATATCCATCAGCTATAGCGCATTGAATATTATGCTCTTTATGTATTTTCTGATATTCCTAAGAACAATACGGTATCCCTCTATTTGAATGATGGATTAACAAGATTGTCTAAGTTCGTTTTTTAAAGCCTAAACCAAAATGGTAGAGCGGCCTTGTATGCCATATTGATATTGAGCATGTTTATAGGTGAATTCATCTTTTTCTACTTGGTCAACAACCGCTAATTTAAAGGCAAGAAAATAATCTCATTGAATTCGTTTAGTGATTGGTTTCATTACACTCTCCAATTTCAGATTGGAAAGTGTCAACCTTATTTAGGACGGGTCACATCCTTGTATACCATAGTGATCTTGAGCTTGTTTATAGGTTAATTCGCCTTTTTCAACTTGGTCAACAAGCTGTAATTTAAAAGCGAGAGAATAATCGCGTTGAGTTCGTTTAGTGATTGGTTTCATTACATTCTCCAATTTCAGATTGGAAAAGTGTCAACCTTATTCAGGACGGGTCAGTATAATTAAAAAAAACCACTTTATAGTGGCTTTTTTATCAACAATATAAACGTTAAATATTATTTTTTACGGTAGACTTTAACGTTCTCAAAACCTTGTTCACGTAAATAAAGTGCTTGTAAACGGCTCATCATTCCGCGATCACAATAGAGCAAATAGGTTTTTGCTTTATCTAAATCACCAAACTGTGTGCTGAGTTTATAGAATGGTAATTCTTTAACATCAATGCCATCCATTTTTAATGGTGATGTTTCTTGCTCTTCGGGGGAGCGAATATCAAGAATAACGTCATTTGTACCGAATTCAGAGACCATTTCAACTTCTGTGACTTGCTGTACAGTTTCTTCGGCTATACGGCGAATATCCATATTCTTGGCATTTTCAACAACGTTATCAAGAATAGAAAAATCAAACTTCTCTTCTTCAGCTTCAATTTTCGCTTTAACGGCTTTCACTGTTGGGCTTTTTGAGATCACCCCACAGAATTCTGGCATTGTGCGAGCAAAATCTTCTGTGCCAATTTGACGAGCAATATTGATAATGTTCTCTTTATCATGAGTGATAAGAGGACGTAAAATTAACGTATCTGTCGCATTATCAATTAAACGCAAATTAGTTAAGGTCTGGCTAGAAACTTGGCCTAATGCTTCGCCCGTTACAATCGCTTGAACACCATAACGCTCTGCCACTCTTGATGCTGCGCGTACCATCATACGTTTTAGCACAACACCCATTTGCCCGTCATCGACCTTTTCTAAAATTTCTGCGACAACAGGTTCAAAATCAACTGCAACGAAATGCACTTTATGTGAACGGCCAAAACGGTTCCATAAATAATGTGCAACTTGTTTAACACCAATTTCGTGCGCAGAACCACCTAAGTTAAAGAAACAATAGTGAACTCGGCTACCTCGACGCATTAACATATAGCTTGATACACCTGAGTCATAGCCACCAGAGATCAGTGATAAGACATCTTCTTGTGTACCAATTGGAAAACCACCAATACCTTCATAGCGCGCATTGACTAAAATAAGTTTATCGTCTTCAATTTCTAAATTAATGGTGACATCAGGACGCGTTAACTTCACTTTTGCGCTTTCAACGTGTTGGTTAAAACCACCACCTACATAACGCTCAACTTCATTAGAAGTAAAACTGTGTTTACCACGACGTTTTGCACGAACACAGAATGTTTTGTTTTCAACTAAATGCTTAAATGCTGCAAAAGTTTGCTCAAAAATATTATGTAAGTCGGTATAAGGATGTTCTTCGACTTGTAAAAAGTGATGAATACCAGGAATACGTGTTAAAGCATCACATACAGCTTCGCTTTTACTTTCGTCTTTACTCACCACCACAATGTTATCCCAATTACGGACAACTGTGATTTCATCGCCTAATGTATTAAGTACATTACGAATATTGCTAGTGAGGATCTTGATAAAACGTATACGAACGGATTGGCTTTTGATCGTAATTTCAGGGAATAATTTAATAATAAACTTCATAGTCAATGGTCATAGGTTATTAAGTAGAAACATAAACTACAGTGATGTAAATTGACTGGAGTTTATAAAAGTCACAAAGTATATCACCAATATTTAGGGCTCACCCGCAAAAATCATCGACTGAATAAGAAATTTTCTTCTTAATTGTAGTAAGATGATCGCTATTATTCAGCGCTAACATGCTTTATTATCAAAAATATTATGGCTAAGAAAACGACACCAATTAACGAAGACATCGCACAAACACCAAGTTTCGAAGCATCTATGCAAGAACTTGAGCAAATCGTAAACCGTTTAGAATCCGGTGAACTCCCTTTAGAAGAAGCGCTTAATGAGTTTGAACATGGCGTTCGTCTAGCCCGTGTTGGACAAAAAACATTACAAGACGCAGAACAGCGTGTTCGTATTCTTCTTAAAGAAGATGATAATGCAACTCCTGATGATTTTATCCAAGAGGCAGAATAATTGAGTAACGCAACTTCAAGTACGGATGCGTTCCGTCATAAATTAGATTCCGCCCACCAGCGTGTTGATGATGCATTAAACCAAGCGCTATCCGCCTTACCATTTACTGACATGCCACTAGGTAAAGCCATGCATTATGGCGCCCTTTTAGGTGGAAAACGCTTACGCCCTTTCCTTGTTTATGCTGTTGGTGAAATGTTTAAAGTCCCTGCGCTAAACCTTGATGCTCCGGCAGCTGCTGTGGAATGTATTCATGCTTACTCCCTTATTCATGACGATTTACCTGCAATGGATGATGATGATCTGCGTCGCGGTAAACCAACATGTCATATCGAATTCGGTGAAGCCAACGCTATTTTAGCAGGTGATGCACTACAAACTCTGGCTTTTGAGATCTTAGCAAAAAATCCAATGCCTGATGTTTCTATGGCTGATCGCGTTGCAATGATTGCTGAATTAGCCACAGCGAGTGGTCTTTCAGGTATGTGTGGTGGTCAAGCACTTGATCTGGAAGCAGAAGATAAATCCATTGATCTCGCCTCTCTTGAAAAAATCCATTTACACAAAACAGGTGCATTAATTCGTGCAGCTGTTCGTTTAGGTGCATATAGTGCAGGCTCTAAAGGCCATGATGTATTACCTGCATTAGATAAATATGCTCACTCCATTGGCCTTGCCTTTCAAGTGCAAGATGACATTTTAGATGTCATCGGAAGTACCGAAGAAACTGGAAAACGCCAAGGTAGTGACCAAGAGTCAGGAAAAAGCACATATCCTGCACTCCTTGGATTAGAACAAGCTCAAAAGAAAGCACAGGAATTGTATAACGAAGCACTGGATGCCTTAGCGTTTCTTGAGCAATACGAGTACGATACGACCACGCTTAAACAATTAGCGAGTTTTATCGTCGAACGGAAAAACTAATAAAAAATAAAGAGAGCAGCTTACCTGTTCTTTCCCTATTACAAGTGATTAATTAATAGGCATCACATGAGCATTGATATCGAAAAATATCCCACATTGGCGTTGGTTGAAACACCAGAAGATTTGCGCCTATTACCAAAAGAGAGTTTACCTAAACTCTGTGATGAGCTAAGGCTATTTCTTCTTAACAGTGTCAGCCGCTCAAGTGGTCACTTCGCCTCAGGTTTAGGTGCTATTGAGTTAACGGTTGCTCTCCATTACGTCTATAAAACCCCTTTTGATAACCTTATATGGGATGTGGGGCATCAAGCCTATCCCCATAAAATCTTAACAGGTCGCCGTGACCGTATTGATACAATTCGCCAAAAAAATGGATTACATCCCTTCCCTTGGCGTGAAGAGAGCGAATACGACAAACTTTGTGTCGGTCACTCTTCAACCTCTATCAGTGCAGGTTTAGGTATGGCTGTTGCCGCTGAACAAGAAAAACTGAATAGAAAAACAGTTTGTGTCATTGGTGATGGTGCAATTACTGCGGGTATGGCTTTTGAAGCGATGAACCACGCAGGTGATATTGAACCAGATATGCTCGTTGTTCTTAATGATAACGAAATGTCGATTTCAGAAAACGTTGGTGCGTTGAATAATCATCTTGCACAATTGTTATCTGGCAAACTGTATACCACTTTGCGTGAAGGTGGAAAAAAGGTCTTTTCTGGTATTCCACCAATTAAAGAATTACTGAAAAAGACTGAAGAACATATCAAAGGCATGGTCGTTCCTGGCACCATGTTTGAAGAGTTAGGATTTAACTATATTGGTCCTGTTGATGGTCATGATGTTATTGCGTTAGTACAGACTCTCGCTAATATGCGTGATCTAAAAGGTCCTCAACTTCTGCATATTATGACCAAAAAAGGTCGTGGATATGCCCCTGCTGAACGTGATCCGATTAGCTGGCACGCTGTACCTAAATTTGATCCACAAGCAGGTACATTACCTAAAAGCCCTAATGCACGACCTACCTTTTCCAAAATTTTTGGTGACTGGCTATGTGAAGAAGCCTCAACCGATCCAAAATTGATGGCAATTACTCCAGCTATGCGTGAAGGCTCGGGTATGGTGCGCTTCTCAAAAGAATACCCATCACAATACTTTGATGTTGCTATCGCAGAACAACACGCCGTTACCTTTGCAGCAGGTTTAGCCATTGGTGGCTATAAGCCGATTGTTGCTATTTACTCAACATTCTTACAACGCGCTTATGACCAAGTGATCCACGATATTGCCATTCAAAAACTGCCTGTTTTATTTGCTATTGATCGTGGTGGTATTGTGGGAGCAGATGGTCAAACTCACCAAGGTGCTTTTGATCTCTCATTCTTACGCTGTATTCCTAATATGGTCATTATGGCGCCAAGTGACGAAAATGAGTGTCGCCAAATGCTTCACACCGGTTATCACTATCAAGATGGCCCTGTTGCTGTACGCTATCCAAGAGGCTCTAGTATTGGTGCGCAATTGCAACCACTTGATCCACTGCCTATGGGTAAAGGTATTATTCGTCGTCAAGGCAAAGGTATTGCTATTCTAAACTTTGGTACATTACTACCAGAAGCGTTAGAAGTCGCTGAAAAACTTGATGCAACGGTAGCCGATATGCGTTTTATCAAGCCTCTTGATAAATCACTTATCCTTTCTCTGGCTGAACAGCATGATATGTTGGTAACACTAGAAGAAAATGCCATTATGGGTGGCGCGGGCAGTGGTGTTAATGAATTACTCATGCAAGAGCGTTGCTTAGTACCTGTTTTAAATCTAGGCATTCCTGATTTGTTTGTACCACAAGGTGGACAAGAAGAGATCCGAGCAGACTTAGGACTTGATGCTGTTGGTATTGAGAAATCTATTACGGATTATCAAGCTAAATAACGTCTTAAATGCCCGTTTTAAACGGGCATTTTTCTATGCTAATCACTTACCAAAACGACTATTAAATCTTTGATTACTAATTCTTTTATTCATTTTTGAATTACAATTTGGGCATAAGTGTTGTTTTTTACCATCGATAGTCCATGTGTAATATTTCCTTTTAAAACTAAGGTTACAAACATCACAATGGCTAGGTTTAAAAATAGCGGACACCAAAGCAAAAAAAATAATAATACCAATTATCCATCCCATACAGCCCCCTTGCATAAGGAAAACTTAATAATAAATTAAACCTAGTACTATTATTACTCAAACTCCTCTATGTAATATGTCGTCTATAACTCATATTTTATGAAAATCACTGCAAATAAAACATTCTCTTATTGAATCCATTCAGCATTAATTTATTCAATCAGTTAGATTTTTCTTTCTTTTTGCTTGTCAACGAAACGTTTCGATCATGCTCACAATCTGAATAAATCAAACTTGTTTTCCCCCTTTTCTTTTCTACTATATAAGCAGCGAAACGTTTCGCTGAGGAGGAAATATGAAAAAAGGCGTATTACTAAATAGTCCTATTTCTAGCGTAATTTCACGTTTAGGACACACTGACAAAATCACTATTGCAGATGCCGGATTACCCATTCCCTCTTCTGTTGAACGTATTGATCTCGCTCTAACACAGGGTATTCCTGACTTTATGTCAGTATTGCAAACAATCACTCATGAAATGCAAGTTGAAGCAGTGATGCTGGCGGAAGAAATTAAGACCATTAATCCCCTCCTTTTTAATGAGATAGTCTCTTACCTCTATTTATTAGAGCAAGAACAGAAGAAACCCATTCAAATAATGTATGTTTCACATGAAGCATTCAAAAGACAACTTACTGAAAATAAAGCTGTTATTAGAACAGGTGAATGTACACCTTATGCCAATATTGTGTTGTTTTCTGGTGTGACTTTCTGAGGACAATATGAAACCTTTACTCGAACTTAAAGATATTGATAAGTCATTCCCGGGTGTAAAAGCACTATCAGGCGCTACATTGCGCATTTATCCCGGTCGAGTGATGGCCTTAGTGGGTGAAAATGGTGCTGGCAAATCAACGCTGATGAAAGTACTTACTGGCATTTATAAAAAAGATGCTGGCGAGGTAATTTATCAAGGTGAAAGTTGTGCTTTTAATGGCCCCAAATCTTCCCAAGAAGCAGGAATAGGCATTATTCACCAAGAGCTTAACCTTATTCCTGAATTAACCATTGCAGAAAATATCTTCCTAGGTCGTGAGTTTACGCGTGCTTTTGGCGCCATTGACTGGAAGAAAATGTATGCAGAGGCTGATAAGTTATTAGCCCGATTAAACCTTGCATACAGTAGTCACCGTTTAGTGTCTGAATTATCGATTGGTGATCAGCAAATGGTAGAAATTGCCAAGGTACTTAGTTTTGGTTCCAAAGTGATTATTATGGATGAGCCAACGGATGCATTAACTGACACCGAAACGGAATCGCTATTTAGTGTTATTCGAGAACTAAGAGATCAAGGTTGTGGCATTGTTTATATCTCACATCGCTTAAAAGAGATCTTTGAGATTTGCGATGACGTGACCGTACTTCGAGATGGTCAATTTATTGGTGAAAAACCCGTTAGCACATTACAAGAAGATACGCTCATTGAAATGATGGTTGGCCGTAAGTTAGAAGACCAATATCCTCGTATCAACATCCCCCAAGGCAAAACCAAACTCAATGTCATTAACCTCAGTGGTGAAGATGTTCACGATGTCAGTTTCTCATTACATGAAAGTGAAATTCTCGGTATTTCAGGTTTAATGGGTGCTGGTCGTACAGAATTAATGAAAATTATCTACGGCGCATTACCCAAAACCAATGGCACCGTAGAGCTAGATGGCAAACCCTGTCAAATCAAAAAACCGGTTGAAGGATTGGAACACGGCATTGTTTATATCTCTGAAGACAGAAAACGAGATGGCTTAGTGCTAGGTATGTCAGTGAAAGAAAATATGTCACTGACCGCACTTCGTTATTTTAGCCGTGGCATGGGAGTACTCAATCATAAAGAAGAGCAACTCACTGTCGGTGATTTTATTAAATTATTCAATATAAAAACCCCTTCAATGGATCAAACAATTGGCTTTTTATCAGGGGGAAATCAACAAAAAGTGGCTATCGCAAGAGGCCTGATGACTCGCCCTAAAGTGCTTATTCTTGATGAACCCACTCGTGGTGTAGACGTTGGTGCTAAAAAAGAAATTTATCAGCTAATTAATAAATTTAAACAAGAAGGATTAAGCATCATATTAATTTCTTCTGAAATGCCTGAGGTAATGGGAATGAGTGACCGTATTTTGGTGATGCATGAAGGTCGTATTAGCGGTGAGTTTTCAGCTCACAATGTCACACAAGAAATGCTAATGGCAGCCGCTGTTGGTAAACAATATGACGCTAAGGTAGGAGTTTGATATGAGCACGAATTCAATTCCAGCGTCAAAACGTTGGTTTTCAAAAGCATGGCTATTAGAGCAAAAATCACTGATAGCATTACTACTTCTGATTGTTGTCGTTTCCACACTCAGCCCTAATTTCTTTACCTTAAACAATATATTCAACATTCTTCAGCAAACATCGGTTAACGCCATTATGGCGGTTGGCATGACGCTGGTCATTTTAACCTCTGGTATCGACTTATCTGTTGGTTCATTGCTTGCATTAACCGGTGCTGTTGCTGCTTCTATGGTTGGCGCTGATATTAATGCCCTTGTTGCGGTTATCGGTGCATTAGCACTTGGTGCAGCTATTGGTGGTGTTACAGGGATTATCGTGGCAAAAGGTAAAGTTCAAGCCTTTATTGCTACATTAGTCATGATGTTATTACTGCGCGGTGTTACCCGTGTTTATACCGACGGCAGCCCAATTAATACTGGATTTAGCGATAATGCCGATCTCTTTAGCTGGTTTGGTATTGGTCGTCCATTTGGGATCCCAACTCCAATCTGGCTCATGATGATTGTCTTTTTAAGTGCATGGTATTTATTACATCACACCCGTTTAGGTCGTTATATTTATGCGCTTGGGGGAAATGAATCAGCAACACGTTTATCTGGTATTAGCGTCGATAAAATAAAAATTATTGTTTATGCACTGTGTGGTTTGTTAGCTGCCCTTGCTAGCGTAATTGAAGTTGCTCGCCTTTCATCAGCACAACCGATGGCTGGTAATGGTTATGAGTTAGATGCCATTGCTGCGGTTGTTCTGGGTGGTACCAGCCTTGCGGGTGGTAAAGGCCGTATTATCGGTACGTTAATTGGTGCACTTATTCTAGGCTTCTTAAATAACGCACTGAATTTATTAGGAATATCATCAAACTATCAAATGATAGTAAAAGCGGTGGTCATCTTACTTGCTGTTTTGGTAGATAACAAAAAATAACTCTCTATTCTCTTAATCCGAACCCCAACAGGAACTTATATTATGAAACTCAAAAAAATGGCGACACTTCTTTCTGTTGTTGCGTTAAGTGCCACAATCAGCGCTAACGCGTTTGCAAAAGAATCTATCGCACTTGTTATCTCTACACTCAATAATCCATTCTTTGTCACCATGAAAGACAGTGCACAGAAAGAAGCAAATCGTTTAGGTTACGATTTAGTTGTGCTTGACTCGATGGATAACCCAGCTAAAGAGCTTGCTAACGTGCAAGATTTAACCGTAAAAGGCACACGCTTAATGCTCATTAACCCAACAGACTCAGATGCTGTAGGTAATGCGGTTATTTTAGCGAATAAAGCTAAGATCCCAGTTATCACCTTAGATCGTGTTGCAAACAAAGGTGAAGTTGTCAGCCATGTTGCTTCTGATAACCGCCTTGGTGGTAAAATGGCGGGTGACTATATTGCTGAAAAAGTGGCCAATGATGCCAAAGTTATTCAACTAGAAGGGATCACTGGAACCTCTGCATCTCGTGAACGTGGTGAAGGTTTTAAACAAGCGGTTGATGCTCACAAACTGAATATACTTGCCAGCCAACCTGCTGATTTTGACCGCACAAAAGGTCTTAACGTGATGCAAAATCTATTAACTGCTTATCCTGCGGTTCAAGCTGTTTTTGCACAAAATGATGAAATGGCATTAGGTGCATTACGTGCATTGCAAACCGCGGGTCGTAGCGATGTATTAGTGATTGGTTTCGATGGTACAGATGATGGGATCAAAGCGGTAAACCGTGGCATGTTAGGCGCAACCATTGCTCAACGCCCAGACCAAATTGGTATTATCGGCATCCAAACTGCAGATAAAATTCTCAAAGGCGAAAAAGTGGATGCAACAATCCCAGTCGAACTTGAGTTAGTTATTAAAAAATAACAACAAATGCCACGGAGTGATGTTGCTCCGTGGTGGCTTTGATCATTAAAACACGTTTTCACAAGGATAAAGGCTATGACAACACCTCGCCTTGCTGTTCTAGGTAGCATTAATGTTGACCACATTATGAATATTTCAAAATTTCCAAAACCAGGTGAAACCATTATTGGTCATCAATACAAAATAGCCTTCGGTGGTAAAGGTGCAAACCAAGCTGTTGCTTGTGGTCGCAGTGGCGCCGATATTACCTTTATTGCTTGTGTCGGTGATGATGCGATTGGCAGTGAGATAATCTCACAATTTAAAACAGATAATATTCATATTGATGCAATTAGTATTATTCCGCAAACACCAACAGGTGTTGCGATGATCCTTGTTAATGAGCAAGGTGAAAACGTAATTAGCATCATTGCAGGTGCTAACGGCGCACTAACACCTATACATCTTGAGCAATATCATCATGTTATTGAACACGCTGATGCCTTATTAATGCAGTTAGAATCACCGTTAGATACCGTATTTGAAGCAGCTAAACTGGCAAAATCACATCATACAAAAGTTATTTTAAACCCAGCTCCAGCTCAACCTTTATCTGATGAATTTCTGAGTTTTATTGATGTTATCACCCCAAATGAGACAGAAGCCGAAATATTAACTGGCGTTTCTGTGCATGATGAAGCGGGTGCTGCAAAAGCAGCCGATATTTTACATCGTAAAGGTATCAAACAAGTGCTTATCACTTTAGGTAGCCGTGGTGTATGGTTTAGTGAGCAAGGAAAAGGGATGATAATTCCTGGATTTCGTGTCGATGCTGTTGATACCATTGCCGCAGGTGATACATTTAACGGTGCATTTGTCACAGCAATATTAGAAGGCAAACCTTCTGTTGAGGCTATTCGTTTTGCCCATGCAGCGGCTGCCATTGCAGTTACACGTCATGGTGCGCAATCTTCAGTCCCTTGGCGTCATGAAATCGAATCATTTTTAGCAGAGCGAGCATAGTACTTTGGCAACAATGAAAGATGTCGCCCGTTTAGCGGGCGTTTCAACATCAACTGTTTCTCACGTTATCAATAACAATCGCTATGTTAGCGAAGGTATTCGTAAAAAGGTTAACGATGCTATCGAAACCTTAAATTACGCACCTTCAGCTTTAGCGCGCAGTTTAAAAATGAACTGTACTCACACCATAGGTATGTTAGTAACAGCAAGTAGCAACCCTTTTTATGCCGAGGTTGTGCGGGGTGTTGAACGCAGTTGTTATGAAAAAGGCTATAGTTTGATTCTATGTAATACCGAAGGTGATTATGAACGCATGGATAGTAGCCTTGAAACCTTGCTACAAAAGCGTGTTGATGGCCTATTGTTGATGTGTACGGAAGCCAGAGCGCCCTCTCATGAAGTGCTAAATCGTTATCCTCGTTTGCCTATGGTCATGATGGATTGGTCCCCATTTGAATATGGTGGAGATATTATTCAAGATAACTCCCTGCTTGGGGGAGAAATTGCTACCAATTATCTGATTGAAAAAGGCTTTACTGAAATTGCCTGTATTGCAGGTCCACAAGATAAACTCCCAGCAAAACATCGTTTGCAAGGCTATTACAATGCGATGCAAAAAGCAGGACTCGCTATTCGAGAAGAGTTTGTGTTAACCAGTGATTTTGAATTTGCTGGTGGATTTAGCGCAATGCAAAAATTACTCTCACATTCTGTCTTACCACAAGCGGTTTTTACCTGTAATGACGCAATGGCAGTTGGTGCTTATCAAGCTATTTATCAAAAAGGTTTGCGTGTACCTGATGATATCTCAGTGATGGGCTATGATGATATAGATCTAGCCTCTTATATGATCCCTCCTCTTTCTACTATCCACCAACCCAAAGATGAATTGGGTAAACTGGCTGTCAGCCAATTATTACATCGTATGGAAAATATCGATGCTGATGACAATGTTTTGGTTCTTACTCCCAAACTTATAGAGCGTGGCTCGGTAATAGAAAATAAAAAATAATCTATTAACATTAATGAGTTAAAACTTTTCGTATAGATTTTATACAACTCATTTGGTATCCTTTCTAAACTGCTATATACTTATGCTATATAGCAGTTATTGAAAGGAGGCTATCATTATGATCCAGCATGGCAAAGTATTTATGAGCAATAGAACACAAAATGTTCGTTTACCTGCTGATACTCGTTTTCCTGATGATGTAAAAGACGTTGTGGTTCGTGTAAAAGGAAAAGAGAGAATTATTACACCGATACAGAATGCATGGGATAGCTTTTTCTTATCTGAAAAGTCTGTAACAGATGATTTTTTATCTGAAAGACCAGATCAAGTCACAAGCGAAAGAGAATCCTTTGATGATTAAATATCTGCTAGATACGAATATTGTTATATTTACAATTAAACGTAGACCTGAATTTCTGTTACCAAAATTTAATCAGTATGTTGAACAGCTAGCTATTTCAACAATAACACTTGCTGAACTACTATATGGTGCTGAAAAAAGCTCAAATTCAGCAAAAAATTTAGCTACTGTTAATGATTTCGTTTCTAGACTAAATGTTTTACCTTATGACGAACTTGCAGCCTTTCACTATGGTGATATAAGAGCAACTCTCGAAAAGCAAGGTAAACGCATTGGTGATAATGACTTGCATATAGCAGCACATGCCAGAAGCAAAGGATTAATCGTCGTTACAAATAATACCAAAGAGTTTGAGAGAGTTGATGGTTTAAGGATTGAAGATTGGACTCATCATTAACTCAAATACCAAACTTATAGAGCGTGGCTCGGTGAGTTATTTTGTAAAGTCATAACAAGAAGATTAACACTATTAATAATGATGCTCTCTTTTAAGATGAGGGCATTTATTTTTAGTTATATTTGTTAAATAATTACTTAAATATCATAAGATTAAGAAATATTTAAAACTACTTTTATTTATATTTATTTTCTATTTAACTCTCTATATCTAACCTACTTTTTCTCACTCCTCACGCCATAACCTATGAAAGGTGCAAATTTCCATCAAATCCATTATACTATCGCCCTTTCGCATTATCTGATGCCAGATCATTTAGGGCATTACTTTAAATTTTTCATGCTTAAACGATAATGTGTCCTTTAATTTATGGGGCAAGTGTTATCCTCATTTTGACGATTAATCACTTCCCATTTTGATAAAATTTGAGAGTATTATTATGTCATTACCTTCTTGTCCTAAGTGCAATTCAGAATACACCTATGAAGATGGTGCAATGTATGTTTGCCCTGAATGTGCGCACGAGTGGAACGATGCTGAACCTGTCGTTGATACCGATGAGCTAATCGTTAAAGATGCTAACGGCAATTTATTAGCTGATGGTGATTCAGTAACCGTGATTAAAGATCTAAAAGTTAAAGGTAGCTCAACCATGCTAAAAATCGGTACTAAAGTAAAAGGTATCCGTTTAGTGGAAGGCGACCATAATATTGATTGTAAAATTGATGGCTTTGGGCCAATGAAGTTGAAATCTGAATTTGTGAAAAAGAACTAAAATAAGAGATTATTAATAATCTTTTTAAATATAAATTTAGATATTATCAAGATCACCAAAGGCGCTAATAAAGCGCCTTTTGATTAAAGTAAGGTTACTCGTTAGCATCACTAAAGTGATCAAACCCTTTAAGATTAGGGTGTACATCTTTACCATCACGTAAGTAACGGATCCCTTCAGCAATCGGCATAATTTGCCCAATACAATGAAAATCGGCTCCAGTATGCGCTAATGCAATCTCTAGCGCGCCACGGTTGATTTCAGGTACCGTAAAGCATAATTCGTAATCTTCACCGCCACTTAATGCCCAAATCTCCGCTTGTTCTTCGCTTACTTCCGCTTTCATCGCTGGTGAGTAAGGTAATGCGTCTAAATTTAAGCGCGCACCACAACCACTTGCCGTAAGAATATGGTTCAAATCAGAAATAAGTCCATCAGAAATATCAATCGCAGATGTTGCTAAATGGCGCAATGCTTGGCCTTGTAATAAACGAGGCTGAGGACGCAAATGCCTTGCGACAAAATAATCGCTATGTTCTTTTTCTGCTGGTTGTAATCTATTTTGTAGGACGGCAAGCCCTGCTGCACTATCACCTAAAAATCCAGTAACGTAAATCCAATCACCTATTTTAGCACCTGAACGTAATAATGCCGTTCCTTGAGGAACTAGTCCTTGTATTGTGATTGTTAAACTTAAAGGTCCACGAGTCGTATCACCGCCAATTAACTGGATTGCATAATAATCTGCTAATGCAAAGAAAGAACGACTAAAAGCCTCAAGCCATTCACTGTTTGTATCAGGTAATGTTAATGCCAAAGATGCCCAAGAAGGATCAGCGCCCACAGCGGCTAAATCACTAATATTTACAGCCAGCGCTTTATAGGCTAAATCTTCAGGTGAGATAGAAGGAAGGAAGTGAATGCCACTGACTAAAGTATCGGTACTAATCGCAACTTGCTGCTTTTCGGGTACTGTCAATATTGCGCAGTCATCACCAATACCTGTACTTACGTCTTTTCGTTTTACAGGCTGTGACGTGAAATATTGTTTGATAAGGGAGAATTCACCACAAGGCATTATCAATTTCCTATTTAGCTGTGCCTACTAAACTCGTTTTATTAAACAAAAGGCCGGAAATACCGGCCTTGAATTATTTACCATAGAGGAAACGTGAAAAACGTTATTTTTTACGTCGTACTATTGGTGCTGCTTTATCAAGCACGCCATTAACAAACTTATGGCTATCATCAGCACCAAATACCTTAGCCAGTTCAATCGCTTCGTTAATCGCAACTTTGTAAGGAACATCTTCGCGGAAGCTGAGTTCAAACATTGCTAAACGTAAAATTGCTTTTTCAACTTGACCAAGTTCTTCAAGTTGGCGGGATAAATAAGGCTCCATTGCCTTATCTAAACGTGTTGCATTAATGGCAACACCCACTAAAAGCTCACGAAAATAAGCAATATCTACACCTTGGGTATCCTGCTCGGATAAAAACTCCAATTCCACATCCGCGATGTCATTTCCGGATAATTGCCATGAGTAGATAGCCTGAACAGCACACTCACGAGCACGACGACGAGCAGCAGGTTTCACAAAATTCCCCTTTAGTTAAAACAGATGATTAGCCTTTTATGGCTTTAAGTACATTGATCATTTCAAGTGCTGTCATTGCAGCTTCAGCACCTTTGTTGCCCGCTTTGGTTCCAGCGCGTTCAATAGCCTGCTCAATATTTTCAGTGGTTAAAACACCAAAAGTCACAGGGATCTCACTTTGCATTGCAACTTGAGATAAACCAGAGCTACATTCGCCAGCAACGTATTCAAAATGTGCGGTTCCACCACGGATAACAGTACCTAACGCGATAACTGCATCGTATTTGTCGCTTTCAGCTAAAGCTTTAACTGTTAACGGTAGCTCGTAAGCACCAGGAACCCAAACGACGGTAATATTTTCAGAGGAAACTTGTCCAATACGTTCTAATGCATCAACCGCACCTTCTAATAAGCTGTCGTTGATGAAATTATTAAAACGGGCAATTGCAATTGCTACGCGTGCGTTTGGCGCCGCGACAACACCTTTGATTACGTTCATAGGTTACCTTTTTCTCCTATCCGCGGGGCGCGGATTTTATCATATTCTTTCCCTTACTGCGCTCTGTTTTATTATTACACAGCAAAGGAGCCAAAAACCCTTGATAAATCAAGGCATTTAGTTGGCTGATAACGATGTCGTAACGACAGGAAATAACACACACGGCGCTATTTTACTACAAATAGCGCCGTAGACACACTTATTTGCGTCTATTAATAACGGGGTTTTAAACAAACTCTGATATCAGAGCCAATCTGTTGAAGAGAATCTACTGTAAATTCAGGTGCTTCGGATAATGATGAAAGGGGCGAAAGTGCAAATAAACCTCGTGCATCATTCCCTAAAATTTTAGGTGCGATATAGATAATAAGTTCATCAACAAGCCCAGCTTCTAATAATGCGCCAGCAAAATGTGCCCCACTTTCAACCCATACAGTATTGATATTGCGTTTACCCAATTGCATCATTAATAAAACTAAATCTACACCACTGTTTTTACCATTCGTTGGTAATAGAATTTCTGAAACATTGCCTTGCCAATCACTTGGCTGTGATTTTGTACGCGCTAACCAGCATTCGCCTTCGATTTGAGTAATTTTATGATTGTCTGTTACTCTATTTTGGCTATCAGTGACAATACGAATAGGTTGGCGTAATGTTTCTTTAGGATAAACAGCTTTGATTTCATCTGAAAGCTCATCCCAACGCACATTCATGGAGGGATCATCTGCTAATACTGTCGCACTAGTAGTCAAGATAGCACTTGCTTGTGCTCTGAAATTTTGTACATCACGGCGGGATGCTTTAGACGTTATCCATTGGCTTTCTCCCGATGCTAATGCTGTTTTACCATCTAAAGACGCGCCAAGTTTTAACTGAACGTAAGGAAAGCCGGTTCTCATTCGTTTGAAAAAACCAACATTCAGTTTTTCAGCTTCTTGCATTAATACGCCATGTGAGACATCAATTCCCGCTGATAGTAATTTGTGCAATCCACGACCTGCAACTTGAGGATTAGGATCTTGCATCGCAGCAACAACTCGTTTTACCCCGGCATTAATCAAAGCATCAGCGCAAGGTGGTGTTTTACCGAAATGGCTACAAGGCTCAAGCGTAACATAAGCTGTTGCCCCTTTTGCTTTATCACCAGCCATTTTCAACGCATTAACTTCTGCATGTGGGCCACCAGCATGATGATGATAACCTTCGCCAACAATGTCGCCTTCTTTAACAATCACACAGCCTACATTCGGATTAGGTGATGTTGTAAAGCGACCTAATGCAGCAAGCTCAATCGCTCGACGCATGTAGTATTCATCGTTCAGGCTTTCATTTTCGTGTTGGTTGTTGCTGTTGTTATTTGTCATAATAATTACATTTAATTTTATTATTTATCGTTATTTTTCAAATTATTAAATAAGGCACAGTATTAATATATTAATCCTGTAATTTTGCGATTTCTTCACCAAAATCACGGATATCCTCAAAACTACGATAAACAGAAGCAAAGCGAATGTAAGCCACTTTATCGAGTTTTTTTAGTTGTTCCATTACAAAATTGCCAATTTCTTTTGAAGGTATTTCCCTTTCACCTGTTGCTCTTAATTGTGATTTGATATGGCTTATCGCAGCTTCAACATCATCCGAACTAACAGGACGTTTTTCTAATGCTTTAAGCATACCTCGACGAAGTTTCTCTTCATCAAAAGGCTCACGAATTTCATCACTTTTCACAACACGAGGCATCACTAACTCTGCTACTTCAAAGGTAGTAAAACGTTCATGACAAACAAGACATTGGCGACGACGGCGCACTTGTGAACCATCACCAACAAGTCTGGAATCAATTACCTTGGTATCTACGGCTCCACAAAATGGGCAATGCATAGTTATTCCTACTTTTGACAATACTCATAAACAGTGTACCTGTTCAGTGAACAAAAAACACCCTGTCAGTATACACTGGCAGGGTGTTTGCGATGTTTTATCAGAAAAACGCTCTATTATGGTAAGAGAGTTGTCTGATCGGCACCCTCTTTTTCCACTTTCTGTACAATCAGGTGTTCACGTTTCATTCCCATTTTCAGGGCTAATGCAGAAGCCACATAAATGGAAGAAATAGTACCAATTGAAACACCGATCAACATGACTAAAGAGAAACCTTCTAGCATTGAACCACCAAAGATATACAGCATTAATACAACCAGTAATGTTGTTGCTGATGTCATGATGGTACGGCTTAATGTCTGTGTCAGAGAAACGTTCATAATTTCATATGATGTTCCTCGACGAATTTTACGGAAGTTCTCACGAATACGGTCTGATACAACGATACTATCATTCAGTGAGTAACCTATAACAGACATCAATGACGCTACAATGGTTAAGTCAACCTCTATGTGGAACAGTGAAAGAACACCTAGTGTTATCACCACGTCATGCGCAAGTGCGATAACAGCACCTAACGCCAAACGCCATTCAAAACGGAATCCAACATAGATAAGAATACAGATAAGTGCGGATAATAACGCCATTGCACCTGTTTGAGCCAATTCACTTCCCACACTTGGCCCAACAAATTCAATACGTTTTACCACAGCATCGTTATCAACTTTAGCATTGATAACATCGATAACTTTCTTACCTAATTCTTGACCAGCCTGTCCTTCAACAGGAGGCATACGCACCATAATATCGCGGCTGCTACCAAAGTTTTGTAACAGAGGGTCTTTAAAGCCCGCTGCATCTAGGCTATCACGCATTTTATCAAGGTCGGCTGGTTGACTGAGATTGATCTCAATTACTGTACCACCTGTAAAATCCAGTCCCCAGTTAAATCCTTTCACGGAAATGATAGCAATTGATGCTATCAAAAGCAGAAACGAAATACTAAAGGCGACGTTGTCCCAACGCATAAAGTCAATGACTCTACGACCATGGTTTAATTGTTCAACAGTATAATCCTGTGCCACAACGTGCTCCTTAAATAGACAGTTTCTTAACGCGTTTACCACCATACAGCAGGTTTACAATCGCACGAGTACCGACGATAGCGGTAAACATGGATGTTGCAACCCCGATTGCAGTTGTGATAGCAAAGCCTTTGATTGAGCCGGTACCGACTGCATAAAGGATCACCGCTGTAATTAATGTGGTTAAGTTCGCATCAATAATACTGGAGAAGGCACCTTTATAACCTTCATGGATTGCTTGTTGTACTGATCGACCATTACGTAACTCTTCTTTGATACGTTCGTTTATCAGTACGTTGGCATCGACGGCGACGGCAAGTGTTAATACGATACCCGCAATACCCGGCATGGTCAGTGTTGCACCCGGTAATAGTGACATTACCCCAACGATTAACACCAAGTTTGCCATTAATGCAGTACTCGCAATCACACCAAATTTACGATAATAAATTATCATAAAGGCAACTGACGCAATCAGACCCCATAAACACGCTTCTAAACCTTGGGTAATATTTTGCAGACCCAAAGTTGGACCAATCGTTCTTTCTTCAACGATTTGAATAGGTGCAATCAACGCACCAGCACGTAATAACAGTGATAATTGACGTGCTTCATTCGCATTTGAAATACCTGTAATACGGAAGCTATTCCCTAAACGACTTTGAATATTCGCAACGTTGATAACTTCTTCACTTTTAACCAATACAGCGCGATCGTTCTCATCACGTTTACCGCTGTCTTTATACTCTACAAAAAGAGTTGCCATCGGTTTACCGACGTTATCTTTTGTAAAGTTAGACATGATAGAACCACCCGCACTATCAAGTGAAATATTCACTTGAGGTTGACCATATTCATCAGCCTGAGAGGTTGAATCAGTAATGTGGTCACCGGTTAAAATAACGCGTTTATAAAGAATAGTTGGTCTACCTTCACGGGTATATTTCACTTCGGAGTCACCCGGAATACGGCCAGTCTCTAAAGCAGAAGGATCAACGGTAGTATTGACTAAGCGGAATTCTAATGTTGCTGTCGCACCTAAAATTTCTTTAGCACGTGCGGTATCTTGGATACCCGGTAATTCAACAACAATTCGGTCAGCGCCTTGGCGTTGAACTAATGGCTCAGCAACCCCTAACTGGTTAACACGATTACGTAAAATGGTAATGTTTTGCTGTACTGCATAAGTACGCGCATCACGTAAACGTTCATCAGTAAAAATAGCTCTTAATGAGTTATTAGCACCATCTCTAAAAATGAGATCTTGGTTACGACGAGTCAGGTAATCTGAAGCTTTAGAGCGATCATCCGAGTTACGGAAACGGATTTCAACGCCATAGTTATCCGTTTTACGAATAGAAGAATACGGAATGCCTTCGTCGCGTAATAATGTACGCAGACTTTCAACATTTTGTTCTTGAAGTTTACCTAGCGCAGTTTCCATATCAACTTCCATTAGGAAGTGAACACCACCACGTAAGTCTAACCCTAGTTTCATCGGTTCACCGCCAATGGCTTCTAGCCATTTAGGTGTTGCCGGTGCAAGGTTAAGCGCAACAATGAACTGGTCGCCTAATGCAGGCAACAACACTTCACGAGCACGTAATTGAATGTCAGGGTTACCGAAACGAGCCAAGATTGCACCATTTTCAAGTGCAATAGATTTCGCTTCAATTTTTTCTTTATCTAATAAAGATCGAACTTGATCCAGTGTTTGCTCATTGGCGGCGGTTCCCCGCGCGCCAGTGATTTGAACAGCCGGATCCTCACCATATAGGTTAGGAAGTGCGTAAAGCAGACCGATGAGGATAGCGGCTATCAACATCAGGTACTTCCACAAAGGATAACGGTTTAGCACGGCAGTTCCCTTTTCCCTTTGGGGAAATGTAATTAAATAGCTTTCATTGTGCCTTTAGGTAATACAGCGGCAACAAAGTCACGTTTGATAGTTACTTCAGTTGTTTCATTCAGAGCAACAACGATATAGCCGTTATCTGAAACCTTAACAACACGACCGATTAAACCACCCGTTGTTAAAACTTCATCACCTTTACCGATAGAATCCATCAGTTTACGATGTTCTTTAGTACGTTTTTGCTGTGGACGTAGGATCATAAAATAGAAAATCAGAATAAAGATCACTAACATCGGTAAAATAGACATAAAGCTAGCTTCAGGTGCTGCTTGTCCAGCAGAAGCTACAGCATCAGAAATGAAAAAACTCATTCACTTTTCCTCATTGTTGTCGATATCGACGATATTCAAGTTATAAGCCCAATATCATACACAGAATTGGGCTTTCTCGTATACATTAATCACACTTACTCGCACTGCCATTTAGCGGTGGTACGGGTTTTCCAATACGTTCGTAGAATTCATGTACAAACTCTTCAAAACGCGAGTCTTCAATAGACTGACGAATTTCAGCCATCAAACGCTGATAATAACGCAAGTTGTGGATAGTGTTCAGCCTTGCGCCTAAAATTTCGTTACAACGATCAAGGTGATGTAAATAAGCGCGGCTATAATTTTTACAAGTATAGCAATCACAATGTTCATCTAATGTTGATGTATCTGAACGATGTTTTGCATTACGAATTTTTATCACACCATCAGTTACAAATAGATGACCATTTCGTGCATTTCGTGTCGGCATAACGCAGTCAAACATATCAATACCGCGACGCACACCTTCAACTAAATCTTCTGGTTTACCAACCCCCATTAAATAACGCGGTTTATTCGCAGGAATTTGAGGGCAAACATGCTCTAAAATACGATGCATATCTTCTTTAGGTTCACCGACAGCAAGGCCGCCGACAGCGTAACCGTCAAAACCAATTTCGACTAGCCCTTTTACGGAGATATCACGTAAATCTTCGTAAACACCGCCTTGAATAATACCGAATAATGAATTTTTGTTATTGAGTTCATCAAAGCGTTCACGACTACGTTTAGCCCAACGTAATGACATTTCCATTGAATTTTTTGCGTAATCCCAGTCTGAAGGATATGGCGTACATTCATCAAAAATCATCACAATATCAGAACCTAAGTCGTATTGGATTTCCATTGATTTTTCTGGGCTTAAGAAAATCTTTTCACCGTTAATAGGGTTACGAAAGTGAACACCTTCTTCTTTAATTTTACGCATTGCGCCTAAACTAAAGACTTGGAAACCACCTGAATCCGTTAAGATAGGGCCTTGCCATTGCATGAAATCATGTAAATCACCATGTAATTTCATGATTTCTTGACCTGGGCGTAACCATAAGTGGAAGGTATTACCTAAAAGAATTTGCGCGCCTGTCGCTTTAACTTCTTCAGGCGTCATTCCTTTTACAGTACCGTAAGTACCCACTGGCATAAATGCAGGTGTTTCAACAACACCACGTTCAAAAATAAGGCGACCACGACGAGCATTACCGTCGGTTTTATCTAATTCGTATTTCACTCATCCTCCAAGCATCAGAAAAACAGTCCAATGCACAATAAAAAACAGCACATTCTAATCATTTGTTAGACGGCTGTATATGTTACTTCAACAAAAACCCATGCTTAGCCAAAGGGATTAAGCCATAAAATTGAAATAACACTTCATAAAATGAAGAAAATCGTTAAAAAGAATAATAAATCTTTATTCTTGTCCGACTTTTTCATTGATAGCTAAAGGATTACGCGTAATAAACATCGCATCACCATAGCTGAAAAAACGATACTCTTGCTCAACAGCTTCTTTATAAGCATTCATGGTATTTTTATACCCAGCAAAAGCAGAAACCAGCATGATTAATGTTGATTCTGGTAAATGGAAATTAGTAATCAACGCATCAATAACTTGGTATTGGTAACCAGGATAAATAAAGATTTGAGTATCATCAAAGAAAGGAGCAATTAACGCATCGTTTGTTGCTTTCGCTGCACTTTCTAATGAACGAACAGAAGTTGTGCCTACAGCAATCACACGATTACCGCGCGCTTTACACGCTAATACAGCATCAACCACGTCTTGTGGCACTTCTGCGTATTCAGAATGCATTGTGTGTTCTTCAATATTATCAACACGTACAGGTTGGAAAGTTCCTGCGCCAACATGCAGTGTGACAAATGCCATCTCAACCCCTTTTTCTTTTAAGGCTTGAAGTAATGGTTCATCAAAGTGCAATCCTGCAGTAGGTGCAGCAACGGCACCTGGGCGCTCGTTATAGACCGTTTGATAAAGCTCTTTATCCGATTCTTCATCAGGACGATCAATATAAGGAGGTAAAGGCATATGCCCAATACTATTCAGAATGGTGAGAATATCTCTTTCATCATCAAAGCGAATTTCAAAAAGCGTATCATGACGCGCAACCATAGTTGCTTGTACACTTTCATCCTCGCCTAACACAAGAACTGCACCTTCTTTCGGCGATTTAGAGGCTCTAACATGAGCAAGCACACGATGCTCATCGAGCATACGCTCAACTAACACTTCGATTTTACCGCCTGACGCTTTGCGGCCATAAATACGCGCAGGGATCACGCGAGTATTATTAAAAACCAGCAGATCACCAGCATTTATTTTATCTAACACATCGGTAAAAATACCGTGTGATAAAGCACCAGTCTCACCCTCTAAAGAGAGCAAACGACAACCGCTGCGTTGAGGTTGTGGATAGTGAGCAATCAAGGCTTCTGGCAATTCAAATGTAAAGTCTGATACACGCATAATTAAACGACTACTTTCATAAAAAACAGGCGGACTAGTCTAGTGCTGCCAGCTTATCAGTGCAACAAAGAAGCCCTTTTTTATTCAAAAAGCGCTATGATGATCCAATGAATTATCTCGCTCACCTACATCTGGCCTTTAGAGCAAAAAGCTCTCTATTAGGTAATATGATGGCAGATTACGTCAAAGGCACGCCTAGCTCTGATTACAGCCAAGCTGTTATTGAGGGCATTCGCATGCATAGACGCATCGATGTACTCACAGACACTCACCCGTTAGTTAAACAAGCTCGTTTGTTGTTCCCTGCTGAATATCGTCGAGTCGCCCCTATAACTTTAGATGTCTTTTGGGACCATTTTCTCTCCTTAAATTGGCCTCAATTCGAACCAAACATGTCTTTAACTGAATTCGTCACTAAAACACGAAATATTATTGAGCCAGATTTATGGCAAACACCTGAAAAATTTCAAGAACTCAACGAATATTTGTGGTCACAATCTTGGTTAATTCGTTACGCTGATAAAACGTATATAGCTCAAACATTAAAAGGAATGGCGAGAAGAAGGCCACGATTAAGTGCGCTAGCTGGCTCTTATATTGCACTTGAAACCCATTATGATGAATTAAGTGAGATTTTCTGGCAATTTTATCCACAATTGCTAGAAAGAGCACAACATCATCAACTGGATAACTGATACATTTAACCGCTATTTTGAGTTTCATCTTGTTGTCATATCGTAGGATTACATTTGTGATATCAAAGAGATGCTAAGTCAATTTATCATATTATTCGTAACGATTTGTTAACAAGCATAGTATTCATTTTCAAAGTTGATTAGAATGAATGGTTATACAAGGAGTCATAAATAATCCTACTTTGTTGTATTAAGTTGATAGTTATAATCTATCAAATAGATTGTTTTGTTTTACTTTATCAATAGCGATTGATTATTTATGCTGTAGTCATTATTTAAAAACAGGGTATACACCCTGAATTTGCTCTAAATAGTTCAAGATGTGGCTAGGCGACAAGTAAATGAGCCGCTAGGAGCATACAAAAGTATGTGACTAGTGCGACAAGTAAATGAGTCGCTAGGAGCATACAAAAGTATGTGACTAGTGCGAATGAACGTAGTCAACAACGCTACAACTTGAAATATGACGAGTATAAACTCTTTCAATTTACAGGAGTACATTATGGTTCTGGTTACTCGCAAAGCCCCTGATTTCACAGCTGCTGCCGTTTTAGGTAATGGCGAAATTGTTAACGATTTCAACCTGCATTCATTTATCAAAGGCAAACCTGCCGTTATTTTCTTCTGGCCAATGGATTTTACTTTTGTTTGCCCTTCAGAACTGATTGCATTTGATCACCGTTTTGAAGAATTCAAAAAACGCGGTGTTGAAATCATCGGTGTTTCTATGGACTCAGAATTCGTTCATAACGCATGGCGTAAAACTCCTATTGATGACGGTGGTATTGGTGAAGTTAAATATCCAATGGTTGCTGATATCAAACATGACATCATCAAAGCTTACGGTATTGAACACCCAGAAGCTGGCGTTGCACTGCGTGGTTCATTCCTGATTGACAAAGAAGGTATTGTTCGTCACCAAGTCGTTAACGATCTGCCATTAGGTCGTAACATTGATGAAATGATCCGTATGGTTGACGCTCTGCAATTCCACGAAGAACACGGCGAAGTTTGCCCTGCTCAGTGGGAAAAAGGTCAAGAAGGTATGGGCGCATCTCCAGACGGCGTTGCTAAATATCTAAAAGCAAACTCTGGCAAACTGTAATTTAACAGTAAGCTAAAGCATTTCTAAAAGCCTGTGAAAACAGGCTTTTTTTATTGTTTATCGCCACATTTAGCTATTCTTAGCTCATCCCCTTATTACCATTATTAATTATCCATAATCTTATTATTTTCCAGCTTAAAGAGAATTTTGTGATCATCACATCAAAAAAAATTCTCCTCAACAATAACCTCTCTCTATACTTATTGTTACGCAATTGTTAATTAATATTAATAACAGCGTATACCACTCCTATTTTATTTGTCTTTATTCAAGATAACTCACTGTTATTAATGGAGATAATAATGATTATTATAAAAAGAACTCACCTGCTGTTACTCACTACCCTTTTTTCACACTCACTTTATGCAGCCTATGAGCCTGCTGTTGAAGCACAACATGGTATGGTTGTCTCTTCTCAACATTTAGCATCCCAAGTAGGGAATGATATTTTACAAAAAGGAGGGAATGCCATTGATGCGGCTGTTGCTGTTGGTTATGCCCAAGCTGTAGTAAATGCCTGCTGTGGTAACATTGGTGGTGGTGGTTTTATGACCATACACCTTGCTGATGGCACAAATACCTTTATTAATTTTAGGGAAACAGCACCCACTGCGGCTTCTAAAAATATGTATTTAGATAAAGAAGGTAATTTAATTAAAGATGCCAGTTTATACGGTTATCTCGCATCAGGTGTACCTGGTACAGTCAAAGGTCTTGATTCTGCGTTAGAAAAATACGGTACACTTTCACGCAAAGATGTCATGGCGCCAGCCATTAAGCTTGCAAGAGAAGGCTATATTTTAACGCGTGCTGATATGGATGTATTAGAAACAACAACAGAACGCTTTAAGCAAGATCCTGAATCGGCAAAAATTTTCTTAAAACCAGATGGAACGCCATGGCAACCGGGTGATCGTCTCATTCAAACTGACTTAGCCAATACACTTGAACTAATTGCAAACCAAGGTGCTGATGCATTTTATCAAGGTGAAATCCCTAAAAAAGTTGAAGAAGCATCGAAACAACATAATGGCCTGTTAACTCAAGAAGATTTTGCTAACTTCACGATTACAGAAACCAAACCTATCACCTGCACTTATCGAGGTTATGAGTTTATTTCTGCACCACCGCCAAGTTCAGGGGGGGTCACTATCTGTCAAACGTTGAATATTTTAGAAGGTTACGATCTTAAATCGATGGGCTTTAACTCGGCTGAATATGTTCATACTCTGACAGAAGCAATGCGCCATGCTTATATGGACAGAAATACGTTTCTTGGTGACCCTCAATTTATTAAAAACCCAACAGAAAAGTTATTAAGTAAAGCTTACGCCACCGAACTTCGCCAACAAATTCAATCGAATAAAGCAACGCCATCAGAAAATGTACAACCCGGCATAGCTCCTCATGAAAGTCCTGAAACAACACACTACTCAGTAATGGATAAAGACGGCAATGCAGTTTCGACCACTTACACCATTAATGGTCGCTTTGGTGCCGTTGTTATTGCCCCTGGCACTGGCTTTTTCCTCAATAATGAGATGGATGATTTTACAACCAAAGTTGGTGAAAAAAATCTCTATGGTTTAGTGCAAGGTGAACGCAATAGTATTGCGCCATTAAAACGCCCACTATCATCAATGAGCCCAACAATTGTGACTAAAGAAGGCAAACCTTTCCTTATTTTAGGATCGCCAGGAGGTTCACGTATTATCTCGATCACCTTACAAACGGCACTTAATATCATTGAGTTTGGAATGCCCCCACAAGAAGCAGTTAATAGCCCTCGCATTCACCATCAATGGTTACCGGATGAGGTTTATTATGAGCAACGAGGATTATCAAAAGACACTTTAGAAAAACTCTCTGCCATGGGATATAAAATGGTAGAACAAACCCCATGGGGAGCCGCTGAACTCATTATGGTTGGGCTTCCTGGAGAAGAAGGTGTTATCCCTGCATCATCAGGCAATGATTCTGCTGTTTCTGGTGCAGTACGTGAAGGTTATCTTTATGGATCAAATGATGTTCGTCGCCCGGCGGGGAAAGCTGTAGGTTACTAGTCCCTAAACCACATAATGATATTAATATAAGAAACCTTCTCTCAATTAGAAAAGGTTTCTTTTTTTATAAAAATGATCTAGTCATGGTTTTACAATTTATTCATATATTATTCTATTAATAATAATCAATATCAATTTTTGACTAAATAAACAATTAATATCAAATATCAATTTATTATTAAAACAATAATATTAGATAGAATATAAGAGCAAATCACCTTTAATTTAATTTCAATAATAGAATATATATAAATGGTATTTATTCTCTTTCTTAATTACAGATAAAAATAATAATCATTTAATTAAATAAAATTAATAGTATGCGCTATTTTTATTTCTATGATAGCAGTCACAGTATTAATTTATTAATACCCACACTATCAAAGAGGATAATAAAAATACGTAAAAAATGGAGATAACACATTGTAAACACAAATATTTAACATTTCATCACAATGTATTTTTATCATAAAAGAGTTGAAATTTATAATATATCCCTTAACGATAGCGTTATTATATTTTTTATATAACGGTAAAGCAAGCGGATAAATAAATAATTTATCATCACAACTTATTTCTTATTAAATTAGTTAAGCGGAGATAAATATTAATGTCTGATACACATCATCGTCCAATATTAGATATTGGGCTATCAAGACTAGAGTTTCTGCGAATATCCGGTAAAGGGCTTGCAGGGATCACTATAGCACCCGCATTGCTTTCTCTTTTAGGTTGTAAGCAAGAAGAAATAGACAGCGGCATCATTCAATTAACCACAACACCTAAAGGCGTTTTAGTTACTAATCGAGCACGTTGCACTGGCTGTCACCGTTGTGAAACAGCATGTACAACATGGAACGATGGAAGTGTTGGTTCCTTCTTTTCTCGAACAAAAATTCATCGCCATTTCTATTTTGGTGATAAAGGTATTGGCTCCGGTGGTGGGCTTTATGGCGATTTAAACTTTACAACGGATACTTGTCGTCAATGTAAAGATCCAGAATGTATGAAGGTGTGTCCTGTAAAAGCTATCCGTTATCAAGAAGAGTTTGGTTGTATTGTCGTAGATACACGCCGCTGCATTGGTTGTGCTGCCTGTACAACGGCTTGCCCGTGGATGATGGCAACTGTCAATCCACAAACTAAAAAATCCGGCAAATGTAATTTATGTGGTGAGTGTGCATCTGCGTGCCCAACTGGTGCGTTGCAAATCATTGAATGGAAAGAAATTACTGTTTAATAAAATCCATACAATCACATCACTGAACCACATTTAGATTAGGAAGCAATATTATGATTAACGGCTGGACTGGAAATATTCTAAGAATCAATTTAACTACCGGTGCCATCACTCGTGAAAGCTCAAGTAAATTTAAATCCTTAATTGGTGGTATGGGCTTTGGTTATAAAATTATGTATGACGAAGTTGGTCCTGGAGTTAAACCTTTTGATGAAGAAAACAAAGTTGTCTTCGCTGTAGGGCCTTTAACTGGATCAGGCGCACCTTGTAGCTCTCGCGTCAATATCACTTCTCTTTCCACTTTTACTCGTGGCAATCTCGTTGTTGATGCTCATATGGGCGGTTTTTTTGCAGCATGGATGAAATTTGCAGGCTATGACTCTCTGATTATTGAAGGTAAATCAGATAAGCCTGTTTGGATCCATATTGATGATGACCAAGTATCTATTGAAGATGCCTCTTTCTTATGGGGTAAAGGCGTTCGCCAAACCACAGAAGAGTTATGTGCTCAAACAAGCCCTGAAGCTTGTGTTGCAACCATTGGCCCTGCTGGTGAAAACCTTGTACCTTTATCTGGCATTATTAATAGCCGTAACCACAGTGGTGGTGCTGGTGTCGGTGCCGTATTAGGTTCTAAAAAATTAAAAGCCATTGTGGTAGAAGGTAGCCGTGGCGTTAACGTTGCTGATCGTAAAGCATTAAAAGAGCTTAACGACTACATGATGACGCAATTAATTGGCTCCAATAACAACCACGTTGTACCAAGTACACCACAATCTTGGGCTGAGTATTCAGATCCTGGCTCTCGTTGGACTGCACGTAAAGGACTGTATTGGGGAGCTGCTGAAGGCGGCCCAATTGAAACTGGTGAGATTCCTCCTGGTGATATCAATACTGTCGGTTTCAGAACCATGAAATCCACCTTTGACTTAGGCCCTGAAGCAGAAGAATACACTGTCAAAATGGGGGGATGTCACTCTTGCCCTATTCGCTGTATGGCACAACTTAACGTTCCACAAGCGAAAAAATTTGGTGTACCACAAACAGGTGGTAATACTTGTGTTGCTAACTTTGTTCACACAACTATTTTCCCTAATGGCCCAAAAGATGTAGAGAAAAAAGGGGATGGTAACGTTGTTGGTAACTTAGTGGGTCTGAATATTTTTGATGATATGGGGTTATGGTGTAACTACGGCCAACTTCATCGTGACTTCACTTATTGCTACACCCATGGTGTCTTTAAACGCGTTCTTTCTGAAGAGGAATATAATGATATTCCTTGGGATAAGCTTGAAGAAGGTAATCCTGAATTTATCAAAGATTTCTATTATCGCTTAGCGCACCGTAAAGGTGAATTTAGTCACCTAGCTGATGGCTCTTACCTAATTGCACAACGATGGAATTTAGGTGAAGAGTATTGGGCGAACAAGAAAAATAAACTTTGGTCACCAATGGGCTTTCCTATTCACCACGCCAATGAAGCCTCTGCCCAAGTCGGTTCTATCGTTAACTGTATGTTTAACCGCGATGCGATGACACATACCCATATCAACTATATCGGTAGTGGTTTACCTCTGAAACTGCAAAAAGAGATTGCTGGTGAGCTATTTGGTTCTGGTGATGCTTTTGATGAAACCAAAAACTACACACCAATCAATAAAGCAAAAATTGCGTACACCAAATGGACAATTTTACGTAGTTGCTTACACGATGCAGTCACTTTATGTAACTGGGTTTGGCCAATGACGGTTTCACCTCATAAAAGCCGCAATTATCGTGGTGACTTAGAAATGGAAGCTAAATTCTTTACCGCTATTACAGGTGAACCAACAACCTCTAAAGATCTGGATTTGGCCTCAGAGCGTATCTTCACTTTACACCGTGCTTATACCGTAAAATTAATGAATACCATGGATATGCGTAACGAGCATGACCAAATTTGCTCATGGGTGTTCGATAAAGATCCTGATATTCCTGTCTTTACTGAAGGTACAGACAAAATGGATAGAGAAGATATGCAGCTTTCTCTCACCATGTTCTATGAAGAAATGGGCTGGGATCCGCAGTTAGGTTGCCCAACAAAAGAAACGTTGGTTCGCCTTGGATTGCAAGATATTGCTGACGATTTAGCGTCTCGTGGTTTATTACCAAGTTAATCGGTAAAAGAAGGAGATCATGATGATAGAACAAAATGCATCAGCTTCTATACCACCCGATATTGCTGATGATGCAGATATTGCGTTAGAGCAACCTGATATCTCTCGCCGCCGTTGGCTACTGCCACTATCAGAAACAGGTGTTGGACGCAGTACTAACACCACAACGGTACTTGAGGAAGAGCAAGTTGAAGAAATCGCAGAATTATCTGCTGAACAACATCTAGCGAATGCAATACGTCAATGTTCAAAAGAAGGTGAACTGCTAGCTATTTCAACGCTGTATGATGCGCCCTATTCTCTTACTCAAGAAGATATTGTGCAGTTAGAAACCGCGTTAAAAAGCGACGAGTTTATTGATATCGCCCATTTAAGTCTCAATGGTGAGGATTATTTTTACTCTGATGAATTTATGTCAGATAACTTCGCACAATTGCAATTATTAAATCGTCACGCTGATATTTGTACCGCAATTGCTGGTGTTGTTCGATTTGAGTGCGAAACCTATCCTCGTCCATTGAAACAAAGCATGTTGATGTCTGAACCCTTTCATTATACGGCTTCAGAGATCGAAGATGCACTGACACTGATGAAAGACCACCCTGACTTTCAAGATATTCAACAAGTTTTAGCGTCTAACGATGCCCCTTATCTCTTTAGCAATAGGTTAATGAGTTATGGCAAAGCACGAGGCTTAACTGAATGGATAGAGGTAGAACAACATGAAAATCCTTAACGTTCTATCTTATCCACGAAATGTCATGTGGGTATTACAACATCATCAGACTGAGGAGCAAAAATAATGCGTGTTTCTCGCCGTAAATTTGTAGCAGGCATGGGATCGGTCATTTTTTTCAGTGCGCCACTAGGAAGCGCACTTGCGGCAACCGCTGAAAAGAAACCAATCCGTTATGCCATGATCCATGATGAGACGCTTTGTAATGGTTGTAATATTTGTGCCACTGCATGCCGTCGATTAAATAAAGTTCCAACAGGAATGGCAAGAATGGATATTGCTCATATTCCATTAAGCCTAAAAGAAGACAACGATAAGTACCATTTCTTTAGACACTCTTGCCAGCAATGTGAAGACGCTCCTTGTATTCCTGTATGCCCTACAGGTGCATCTTGGCGTGATGAAACCAATGGTATTGTGCGTGTAGATAAAGAGAAATGTATTGGCTGTAGCTACTGTATATCAGCATGTCCATACCAAGTACGTTATCTTAACCCAGTGACACATGTTGCTGATAAATGTGATTTTTGTCTTGAGTCTCGATTACAAAAAGGTTTCCCACCAATTTGTGTGAGTGCTTGTCCACAAAATGCCTTGTTATTTGGTAGAGAAGACAGCCCTCAAATTCAAGAATGGCTTAAAACACACGATTATTATATTTATCAACTTGATGGTGTAGGAAAACCCCATCTCTATCGCCGTGTAGGGCCTCACGTTCAAGAGGAGGGTAAAGTATGAGTATCGTCAATACCATGCCAGACAGTGCCCAGTTCCAAGCTGCACTAAAAGAGTATGTTTTAATTTATACACCAGATTATTTACCGCTTTGGCTTATTGTTGCGGGTGTATTATTCGTTGGCATGCTACTCGTGCTCGCACTTCATGGTTTTTTACGCTATCGCTTTGCTACACCACATGGTCAATCACATAAAGAAGAGAAGCTCTACCTTTACTCTAAAGCCGTACGTTTATGGCATTGGAGTAACGCCTCTTTATTTATTTTATTGCTTCTTAGCGGTGGCATTAACCATTTCGCCCTACTTTCTGCTCACGATACAGCGTTATTAGTCAGTGTGCATGAAATCTGTGGTTATCTTCTCTTGGTGTGCTGGTTATCTTTTGTATTCATTAATCTTGTCGGCGGTAATGGTAAATTTTATCGCATTGATGGTAAAAACTGGTTTCAACGTGCTTTTATGCAAACCCGTTTTTATCTCTATGGAATTATTAAAGGAGAAGATCACCCTTTCCCAGCAACGCCAAATGTGAAATTTAACCCACTGCAACAAATGGCTTATTTAGGTGTGATGTATGCATTAGTTCCACTCCTTTTGATAACCGGTGTTTTACTTCAAAATCCAGCATTTATTCCTGCTGATGCCGTAATGTTTAAAGCTTGGTTATTAATCGCGCACCAAATATTAGCAGTATGTAGTGTCTTTTTTATTATTGGTCACCTTTATCTGTGTACAACAGGAAAAACACCATTCCAAACATTTCGCAGTATGGTTGACGGTTACCATAGACACTAATTAATACATGGATTAAGGAGCTTATATGTCAGTCCCTTCAAAGGAAAATATTAGATTAACAAAAGAAGACTTACGACAACTGCATGTTTCAACTTCGCTTTATCGTTGGTTTTTACGTTATTTTCCTGATGGAGGCACTTACGGTGCTATTCATAGTGAGTTAATAAAACAGCGCCGTACACAGTGGATAGAAAGCTTTATTCAATATATTTATTTACGTCATTTTAGTGAAGCCTCCTTTGCCAAACAGGAACAAGAAGTGATGGAAAACATCTTGTTCCTGCTCGGCAATGAACAACAGCAAGGCGTGACATTACAACGTCTGCCCTATCACAACACTTTGCCAGCTTCTGAAAATATTCAATTTTCTACCGAATGGCATCAATTGATCTTAAAAAGTCAGCAACTAAGCACTGATCTCGCTTTGTGTGGCAATAATAACATCGTGGCTTTTTCTGGTGATGAAAATAGCATTTCCAACACAGGTTATAGCAATCAATTGATGAATACTGGTTTTGCAGGGAAAGTGTGTAATACAGGAAATCAGTGTCGTATTGGTAGTTTAGGTGGACGCTCTCGTATTTGTAATAGTGGCAATGATGTCAAAATTTATGCCTCAGGTAATGGCGTTCATATCGCCAATAGCGGTATGCGTAATTTTATTACGGCCTCTCAAGATCGAGCAAAAGTCACCAATACAGGTGATTTAGCGCAAATCAATGTTACAGGAAATAACTCTGTAGCCATTAATACAGGTGATAACTGTAAAGTCACGGTATCTGGCGACGATAGTATTTGTATCTCAACAGGTGATCTCCATCAGTTCTGCTTAGGAAAAGGCGGTAGTGCAGTTATTGCTTATCATGACGGCAATCGTACTCGCTTTAAAATCTTCTATGAAGGTGAAGATGGGATCGTCGCTGGTATTCATTACTATTTAGATGAAGACCAGCATCCTGTTGCACAGAAAACAGAACTCGACTTCTGTTAATTAATACCTCAAATATATATCATTAAAAAAGGGAAACTTTCGTTTCCCTGTTTATTTTTACAATCAATATACTTTATTACTTATTAATGGCTTCAGTATGGATCACTTTTTTACTCTGTGAGCCTGCCACTTTATCGTAAATACCACAGACAACAATCGTCACTAATACTGGGATCAACCACGCTAAACCTTGCTCACTCAACGGTAGTTTTGTCGCCCATTCTGGTAATAAGTGTTTCAAATAATCAGATGCTTTAATGGCATCAAAAATGCCGAAAAACAAACTAACCGCCATTGCTGGTGCGATAATACGGCTTGGATTATTCCACAGGCGTAATGTGAAACTCATTAAAATAATCACAATACAAGGTGGATAAATCATAATCAGCACAGGGATAGAAAACGCGATCAGTTTGCTCAAGCCTAAGTTTGAAACAACAGCTGAGAATATCGCTAAAATCAACACTAATACACGATAAGAGATAGGCAAATAACGGCTAAAGAACTCTGCACATGCACAGGTTAAACCAACCGCGGTCACCATACAGGCTAAAAAGATCAAGACAGCTAAAAAGAAGCTACCAAAGTTACCGAACGTATATTGAACATAAGCATGTAGAATATCTGCACCATCTTGAGCGCCCGGAATAATGCTGCCACTGCTAGAGCCTAATTTAAATAAACTCAAATAAATTGCAGTTAATAATATACCTGCAATAATTCCCGCCCACATAGTATAACGCGTCAACAGTGATGAATTATCAATACCTCGAGAGCGAGCCGCATTAACAATCACGATACCAAAAACCATAGCCCCCAATGTATCCATGGTGAGGTAACCGTTAATAAAGCCCTGAGTTAATGCCATATCTCGATAAGCTTCTGTAGCAGGAATAGCACCACCAGCAGGCCAAAATATCGCGGCAACACCTAATACCGCCAATGCCAAAATTTTAATCGGTGCCAATATATGACCAACACTATCTAGTAATTTCCCCGGATAAAGCGAAATACCAATAACAATTAAAAAATAGACAATACTATAAATCAGCAATGACATTTCAGTATCACCCACTAAAGGAGCAATACCCACTTTAAAAGAGACGGTTGCAGTACGTGGTGTTGCGAAAAGAGGACCAACAGCGAGATAAGCAACAATTGCTAATAACAGCCCCATTGATTTACCAATAGGTGTACTTAATGCTTCAATGCCTCCACCAACTTTAGCTAATGCAACGATGGTTAATACAGGTAAACCAACACCAGTAATAAGAAAGCCGATTGCAGCTGTCCAAACAAATTCACCGGATTGTAAACCCACCATAGGAGGAAAAATAATGTTGCCAGCACCGACAAAAAGGGCAAAGGTCATAAACCCTAATGCCAGAATATCTCTGGAAGTTAATCTATGTGCCATAAGTTTTGTTAATATGTAGTTACAATAATGGTTAAATAACGCCAAGATGGCGCAACATAAAATCAACAATATCTATTTGAGCTCATATCATTATTATTCAGGATAATATCCACATATAATCATTTCATGCAGAGCAATTAGGTATCAAATAGAAAAAATTGCCGATAACTGGGCACAAGTAAAACTTTTATAATGAAAAAAGGCAATAGCCAATCCAAAAACCAGAATAATCATCTAAACTATTTTTCAGAGGTAGTTATAACTATCATATATCACCGAATATACATGATATGATTTGTGCATTTTATCACCAATAATATTGGTCATTAGCCATATTTAAAGTTCTTATTAATTAATAATATTAAAATTTAACGCTACGATATTAGTTTTTATTGACATCGAAAAGAGTGATAAAAAGACAAAAAGCCTTTATCACTAATTAAACATTAGATGATAAAGGCTTTAAATAGAAAAACTGATTAGTGTACTTTTTTAGCAGATAGTAAGGTTTGAGGCAGAATAAAAGAAAACGTACTTCCACTCCCAACTTTACTTTCAATATTCAATTGTGAATGATGATGAAGCAGTGATTTTTTCACAATTGCCAACCCTAATCCTGTACCACCAGAATGACGAGAGCGTGCCTTATCAACACGGTAAAAACGTTCTGTTAAACGTGTTAAGTGTTCAGCACTGATCCCTGAACCATTGTCGGAAACACTAAATAACATACCTTGAGGAATTTTCTTCCAGCTAACTTTTATTGTTGTGCCTTCTTCTGTGTGATTAATCGCGTTATAGACTAAGTTAGAAACGGCACTACGCAACTGCTCTTCATTACCACGTACAGCCCACTGTTCATCAATATCAAAGGTAATATGATGTTGGCCTTGGCTTAGTGAGTTTGCCTCTTGTTGCAATAAGGTTAAAATGGCGGGTATATCGACAATCTTATTTAAATCAATATGAGGAGCTGATTCAATACGGGAAAGTTGTAATAGCTGCTTTACTAACGTATCCATCCGTTTAGCTTGTTCCTGCATTGTCATTATCGCTTTATGTTCTGCCGGTTTTTCTGCACTATTTTCTTCCATCATTTCAAGATAGCCTTGAATAACGGTTAAAGGCGTTCTTAATTCGTGGCTCACGTTGGCAAAAAAATCACGTCGTGCATTTTCTAGTTTATTTTTTTCTGTCACATCTCGCGCTACCATTAGGCGCTGATCTTCGCTATATGGCATCACACGAAATTCCACAATAGAGCCATTATTAAGAGAAATCGTTAAAGGGTGACTAAAATCGCCTGCGGTAAAATAGTGCAAGAAATCTGGGTAACGTAATAAATTAAAAATATTTTGCCCGTTGTCTTCTGGCCAGCGAAAACCTAATAAATGTTGAGCTAAGCTGTTACACCAAAAAATATTACCTTCATTGGTCATCATTACAACCGCATCAGGTAGGCTTTCAGCCCCGCTTCTAAAACGCTTAATTAAATCACCTAATTCTCGACGTCGCTTACGATTACGTTGCTGTGTTTGTCGAATACCATAAAAAATAGGCTCCCATCCTCCTCTGCCTTCGGGGGGTAAGACTGAGCGATCGAGCCATAACCATTTAGACAATTTCATCAAATTATAAGCATGCCAAACCAAAGCACTAAGAAGTGATACCACCAGTAGCCAAGGAAGATGGCCAATAAAAAGCGATAATACAAAGGCAGGTAAGCAAAATAGACATAGCCCCCAGACGAGGGCTTTCCATGATAGTCGTTCTAACACCTGACGATTACTCCCATATTGACTTAGAAACGGGCAGAGAAGCGATATCCCGTTCCACGTACTGTTTGTATCATTCGGTCATGACCATCTTCTTCAATGGCTTTACGTAAACGACGAATATGCACATCCACAGTACGGTCTTCGACATAAACATTCGTTCCCCAAACATAGTTTAGCAGTTGTTCTCTGCTATATACGCGTTCAGGATGAGTCATAAAAAAGTGCAGGAGTTTAAATTCGGTAGGCCCCATATCAATCGGTTTATCTTGACTCGTTACTCGATGAGAAACAGGATCAAGCGATAATCCATTGAATTCAATGATATCTTCCGCTGACATCGGTGATAAACGTCGTAAAATTGCCTTCACACGGGCGACAAGCTCTTTAGGTGAAAAGGGCTTGATAACATAATCATCAGCTCCCGTTTCTAAGCCTTGGACTTTATCTTCTTCTTCCCCTTTTGCCGTTAACATAATAATAGGGATGTCACGAGTATTACTCTCTCGCTTCATCTGTTTTATTACCTGTAAACCGGAGCCTCCGGGGATCATCCAATCTAATAAAACCAGATCAGGGTAAGGATCGATAAGAAAACTCAATGCAGAATCATAATCTTCTGCTTCAATTGGTTGAAAACCATTTTGTTCTAAAACAAAACAGATCATCTCTCGAATTGCGGTTTCATCTTCAACAACAAGAATACGCCTTGCCATACTCTATCCTGTGTAATGTATATAGAGGGTCAAAATGATTATGATGCAGTTTTATGACAGATTTATGACTAACCTTAACATTACTGAAATACCATGGTGTTGTTAAGGTAAATAAATCATTTTTTGGTGAAAAATCGCTCAAAAAAAGGCTTACTGTTGAGTTTTCACTAAAAAAGCAAGGTGCGCTATACTCTGAGCAAATAAAAAAGAGGGATAGCAATGCGGATTATTCACACATCAGACTGGCATTTAGGGCAATATTTTTTTACTAAAACCCGCGCACAAGAACATCAACAATTTCTTGATTGGTTATTAGTACAAATTAAGGTTCATCAAGTTGATGCCCTAATTGTTGCTGGTGATATATTTGATACTGGCTCACCCCCAAGCTATGCCAGAGAGCTGTATAATCGCTTTGTTGTTGCAATGAGAGACACACAATGCCAATTAGTTATTTTAGGTGGCAATCACGATTCCGTCGCAACACTCAATGAATCTAAATCACTATTGGCATGTTTAAATACCACTGTTATTGCCAGTGTTCATACCGAAACGCCGCAAGCACCGTTAATTCTTCGTCAAAAAGATAACGCGCCAGGAGCATTACTGTGTGCGATCCCCTATCTACGCCCTAGAGATATGATAACTAGCCGAAGTGGGCAATCCGGTGCTAAAAAACAAAACGCGCTAAAAGAAGCGATTGCTGATTATTATCAAGTTCAATATCAAGCAGCTCTCGATTTACGTGAACAATTGAACGCCAAGATCCCTATTATTGCGACAGGCCATCTGACAACGATTGGTGCAAGTGTGAGCGATTCTGTACGTGAAATATATATCGGTACTTTAGAAGCCTTCTCTGCAACCCTATTTCCTGAATTTGATTATATTGCTCTTGGCCATATTCATCGCCCTCAAGTGGTGAATAAATCAGGACATATTCGTTACAGTGGTTCACCAATTCCTTTAAGTTTTGATGAGAGTGGACAACAAAAAAGTGTCTGCCTTATCGATTTTGAGCAAGATAAATTAGCTGAGCTTACGCTACTCCCTATCCCCGAATTCCAGCTATTGCGTACAATTGCAGGATCATTAAAAGAAATAGCCACACAGCTTGAAAATTTTAAAAACCAATATGCTGAAACAGAGACGACTATCTGGTTGGATATTGAAGTTTCTACACAAGATTATCTCAGTGATATACAAACTCGTATTCAAGAGTTAACTAACAACCCACTTTTTGATGTGGTTTTATTAAGAAGATCTAGAAAACAACGCCAAGTGCTCACTCAAAATGAAAAAGAAACACTGACAGAATTAACGGTCTATGATGTTTTTGAAAGACGTTTAGAACAACATGAGTTTGATTCAGAAGAAACTAAAACGCGATTAACCACATTATTTAAACAAGCAGTTGAAATGGCAGAACAAGAGGATAACGAAGTAAAATGAAAATCTTAAGTCTGCGCTTTAAAAATATTAACTCCTTAAAAGGTGAATGGAAAATCAACTTTAACCAAGAGCCTTTTGTTAGCAACGGATTGTTTGCGATTACAGGCCCTACCGGTGCGGGAAAAACCACCCTTTTAGATGCCATTAGTTTAGCGCTTTATCATAGAACCCCTCGATTAGATAAAGTAACACAATCTCAAAATGAATTAATGACGCGCCATACCGCAGAATGTTTAGCTGAAGTTGAATTTGAAGTCAAAGGTGTCGCTTATCGTGCTTTTTGGGAACAACGCCGTGCTAATTATAAAGAAGATGGCAATCTTCAGGCACCACAAGCTGAACTCGTCAAAATAAATATCACTGGGGGGGAAGACAAAATATTAGCGAGCAAGATAAGCCAAGTAAAAGAGATGATCATTAATATTACAGGGCTGGATTTTGACCGATTTACTAAATCAATGTTGCTTTCACAAGGACAATTTGCAGCATTTCTTAATGCAGATGACAAATCTCGCGCGGAGTTACTCGAAGAACTCACTGGTACAGATATTTATCGTCATATTTCCCAATCAATCTTTAAACATTGGCGAGAAGAAGAACAAACGTTAAAAACACTCAAGCAACAGGCTGAAATGATGGCATTATTAGATGAAAATGCCCGCCAAGCTTTATTAACGGAACAAACAGATCTTTTTGCTAAAGAGAGCCTCTTACAAAAAGAACAACAGGAATATCAAGTAGCAAAACAGTGGCAAGAAAAAGAGATTGAACTCAATAAAAACAAAACTTTTGCGCAAACTGAGGTTAATTTAGCACAAGAAGCATTAGTGGCAGCAAAACCTGATATTCAACGTCTTGAAAATAGTGAACCTGCAGAAAAAATTCGCCCGATTTATGATGAAAAAAATCGCCTATTAAAAGAACAAGCCTATATTGAGTCGCAACTCTTAGCATTAAAGGCCGAAAAACAGCTTATTGAGCAACAAAGCCAACCAATTAATCAGCATTTAACCGAAGCACGTAACACATTTAAACAACACGATGAGAAGAAACAGCAAATATTACAACTTATTCGTGAAAAAGTGGCGCCATTAGATAATCAATTAGCCTTGCTACAACAAGATATTTCAGCAAAAACACAACAAAAAAATGCATTCGAAAAAACACAATCAGAATATCTGGAAAAAATTCAATCAACAGCACACCAACTAACAACATCACAAAAACAAGCCAGTGAATTAAATGATTATTTAAACCAACATACGGCTTATGCTCAACTTGCTGAAAATCTACCTTTATGGCAACGCTATTTTGAGCAATATGATGAAATCACAGAAAAATATTTTGTGAGCAAAAAGAGTGAAAAAACAGAGCAAGAAAAAGAACACACTCTCAAACTCGGCTTAGAAAAAGCAACTAAAGCGCTAGAGCAACAACAGCACAGTCTTAATTTACAGCAACAGCAATTAAAGGAGTTGGAAACACAACTTGAGCAACAAAATAAAGCTGATGCCATTACAGCTATCCCTTCTCGTTTACAGCAAATATCACAACAAAGAAATGCCCTTGCTAAACTGATGGGATTACAAGCTCAATTACAACGAGCGATAAAAGCAGAACATCAGTACCAAAGAACTCTGTCAGATAATCAGCAAAAAATAGTTATGTTGACTGAGAGTATTCACAAAAATGACATTGTTTTAAAAGAGAAAGAACAGCATCTTAAAGATTTAAATGATAATTATCTTTTAATACGAAAGTTAGCAGAATATGAAGAAGAGAGACAACGTTTAGTTAAAGACACCCCATGTCCTGTTTGTGGTTCAACGGAACATCCTTATGTTGAAAAATATAAGGAAATTAAACCAGACGAAACAAAAACACGATTAGATCTTTTAACGCAACAAGTTCATACATTAACAATAGAGTTAGTGGAACAAAAAACACAATGCGCTAACTATCAAGCCCAAAACAAAAAACTCAATGAAGATAGTGAACAACTCACCCAAGATATAACGACATTAAAACAACAATGGCAAACCTTAGCCCAAACACACGCATTGCCTGATGTTGACTGCAAAGAAGATACTTTAACTCAATTAGATGCCAAGCTTGAAAAAGAAGATAATTTGCTGACGCAAAAACGAGTAAATTACCAAGCATTAGAAGCAAAACTTCAGCAAGAATACAAACTGTTATCTGATACCAAAGAGCTGTTTAATCAACAACAGCAAGCGATTCTTCATCAACAAAATCAATTTACTCAACAACAAAAAGAAGTCATCAATAAACAGCAACAAACAGCACAATATTTGCAACAACAGACACAATTAGCACAAGAGATACAATCTCGAGTTGAACAACAAGGTTATCAGTTATGCCAATTTGAAGAAAAAAACCAATGGCTTAATGCGCGTAAAACAGAGAGTCAACAATATCAATCGACATTAAAAGCACATCAGGAATTACTGCAAATAATTCGTGAATTGTCATTAACGCAAGAAGAGAGAAAACGCTATTTAGCTAAAACTCAAAAAGAACTTGAGCGTGTTTTAATCCACTTTAAACAACTACATCAACAACAAGAACAGTTGAAAGCACAACGCCAAGCGTTATTCGGGACACAAACCACAGAAGATGCGCGTAATGAGTTAGAACAAAAAAGTCAGTTATTACAAAAACAAATTGAGCAATATAGCGAAGAAAAAAACCAACTTGAAGTTCGTCTAAATCAACTTATTGGTCAATATCAGGAAAATGAAAAATCGTTACAACGGCTTCATACACTTTCACAAAGCATTATTGAGCAATATCACAATACGTTAAAAAACAGCCCCTTTGCTGACGAAAATGCATTTTTAGCATCCTTGTTATCAGTCGAAGAAAGAAACCGTTTACAAGAACAACAAAAACAACGGCTTGATAAACTACTACAAGAAAAAACACGTTTAGATACACAAGAAAAGACATATCAACAACATTTGTCACAACAGCCATTATTGGCAACACAGCAAAACATCGAACAAATTAATGCTCAATTATTGCTGTTAGAAACACAAATAACCCACTTACAAGAGACAAAATTTCGCATCCAAGAGCAACTACGCACTGATGAAGAAAAACGCAAAGAGCAACAAAGTCTATTGACCCATATTGCTAAACAGCAAGCTCAATTTGATGATTGGAGTTACTTAAACGAATTGGTGGGCTCTGCTTCAGGGGATAAATTTAGCCGTTTTGCTCAAGGATTAACTCTCGATCATTTGATTTATTTAGCTAACCACCGTTTAGAAAAACTACATGGACGTTATTTCTTACAACGTAAAACACCTGCAAGCCTTGAACTACAAATTGCAGACACATGGCAAGCAGATGCGTTGCGAGATACACGTACTCTCTCGGGAGGAGAAAGTTTCTTAGTCAGTTTATCGCTCGCTCTCGCACTTTCTGATTTGGTCAGTAATAAGACACAGATTGAGTCACTATTTCTAGATGAAGGTTTTGGCACACTCGATCCTGATACGCTAGATATCGCATTAGATGCACTCGATAGCCTTAATGCTTCTGGCAAAATTATTGGTGTGATTAGTCACGTAGAAGCCATGAAAGAACGCATTCCGGTACAGATCAAAGTGAAGAAAGCCGGTGGATTAGGTATTAGCCAGCTTGCTCCTGAGTTTAGATATGAAGATAAACAGAATCTAAATCAAGCAGTTAAAAACTAAGTCGAATATTTTGACGTAACTGATTAAATTTTTTATATATCAATAAATCACCAATAGCCCCTATAGTATGTCCATAGATTAGCCCAAGCTAAGACACGCTTTAAGCGCTTAAATTTATCAAGGAGACATCATGTCTAACGCATTTACTGATTTAATGAAAAAACGTAGAACAATTTATCATTTAGGTAATCAACTTCCAATTAGCGAAGACAGAGTCACGGCGATTATCAAAGAAGCGGTTAAAGAGAGTCCAACTGCATTTAACTCACAAACATCTCGTGTGGTTGTTCTGTTTGGTGAACAACATCAAAAACTGTGGGATATCGTTAAAAATACCCTGAAAAAATTAGTACCCGCAGAAGCATTCAGTGCAACTGAAGCAAAAATTAATAGCTTCGCCGCAGGTGCTGGTTCAATTTTGTATTTCGAAGATACTGATATCGTAAAAGGTCTGCAAGAGCAATTCCCACTGTATGCTGAGAACTTCCCTGTATGGTCAGAGCAAGCAAGTGGTATGGCACAACTTTCTGTTTGGACTGCATTAGCAGCAGAGAACGTAGGTGCTTCATTACAACACTACAACCCAATTATTGATGACGAAGTTCATGCAACTTGGGATCTGCCAAAAACATGGAAATTAAGAGCTCAAATGGTCTTTGGTTCAATTGAACAAGAGGCTGGTGAGAAGAATTATATGGAAGATGATTCACGCTTTAAAATCTTCAAATAAGTGTTAGAACAGACATCTGACAAAAGACCCTAAATAATACCCTCTTTTTTTACTTTCATTCCTTGCCCACAGCCACTGTGGGCTTTTTTTTATTATATGCCCACAAAGCAAGAATGGCAGCCTTATACCACCACTCTAAAAATTCCATAAAAAAAGAGCAAAGTGCGCAATGAATACAAAGGTAGGGATGGACCCTTTGTGTTCAACACTTTGCTCTCTTTATTTATTTACGCACCCCTTACCAAAGTAAAAGGTGCGATTTTCACAAGGCGTATGAAAATACGTTATTTACGTGTGATGTTATTCGCTTTTGGTTGAGCAATTGGAGACTGCTCAGCAAAGTATTTCACGACTGCATCAACATCTGGCACGCTGTAAACTGGATCTTTACCTTCTTTCAGTACAGAGAAGTTACTACCACCTGTTGCTAAGTATTCGTTAGCCACAACACGGTAAGATGCTTTCATATCCACTGGTTTGCCGTCAATTTTCATTGATTCAACGATAACACGGTTACCATTAGATGCTTTGCTATCCCATGTGTACTGGAAGTTACCTGAAATCGCTAACACTTGTGGACGTGAACGATCCCACTGTTGTTCTAACAGGCGCTTGATTTGCTCACCCGTTAATGTTTGAGTTAACAGTACGTTAGAGAATGGCTGTACAGTGTAGATTGCGTTATAAGAAACATCACCACCGGTCATATCAGCACGAATACCACCGCTGTTCATAAACGCGATTTGTGCGCCACCCATATCTTTTGGTTTAGCCGTATATAAATGTGCATCAGCAATCACTTGACCCAGTGCAGATTCACCCGCATCGTTAGTTTGCTTAGTTAAATTGCCTTCTAACTTACCGATAATGCGGTTAGCTAATGGGGTAGCAATTTTTTCGTAAGCTTCTAACAGTTTAGTGATTGCTGGATCTTTTTCGTATTTACGGTTATCAACCCAAATGTTACGAGCTTCGATATCAACAACATCTTTCGTTGTTTTATCTAATTTCAGGTCGATACGCGTTAACATTGCACCATTAGACTGTGCCGATGTCACTGATTTACCGTTGATAGTACAGTTGTAAGCTTGGTGAGTATGACCAGTAACAACGAAGTCGATAGCTGGATCTAATTGCTCAACAACACCCAGAACTTTACCTGTAATACCATTACATGCGTTGATATTAACTGGACCACCATCACGACGCTGTGCAGCACCTTCGTGGATCAGAACACCAATTGCTTGAACGCCTTTTGCTTTTAACTGAGGCACTAATGCGTTAATTGTTTTTGCTTCATTGTGGAAGCTTAAACCTTCGGTTCCTTTAGGTGTTACGATAGCCGCAGTACCTTCTAAAGTTAAACCGATGAATGCAACAGGAATACCGTTGAATTCTTTAATAACGTATTCTGGGAATAATGTTTTGCCAGTTTCGTTAACAATAACGTTAGCTGCTAAGTATTGGAAATCTGCGCCTTTAAACTCAGTTGGGCCTTGGCACCCCGTTACTGGGTGGCAACCACCGTTTTGTTTACGCAGTAATTCGCCCATGCCTTTATCAAATTCATGGTTACCCACAGAAGTTGCTTCTAAGCCTGCTAATGATAATGCTTCAATTGAAGGCTCATCATGGAACATTGAAGATAACAGTGGGCTTGCACCAACCATATCACCCGCCGCAACAACGATGTTGTTCGGGTTATCTTTCTTCATTTCTTTAATTAACGTAGCCATATGCTCAATGCCACCAGGTTTGTTTGGACCTGGCGCTTTTAGCGCACCGTGGAAGTCGTTCATTGCGATAACGCGCACATCAACAACATTAGCTTCGTCGTAGTTCTTTGCACAACCTGCTAATAAGACTGAGCTTACAGCAAGTGCAACGAGTTTATATTTATGGTTCATTTAAAATTTATCCCTAAGATCAAAATTCACGTTTCGGACAATCAATTACTTCGAAATCTTTGCTATAACAGATATAGAATTCATCTCGATTAATTTGAATTTCTTTATCCTTCAGTGATGGATTGTGTTCTTTTAAGAACTTAATCAATGCACTATTTGAAGGACGGCCTTCTGGTAATACTAACGCTTCATACAACTCTTTTTGTTTACCAAAGAATGCATCTGGTGTATCAAACGCACAAACACCATGTTTTTCCCATTCGCCTTGTAACAGATCGATACCCGGAGAATCACACAGATAAGGTTTGATAGCAGAGTATTCTAAAGGTGGTAAATCGCCTTTACATAAACGAGGATGCTTGCGTATGTCTTTCCAATCACGGCAGTCTTCCCATGATTTACCATCACAGGTTTCAGCCCACAGCCCATGAACAATCCAACCAAATTTATTATCTGAGAAGCATTGGATTTCAAATTTATCGTACTCACGTTTTGCACGATCTTTTTCATTATCGTTATTTAAACGTTTAATATTATTACTTTTATAATCACAAAAAGCCGGTGAGTAGTTAATCGCTAACTTAAAGTAATCTGTTGATGCTGTGCTGTTTTGACCATAGCGATCATTAGAAGCAATGTAGTCGTAAGGTGCTGTTGGAGCATCAGGTAAAATACAAGATACGCCTTCAACTAATTTAGCTTGAGGTTTTAATGGTTCTGTAATTTCAGGTGCTTGCGTTGCACATCCTGCTAACACTAACGCAAAAGCAGCAGGCAATAGCTTCATAAAGCGCATAAAATCCCCTTAAAGAGTCATAACACCACTCTTTTGGTTCAAAAAGGTAAGAAAAAACCTGCCCTGAACGGGCAGGTTTAATTGCTTATTTCTTCTCAGTTAAATCGATTTTGTAAATTGCAAAACCAATTTCATCATTTTCCACGAAGGTCATTGGATATTGAGCGAAATCTTTAATAAATGTAGCCGCTTTTTCACTTGGTGAAGTTTCAAAACGGACATCTAACGCTTTATCAGTCTTAATAGGTAAGAATGACCAGTTGTTAGCGGCTTTAGTCGCAACTTCACCTTTTTCTTTAGTTTGTTTAGCAATGTAAGAAGCTAAGATTGCACGGTTTTCATCTGGAGATGCAAACGCAATATTCGCTTCACCTGTACCAGCAAACTTACCGCCGTATCCACGGTAGTTATTTGTTGCGATCAGGAATGTTGCTTTAGGATCGATTGGTTTGCCTTCGTAAGTCACTTCTTTGATACGATTCGCATCTTTATTAACGACTTGGCAATCAACGTCATATTTAGCTGGTTGAGTTAAGTCAACTTTATAGTTCACACCACTAATGGTGTCGAAGTTATAAGTACGGAAACCATCCCAGTTGATCAGTTCTTGTGGTTTAGTTGAGTTAGGATCAACTTGGTTCCACATACCCGCTGAACATTCTAACCATTCAACAACATCCGCACCGGTCGCTTTAACAACCACTAATGTGTTTGGATACAGATATAAGTCTGCAGCGTTACGGAATGTTAAGTCACCTTTTTCAACTTCTACGAAGTCTGCTGGTGCATTTTTACGACCACCCGCTTTAAATGGCGCAGCTGCACCTAATACTGGTAAACCGTCTAAGTTCGGATCACCTTGAATAAAGTGTTTGGTGTAATCAACTTGTGCATCATTAACAATTTGTACAGTTGGATCACTTTGTACTAATGCTAAGAAGCTGTACATGTTGGCAGAAGCTTTACCAATGTGTTTACCCACGAAATCACGGGTACCTTGGTGTGCTTTTTCGATGATTTGAGCTAATTCAGCATCACGTTCAACTAATGCTTTTTTGTTTGCTTTATCAAAGATAGGACGCGCTTCACCTGTTGCTTCAGTCATCACCCATTTACCGCTGTCGTTATTGATAACCATATCAACAACACCTAAGTGATCACCCCATTGGCCAGGCATAACAGCAGGAACACCGTTTACAGTACCTTTCGCTGTATCTACGCCTTTAATACCTTCAAATTCTTTGCTTGGGAATACGCCGTGAGCGTGACCAAACATGATTGCATTGATGCCTTCAACTTCACTTAAATAATAAACAGAGTTTTCAGCCATTGCTTTGTACGGCTCTGACGCAAAACCAGAGTGAGGAATAGCCACAATCAGGTCAGCACCCTCTTTTTTCATTTGAGGGACGAATTTTTTCGCTGTTTCTGTAATATCGTTTACAACGACCTTACCATCCAGATTGGCTTTATCCCAGATTAAGATCTGTGGTGGTACGAAGCCGATATAACCAATCTTGATAGTGTGTTCTTTACCATCACGATCTTTTACTGGTGTATCAACAATGATATAAGGTGTGAAATAGTTTTTGCCTGTTTTCGCATCCATCACGTTGGCGTTGATGTAAGGGAATTTAGCACCAGCGATGGCTTTTTTCAGGTAATCTAAACCATAGTTAAATTCATGGTTACCAAAGTTACCGACTGTGTAGCCCATGGTGTTCATCAGCTGGTGAGCTGGATGAGATTCGCCTTTTTCTAAGCCTTTAGCTGCTTGGTAGTCAGCCAGTGGGCTACCTTGGATCAAGTCGCCGTTATCAACTAAAATCGCATTGGTTGCTTCAGCTTTTGCTGCTTTAATTAAATTAGCAGTACGGACATACCCAAACTGTTCTGTTGGTTTGTCTTTGAAGTAGTCAAAGTCGATTAAGTTACTGTGAACATCAGACGTCTCCATAATACGAAGATCGACTGTCGCAGCATTCACGTTGAATGCGACAAACATTGCTAATGTTGAAATTTTCAACACATTCTTAACCATTACACACCCCTTATATATTGGTTAACAGGAGAGCAAAATGGCTCTCCTTTCGTTACTTCTGTCAAACAGTCTCTTTGAAAGGACTAGAAGTACAGACGCATACCTGTTTCGAAGATATATTGTTTTTTATCTTCATACTTCACGTTATCGCTACGAGCATCATCGTATGCCATTTCAGCGAATAAACGTAAGTTGTTATATTTAGATACTGCAAAACGTTTATCTACACCCACAGTATAGGTTTCTTTTTTGTAGTTGAACGTGTTTGCATCACCATCACGCAGGTAGTAACCCGCATACATACCACTTTCGATACGATCCCAGTGCCATTTCACACCAACACCGTATAAGTCAGCTTTCCAGTCGCCTTTAACAGAACTCCAACTAGTCGGAGCTTGATTTGCTTCTAAAGCAAAACCGTTATTTTTACCACGAGATTGACCATAGTCTAAACCGATAGAAAATTCACGGCCAGGGAAGAAGTATTCCGCACCAAAAGCTAAAATACTATTCTCTGGGTTTTTACCTTTATTTGGACTATTTTTAGAGGTAGTTGCTTCACCAGTAGCTGAAGAGTAGCCAGCATCAAATTCTAAGCCAAAGGTTGATTTATAAAAACCAACGATAGAATATGCACGAGTAATATCACCCGCTACACGGCGACCATCTTCACCTGTTTTACCTGTCACTGTACCCGCTAATTTAAAGCCTTCATAACGGTTAGTTTCTAAGAAAATAGTTTGTGGTAAACGGGTCATAAAGTTGTTTTTACCAACACCTTTTCCATCAGCATAGCCATTGTGATAACCTACTGAACGACCTAATACATCGCTGAAGTAGAATACACCGGTGTTACCATAGCCGTAGCTTGATTTTTTCACCCAGTCGATCGGAATATAAGTACGACCAAACTGAATTTGACCATAATCACGATGAGAGAAACCGACATAACCTACACGGTTGTACATTTCAAAGTTTGATTTAGGGTTGTCACTGTTAGTTTTTTGAGTGTCTGAACCCCACTCTAATTTACCAAATACTTTGATATCGTTAGTCAGTTCGTGTGAACCAAAGAAACCGATACGGCTACCGTCATCATTCATTTTCATTTCATGATTTTGGCTAGTCACTTGTGTTTTTAAACGGAACTGACCGTTTACATCAAAACGTGTACCTTTATCGTTATACACGTTTACTGCGTTTGCAGATCCAGAAAGAACCAACAAACCAACCAGTGCTGCTAGAGGCTTCAAGCTTTTCATGATTAAAATACCCATCTATTTTCTATAGTTTTATGATTTCCTTTAAGGTCAAAAATAATACCGCCGTATATAGTTGACCTGAGATTCGGACAAAAGATCTCTGCCACGAATTTCGAAAAAGAAAATCGCTCTCACAATTGATAATTTTTATAGCTACTAATTATGACTCTACAAAATTTTCTTAAAGGTTTTAATTTCCTTGACACAGACGTAATCACCAATAAGACACAAAAATAATATCCTCATTATATTTAAATAAGGGCATTGCTTTTATTTCTGTTAGGAAAAGAAATAGGTCGTTGAGTTTTCGTTGGCATGTTACTCAAAAAAAAGCCCTTCTTTCGTGATGTAGCCCACAATTACACCAACATGCAATTTCACGGTTACATACCTAAGTGATAGGTATCACAATTAAAGGTAAAGATACGTGTTTTTTGAACTAAATCAACTTTTTAAAAATAACATTTTTTGATTTTTCTTTTAGATTTCATTTTGTTACAAGACTATTTTTTTTGCTAATAAAAAATTTATCCCCCTATTTAATATATTTAAAAGGAAGTATTAATTTTAACCACTAAATAAATAACACTAAAGATTTAAATATTGTTATCCCTAATTAATAATTTTTTATCTTTATATTTATTTCTTATTTAAATAAAAGCAAAATCACATTTAAATACAATTTAACTGGTGGTAACGAGTAACACTCACTCAAAAAAAGAATAATTAACTACAAATATTAAAAAGAGAAGCACAAGAATACCATTCAATCACAATATCTAATCAATACGTACAAGTAACAAAGAAACACAATAAAACATTACAAATTCTAAACTATAACCATAGTTAATATAAAAAGCCCAATTGTGCTATTTTGACAATATTTAAAAAACAAATATTCAATTTTGTGACATAGATCACCTAGATGTTTGTGAAAAATCACTCTTTATATTTTCCTATTTTTGTGACAATTATCACATGAGTCCGTCAAGAAGATTTTTGTTTTGTAAATTAATGCAGGGATAAATCTGAAAATGATTTCATATTGTAAACAAAAAATGGCTAAAAAATGAAATTATGTGATTATTGTCACATAAGAGCTTGTACTAAAAATCTCGTTATTTCAGTATTAATATTCTTCGTTAATTCAATATAAATAAGAATAAAACTCATTATCATAGAGTAGATTTACTAATTATTCGTTTCAGCTTTTTTTTCTTTTTTATTAAATAACATTATGGATATTTTCTTTTAAGGGATATTACCTTTTAGATACCCTAAACATTCAGTATCATAATGCGGTAAATAATGATTAAGGGGAATGTCAGATGCTGTGGTTTAAAAATATTTTGGTCTATCGCTTAAATAAAGAGATAGCACTGTCAATGGATGAGTTAGAACAACAGCTTGCTTCATTGGCATTCACACCTTGCAGTAGCCAAGATATGACCAGAACAGGTTGGGTTTCGCCTATGGGCGATCGTGGTGAAGCACTTATTCATGTTGCTGGTAAGCAAGTGATGATATGTGCACGAAAAGAAGACAAAATCTTACCTGCAACAGTGATTAAAAACGCCTTACAAGACAAAGTTGAAAAACTTGAAGGTGAACAAGGGCGCAAACTGAAAAAAACAGAAAAAGCGACCCTAAAAGATGAAGTAGTTCACACATTACTTCCTCGTGCTTTTAGCAAATTCTCACAAACTTTTATTTGGTTAGATTTAGAAAAACAATTAGTCATTGTTGATTCAGGCAGTGCAAAACGAGCTGAAGATAACTTAGCTTTGTTACGCAAAACCTTAGGTTCATTACCTGTTGTTCCTCTGAACTTTAATGAATCTGTTGAATTAAAAATGACTGAGTGGGTACGCTCTGGAGAACTTCCAGCCGGTTTTACCTTAATGGATGAAGCAGAGCTAAAAGCCGTACTAGAAGAAGGCGGTGTTATTCGTTGTAAGAAACAAGAATTAGTCTCTGATGAAATTGCGACACATATTGAAGCAGGCAAATTTGTCACCAAACTTTCTGTAGATTGGGAAGATCGCCTTCAATTTATGCTATGTGATGATGGCTCTATCAAACGCATTAAATTCAGTGAGACTTTACGTGAGCAAAATGATGATATCGATAAAGCCGATTTTGCCCAACGTTTTGATGCCGACTTTGTTTTAATGACCGGTGAATTAAGCGCTTTAATTGAACGAGTCACTGAAGTTTTAGGCGGCGAAGCAGAGTAACCCGTATAGAATGCAACAAGCAGATCAGCCATCCCGCTGATCTGCCCGCAATACTCTTCTACTCATTCATTGACTCTCTTACTCTCTTACTCTCTTATTCTTCTATTTTTTTCTTCTTCTACTCGTTATACCTTATTGAATACTCTAAATAATTCAAGATGTAGCTAGGCGACAAATGAACGAGTCGCTAGGAGCATACAATAGTATGTGACTAGTGCGAGTGAATGCCGTCAACAACGCTACAACTTGAAGTATGACGAGTATTGTTTGTGACTAGTGCGAATGAACACAGTCAACAACGCTACAACTTGAAGTATGACGAGTATTGTTATTACCAAGGCAACGCTCCCTTCTCCCCATTCGCATGCTCACCGTAATACAATGACGGCAAGAAACGAGAAAGATAAGTAAACTCGTTATAACAGTGCTGCAATAACCCAAAAGCTATCTCATCCGATAATTCCACTGCTGGATTTTCTAATGAGTGACCTAAATAAAAACGGCTTCTTAATACACATCCCCAATCCGTATCTCGCGTTAAATGCACCATTTTACCGTCGGTAGGATCACCATTTTCATCAATTTTCACATCAGAGCCAAAACCAATAGTGGCACATACAGCACCTGATAATGCCCCTGTTTTATAGGCTTCTTCTAACAATGCGTTATCAAAAAAATCTTTCGCATCATGGAATTTAAGTTGTGCTCCAACAGGTGGAATATCACCTAAGGACTCAACTGCCTTAATTGATGCGCCGATATAACTTTTTCCTTTGATCCATTTATCATCCCAACCATTGTGAGCAACATGATCATGGGGATGCCACCAACGAATATGTTGTGATGTTTCAAAAAAGGTAAACCACCACTCTAGCATCTTACCTTTACAACCATGCAAATCGGTACGTACTGCAACTGTTAAATGCCCAGCGTCATCCCTTTCAATTCCCATTTCTAAGCGTAATGGTGCGGGTGATAAAAGCTCGTTAATGTCATTTAAAGCCCAAGGTAAATGTAATGTTTGTTTTTTCATTTTTTCAACTCCGATAAATTAGGAAACTCAATTAGTTTCCTAATTGTTTTATCCCTATAGAGTGATAAAATCAACTAAAAAAGAGGCTAAAAAATGACAGATAGCAAAATTAATCAAAAACGAGGACGCCCTGCCCGCCCTCAAGATGAGATCCGCCAAGAAATATATGAAGCGACCATAAGTTTGCTTTTGGAGCAGGGTTACAGCGCAACAACCATTGATGCAATTGCAAAACAAGCAAGCATTGCCAAAAAAACGATTTATCGTTTTACCAAAGATAAAGAAGATTTAGTGGAACAAATTGTGTTGTCATGGACAGACAGTTTCGTCGCTATTTTTCATGATAAGGCCACTGATTTTGATGAGTTTATCCTGTTGTTATCACAACATTTAAATAGCATGGTTCAAACGGTACTTAATCATAAAGCCGTCGGTTTATATAAGTTATTACAAGAGAATTTTCCTAGCCGCGAAGTGCTTATGGAAAAATATCAACGCAGTGGGATATTAAGAGGACGCAGTTTACTCACGCAGTGGTTACAGCAACAAGAAAAAAACGGAATAATTAGATCTTACGACTATGCTACATTAAGTGATCTTTTATTAGCCATGGTGATCGCAGAGCCTTTACGACAAATTGCATTAGGGATCGTTCCACCGACACCAAAATCAAATTTTGATCTACGAATTCAGCAAGCGATACAACTCATTACACCAGTGTTAAAACCTTAGAAATAAAAACAGCAAGCCACCTTTTATTGATGCACTTGCTGCTTCTATTGCTAGTCTTTCAACAAAATAATCTGAAATTATTTTTGAATTAAATAACGGATCGTCGGACCATCTTGTTGAATATCTAATACGGTATATCCGTAATTTTTAGCATCAAGCGGAATATTGTTGATTGATTGAGGGCAATCACTCACCACTTCTAATATTTCGCCTTTTTTCAGTGATGGCATGGCTTCAAGTGTTGCCACCGCAGGATAAGGACAAGGTTCACCGACCATATCTAGACGATAATCAGGAATAATAGTGTCTTTCTGGCTCATGCGATTTCCTTATTAATCTGCGTTGAAATAGATTGTGCTTGTTGGGCTTTTTTACGGAAAAAGTGTTTTTCCCACCAAAGTAATAACACAAATGACACACCAAGCATTAGATACGTCACACCTAATCCCCCCACAGGGCCAAAGGTATCAAGTAAATTAATCTTGTCATAATCCGTTGCGATCACTGAGGCAAAATCATCCCAGTAGTAAGCTAATAATGTAGAACCGATAACGTTACCCAATCCAACCCACCAAAAGTGAATTTGACCTTCCACTGCACGATACATCCAGCCAGTTTCACATCCACCAGCAAGTACAATACCGAAACCAAAGAGTAAACCACCAATGACAGCATTCGGCCCTGCCCACATAATTTTAGGTGCAGCACCTAATTGGACATAGCTGAAGATCCCAATCGCGCTCACTGCCATACCAATAATAATCGCTTTTGCCATATGGGTTCTGCCCGTTATCCATAAATCACGGAAAGCAGAAGTAAAACAGATTTGCGCTCGTTCGATTAAAATACCAAAACCAATACCACCTAACATAGCAAAGCCTAGTTTTGGTGAATCAAAAAGAATAATTAAAGACCACGCAATCATGGCAAAAAAGATAACCATTCCCAATCTAAAGCGACGTTTTGCACGTTGTTTATCTTGAGTAATCGGTGAAGCTTGACTGACTTTTTGTAGTTTTACGGGAATACGAAACAGCGGCATCAATGAAAGCTTGGCACCAAAATAAGAACCGATTGCCGTTGCAACCGCAAAAAACCAAGCATGTAAAGAGAACTGAGGAATACCCGTAAAGAAAGCCGCAAGGTTACATCCCATTGCTAGACGAGCACCAAAACCAGCGATGATCCCGCCAAGCACAGCTTGAAAAATACGAATTTTATGTTGAGGATGGCGAAGTTTGACGTTGTTGGCCCAAAGAGCAGCCATAATACAACCTCCAAACATCCCGATAATCATCACACCATCAATACGCGTTAATGGCGTACCTTCAAGGCCGATAATTTTAAAATAACCCCATTCTTCAGGATGAGCACCAAACCATTGCATTACGTGGCCGCCCCAACGAGTAAATTCCCCCGTGACAGCCCAAAAAGTGCCGGTTAAACCAAAGTAGTAAGTTGATAAGATACCTGCCGCAATAACAGCTGGAAGAGGCTTCCAAAAACGGATCAGGTATTGAGATTTAAATTCTGACCAAGACATGTTTTTTCCTAGAGCTTACCTCTACGAGAGACCCTCTCCACGCAGTAGGACTGGCCGAACATGTTACTCCAATAATTTTTTTATCAAAGAGTCAGTATTCAGATAAATGAAGGAAATTTGCGTTATAACAAAGTTTTTGTAACAGATAGATAACTTATCCCACTTATAAATTCAGCATAATTTTTATTTATAAGTGGGGGAAGAAGTGCTTAGCAAATACGAGGTAAAGGCTCGTTATAAGGTAAATCAAGAATGCGACTCGTACCGAAAATCCCAGTTAAACGAATATAGTTATCCGTTGTCACTTCACCGATAGTACAAGCATCTTTACCTAAAGGGTGTTGATGTAAAGCGTCAATAACTTGTGCTTCAGCGTCAGGTGATACCACTAAAACAATTTTACCTTCGTTAGCAAAATTAAGTGCTTCTAGGCCTAATAATTCGCACACACCACGAACGGCTTGTTTCATTGGCAATTTGCTTTCATGTACATTCATGCCACAACCGCTGGCTTGGGCAAATTCATGCAAAATGGCCGTTACTCCACCTCGAGTTGCATCACGTAATGCCCGAATACCTTCAATTTGGCGTAAAGGTGCAATCATTGGTTCAAGCACAGCGCAGTCACTTTGTAGATCCGCTTCTAATCCTAAATTTTCACGAAGATTAAGGATTGTTGCACCATGATCACCAATTGTACCACTCACTAAGATCTTATCGCCGGCTTTGATATTACTTGCGGCCCAATTAATTTGAGTTGGAATAACGCCAATGCCCGCAGTATTGATAAAGATCTTATCTGCGGCACCACGAGGAACCACTTTGGTATCCCCTGTGACAATTTGTATTCCTGCTTGTGAAGCGGCTTTTGCCATCGCTAATACAAGCACTTCAAGGGTTTCAAATGGCAACCCTTCTTCAAGAATAAAACCACATGATAGATAACGAGGTACAGCACCACCGACGGAGAGATCGTTAGCTGTACCGCAAACAGATAATTTACCAATATTTCCACCGGGGAAAATAATGGGATCGATAACATAGCTGTCGGTACTAAAAGCAAGACGATCGCCAAGAGCCGTTAACTCATTTAACGCGATCCGCGCTTGATCTTCTTTTTCATTTAATAACGGATTATCGAACGCTTTTAAAAACAGGCCTTCGATCAGTTGTTGCATACCTTGCCCACCATTACCTTGGGCTAAGGTGATTTCATCAGGTTGTTTCATATATTACCTTCACGGCGATACTGATAATAAGCCGCACATGCCCCTTCTGATGACACCATTAAAGCACCTAATGCGGTTTCTGGTGTACAGCTTTTGCCAAATAGAGGGCAATCCGAAGGTTTGCATCGTCCTGTTAATACATCGCCACAGCGAGATTGTGGATTATCTGCCACTTTCTGCGGTGCAGGTGTAAAACGTAATTCAGCATCAAACTCAGAATAAGCTGGTGTTAATTGAATACCTGACATTGGGATCTCACCCAACCCACGCCATTCACTGGTTTCTTTTAACATAAACACTTCGCTAAGTGCTTTTTGAGCCAACTTATTACCTTCATTCGGTACAATGCGACTATATTGGTTTTCAATACTTAAAACATAATCTGTATTTTCTGCTTTTGCTTTAAGTTGTTTAATGACCATCAGTATAGCTTGCAATAAGTCTAATGGTTCAAATCCTGTCACCACAAAAGGCTTTTCAAATTCATCACATAGCGGTTGATATGGTGTACATCCAATCACCATACTCACATGTCCCGGTGCAATAAAGCCATCAATGCGAACATCGTCTTGCTCTAGTAAACAACGCAAAGTAGGTACGATAGTAATGTGCTGACAAAATAGAGAAAAGTTTTTAAGTCCACGCAATTTTGCTTGTTGTAGCGTCATTGCAGTACTTGGCATAGTTGTTTCAAAACCTAAACCGAAGAAAACAACTTGCTTATCTGGGTTATCTTGTGCAATTTTCAGTGAATCAAGCGGTGAGTAAACAATACGAATATCGCTGCCTCGACGACGCGCATCCAGCATTGAACCATTACGACCCGGCACACGCATTGCATCACCAAATGTGCAAAAAATCACGTCAGGACGTGCTGCAATTTCTAAACATGCATCAATTCGTCCCATCGGTAATACACAAACAGGACAACCTGGCCCGTGAACAAATTCAATTTTTTCTGGTAATAAGCGATCTAAACCAAATTTAAAAATGGCATGAGTATGCCCACCACACACTTCCATAATTTGTAATGGGCGTGTAATTGGCTGAGGCCATTGTGAAATGGTTTCACGAATTTGAGCTAATAAGGCTTTCGCAAGTTCGGGATCACGAAATTCATCAACGTACTGCATCATCAGCCTCTTCAAGGGTTACACCATAAACATGCTGTAATGCATCAAGAGTATCTTGCGCTTCTTGCTCATCAAGAATACTCATGGCAAATCCCACATGAATTAGCACCCATTTACCTAATAATTCATTTGGTTCGCCTTCACATACCATTGAAATATTAACAGCACGTTTAACGCCACTCACTTCGGCATAAGCGAGTTGGTGGACGTCTTCGCCCACCTCAACAATCTTAGCTGGAACACCTAAGCACATAAACGACTCTCCAACCAAGCTAACCACTCTTCCATGCCTTCGCCTGTTGTTGCTGATAACGCGATAATTTCAATATTTGGATTAACACGGCGAGCTGATTCAATGCAAGCTTGAACGTCGATATTCAGATGTGGCACTAAATCAATTTTGTTGATAATCATTAAATCAGCCGCAGCAAACATATGCGGATATTTCAGAGGCTTATCTTCACCTTCAGTGACAGAGAGAATAGCCACTTTATGCTTTTCACCCAGATCAAAACTGGCTGGGCACACTAAGTTACCCACGTTTTCAATAAAGAGAACGCTGTTATCTTGTAAGCCTAATTGGTGTGTCGCATCATGCACCATTTGTGCATCAAGATGACAACCTTTGCCTGTATTCACTTGGATCGCAGGTACACCTGTTTCACGGATACGATCAGCATCATTGGTGGTTTGTTGATCGCCTTCGATCACGGCACAAGGGACGCGTTGCGCTAACTGTTTTAACGTTTGTGTTAACAGTGTGGTTTTACCTGAACCGGGGCTTGAAACTAAATTCAATGCCAACACATTTTGTTGTTCAAAATGTTCACGGTTATGAACAGCAATTCGGTTATTTTTATCTAACACATCCATTTCAATTTTCAGCATACGCTTTTGGCTAATACCGGGAGCATGTGTTCCTGCTTCACCTTGGCCATAATGCATATTCTGATTTTCAATCACTGGGCTAAATTGCTCTTCGTGCTCGTGTTCATGATCGTGGTCATGTGCATGATCGTGATCGTGGCTGTGAGAATGGTGATGAGAATGTTCATGGCTATGATCATGAGCATGGTCGTGATCATGACTGTGAGAATGGTCATGACTATGAGAATGATCGTGTTCATGGTGATCGTCATGTCCATGATGATGCTCATGGACAACAGGGGTTTCGTTTAGCTGTGTATCGTTATGAAAATGGAGGTGAACATCACCACTGTTATGATAATAGTGATGATGAACAATGATAGGCTGACCATTGGTTTCGTAATTATGCTTATGCTTTTGTTCAGACTTATCAATATATTTATGAACAGTATTCGCTGGAGTAGCCTTGTGTTCATGATGGTGATCATGCCCATGATGGTCGTGATCATGATGATGACCGTGGTCGTGATGATCATGGTCGTGAGAGTGATGATGGTGGTGCTCATGTGAATGAGGCTCTACGCCTTCAATTCTGACATTGCCTTCGCCACAACCGCAAGTGCTACACATATTCTGACTCCTGTACTATTCAATAAGAAGAATGTGACTCTGTGTCGCGTAAAATTTCTACACTATGATCTTAACTGACCACGGAAGAGAGAACGACGACTTAAATCAACTTCTGCTACGGATTGTGTCTGAACAGGAAGAGAAAGTGCCATTTTTACACTATTTTCAACCAACTCAACAGCATGTTCACCTGTTAGGTGTCTATCAAGTGGTGACATTAATGAACAAGCAAGATATTGCATACCACCCGCAAGCTCACCCACAACAAACTTAATCTGTCCACAAGGTAATTCTAACCCGATACGATCACCCACTTTTCGATGTGGCCATTCTTGTGAAGGTCCCGGAAAGACGACAATCTCTAACATCCAAGGAGTAAGAACAGCTCCAATCCACTGATTTTCAAATAAAGTAAAGCCCCCTGCTTTTACGGGAATACCTTCGCGATAAAAAGGAAGCCCTCTCATCTCTTTTTCAGCAATTTCACTAAAACGTGTTTCAAGTTGCTCAACAGGCGGCTCGTCATATCCTAGAATATCCCAGCTTAATTCACTCATGCTGTTACCTCTTTAGGTGTGACAGGAATACCGTATTCACGCAAAATATTAACCACATGCTCTAATGCAATTTCCATTGATTTTTCACCAATGTCAGACAATGACATGCTTGGCTCTAATGATGCAGGTTCAATACCCACTAAAATAAGCTTACGAGGAAATTCATCCGTCATACGTAAAGCCATTAATACATCAGATAAACCTAATTGATGAGGAGAAATTTTCTGCGTAAAAAGTGCCGGAACATCATCATCATGTAAGATAAAAATACTACCCGGTTCATGATTACTTCTTACCGCATCGGCAACAATCAGGAGGTCTCTTGCTGCAATATCTTGCAAAATTTCCATACCTGATGTGCCACCATCAATAACATCGACGTTCTCTGGTAAAGAGAAGCGCTCTTCGAGCGCCTCTACTATACGAACACCAATGCCTTCATCGCTTAGTAATAAATTACCAATACCTAAGACGAGAGTTCGCATTATAATACCTTCACCTTACTTAGCTCTTTACCTGTTAAATCAACCATATGCACAGCACATGCCATACATGGGTCAAAGGAGTGGATCGTTCTTACCACTTCTAACGGTTTTTTCGGATCAGCAACAGGTGTACCCACTAGTGATAACTCATAAGGGCCTGGTTCATCATTAAAGTTACGAGGACCCGCATTCCATGTTGATGGAACAACGGCCTGATAGTTAGTGATTTTTCCGTCTTTAAACACAATCCAGTGAGATAACATACCACGAGAGGCTTCTTCGAAACCGACACCACGATACTCTTTACCTGGTTCAAACTCTGGTTTAATAAAGGCAGCTGTATCACCACGGCCGATATTATCAACCAGTGATTGCCATAAAGAGGCCAGAGATTCTTGTAACACACATGCATGGACAGTACGTCCAATAATACGACCCCACGTAGACTCTAACTGCTCTGTAACCAGTGTTTCATTGGTTAATTGAGTATAGATCTTGTTGATGTCGTTGTAGTTTCTAACCGTTCCTTCGTGCTTACCGGCTAAACCACACACTAACCATGCTAACGTACCGACTTCTACAGGCTTGCCGTAGAATGTAGGGGATTTAACCCATGAGTATTTATTGTTCTCATCCCAACCAGTGTATTTAGGACGAGTTAACCCTTCCCATGGTTTTAAAGGTTCATCATCTTCATACCATGCGTGTTTACCACTTTCTTCGATACCGTCTTTCAGGTTCTGATCTTTCCAGTCTTTAATTGGACGGTAGGTCGAGAAATCAACCCCTTCCATATAACCACCAGACAGTAAGAATTCCGTGTTATTACCATTAATTGGTAATTCAGGTACAGACAGATAGTAGTTTGCACCTTTACCGATTTTTAACCATTCAGGGTAATAAGCGGCGAAAATAGCAGTATCCACTTTATAAACTTGGTTAACGAAATCACCCAGCTTATCGATAAAGCTTTTCACGTACATTAAACGTTCTAGGTTGAGAACATTTGGTGCATCAAGGTTAATCGGGTTAGCCACACCACCCACGGCCAAGTTTTGGATATGAGGTGTTTTACCGCCCAAAATAGCCACAATACGGTTTGCATCACGTTGGCACTCAAGTGCTTGTAGGTAGTGGGCAACCGCAATTAGGTTAACTTCTGGTGGCAATTTCATGGCTGAGTGACCCCAGTAGCCATTAGCAAAAATACCTAACTGGCCGCTGTCCACTAAACCTTGGATTTTTTTCTGTACTTTTCTGAATTCTTCAGCAGAGTTCAGATGCCATTCAGAAACCCCTTTTAACATCGCTGATGCTTTTTCAGGATCAGCTTGTAATGCAGATGTGATATCAACCCAGTCCATCGCAGAAAGCTGATAGAAGTGAACGATATGGTCATGGATGATATGTGAACCTAAAATCAAGTTACGGATATACTGCGCATTCACAGGAATATCCATACCTAAAGCGTCTTCTACAGCACGTACTGAGGCAATTGCGTGAACTGTCGTACAAACACCACAAATACGTTGCACGATAATCCATGCATCACGAGGATCGCTTCCTTTTAGGATCTCCTCCATTCCGCGCCACATGGTACCGGAAGACCAAGCCTTAACAACTTTTCCGTTATCAATTTCACAATCGACGCGTAAATGCCCTTCAATACGGGTAATAGGATCAATAGTAATGCGTTGGCTCATGATTTAACCTCAGCCTTTTTTAATTGTATATTTGAGTCTGTTTGTGCAGGTAAAACCGGCAGTAAACGGATAATAAGAATGTAAGCTGTTACTTCAAATGCAACGAAACCAATAGAAATCAGCAATTCACTTGCTGTTGGGAAATAGTGGTAACCATTGCCTGGATTGTAAGCAACTAAAGAGTAGTTCATACGCCACATCGCTGCGCCGATTAAGATAAAGACAGCACAGACAAACAGCATTCTTGGACTACGGCGGTTATTATTTAAATGCATCAAAATAAGAGGAAGTAATAACAATGCACTTTCAGCAATAAATAACCATGAGAACATATCCCCATTTCCGATATAACTCAGTTTACCGTTCCAAATAACTTCACCCCAGCGACAGACCAAGAACGCAATCAGTAACACTTCGATTACGCGTGTTAACTTGGTAAATAACGGTGTTTCATCATCATTCATGGTACGGCTTGCTTTTAGCAAAGAGCCTTCAAAAATAACGATAGTGAAACCAAGGAGGAAAGCCGTTAACAGAGAAAACAGCGGTAACATCTCATAAGATTGCCACAGTGGATGTACTTTCCAACCCGCTGAAATCATTAATGATCCCATTGAAGATTGGTGCATGGTTGGCAGTAAAGCACCAAGGCCAATAATAAAGAACATCGCTTTATTAAGACGTTTCAACGACACTTTCCAGCCTAAACGCTCTAATAACGCAGGTAAGAATTCTAATGCCATCACCATAATATAGATGGTCATACAGGTCGCTGTTTCAAACAACACTGAGTTAACGTTAAAGTATTGCGGCATAAAAAAGTGAGGCATGTTCCAATAACGACCAATATCAATAGCAATGGATAAACCACCTAATGAATAGCCGAACAAGCTCGCTAATAATGCAGGACGCACTAATGGGTGAAACTCGCCTTTATTAAAGACATAAACAGCCCATGCAAGTGCCCAACCGCCACATGCAAAGCCAGTTCCTATCAATAAGTCAAAAGCAATCCAAATACCCCAAGGATATCCCCCATTCAGGTCAGAGACATCACCTAGACCTAATACCAAACGCTTACCAATAAGAATAAAACCGAGCACAGCAAGCGGTAAAAACACTCTTACAGCGAGAGTAAATAACTTACCGCCAAGTGGACGAGGATCATGACTCGACATCGTTATCCTCCTTGTGGTGTTCTTGCTCTTGTTTTTTACTATTACGGTTAACCAAATAGGTGATCCCTGCTAGGGCCGCTATTGGTAATACCATGCCTTTATAAAGCGTGTGTTGAATATGTTCAGAACGCGCACCTGTAGATAATGGTGCTACTTCTGGCATACCTAAATTGTCAAAAGGTACCGCTGAAAGTACCATAACTTGCGTACCGCCACCTTCAAACTCACCATAGATATGATCTTGATATTCAGGAATTTTATGCAGATATGTATCGCCACCACTAATGGTTTGACGTGGGTAATGGTATTCCTCACCCGCTTTTTTCGCTAAACGACGTTTTGCTTCTTCAAGCAATTCTTCTCGTGTACCGAAAATAACCGCACCTGTTGGACATACTTCAACACAACCTGGTAATAAGCCTTTGTCTAAACGCTCAACACCTTTTTGGTTACAAAGCTCACATTTATAGAGCTTACCAAATGGATCGTCATAGTCGTATTTTGGAATGTTATAAGGGCATCCCACCATACAGTAACGACAACCTGTACAGATATCTGCGTGATAATGGACAATACCCGTTTTTGGATCTTTGGTTAACGCAGAAACAGGACAAACAGAAACGCAGTTTGCATCAACACAATGCATACATTGTTTCTTAATAAAGGCATAACCGTTTTCCAGTTGGTCTTTATTTTCACCAGTACCATCACGCCAAATTTGAATAATGTTATTTGTGTAAGGACTTAATTTGTCATTGTTTGACCAAATCGGATCACCATTGGCGTAAGTATCACCACGCTCCATTGGCTCCGGGTGATTGATTTCCTGACATTTTGTGACACATGCTTGACAGCCTACACATAATGTAGAGTCATAGAGCATACCGAGAGACCCAGGAATTGGGGGACGGTTCTGCGCCGCAGCATGACTCGCAGTGGGAGCCATTCCCGCAAGGAGAACCCCACCTGATGCCAGCTTAAAGAAATGACGCCTATTCACCGTTTATCCTCCTGTGAGGCTCCTGTGGCATTCTTGTCACGGCCTAATTGACGCACAGCCATCACACTGACACCGGCGACAGCACCTACGACAGCACCGAGCAAGCCCGCAGCACCATAAGACACACCACCACCTTCTTTCGCATTAACATCAGGCACTTGCGCTTTTGGTGTTGGCTGATAAACATTCGCTAATTGGAAAATACCTTTAGTAAAGCCAATCCCTTCTTCGTTACATCCGTAACAAGGATGACCGATACCCACAGGCCAAATTCCACCACCGACATCACAGAATTCCAATGTTGGGCAGTTACCATAGGTTTCAGGGCCTTTACAGCCTAAATGGTATAAACACCAACCTTGACGATGACCTTCATCACCAAATTCTTTAGCAAAACGACCCGCATCAAAATGAGGGCGACGTTCACAGTTTTCGTGAATTAAACGCTCATAAGCAAAAAGCGGTCTGTTTTTGCTATCTAACTTAGGCAATTTGTTGAAAGTAATAATATGTGCAACAGTTGCTAAGAAGTTATGTGGATTTGGTGGACATCCTGGAATATTAATAACAGTTTTACCCGGTAAAATTGCTTCCAATGATTTAGCACCTGTTGGGTTACCCCCAGTTGCTGGCACACCACCCCATGCAGAACATGAACCAATTGCAATAATCGCAGCAGCCCCTTCAGCGGCTTCTTTGATATGCTCAAGAATAGGTTTTCCTGCAACCATACAGTAAACACCGCCATCTTTGTCTGGGATTGAACCATCGACAACGAGAACGTACTTACCTTTATATTTCTCCATCGCATTGTGTTTATTTTCTTCAGCTTGATCACCAAAAGCTGAAGAAAGCACTTCATGATATTCAAGTGCGATAACATCAAGCACTAGGTTTTCCAGAGTCGGGTGAGTTGCACGTAATAAAGACTCCGTACACCCTGTACACTCCTGAGCACCAATCCAGATAACGGGTGGGCGTTCAGATGACGCCATTGCTTCTGACATTTCTGCGGCTGCTTTGCCGCTTAATCCCATGGTAGCTGACAACGCAGCACACAATTTCATAAAATCGCGTCGGTTAATACCATGATGGGAAAAAACATTATTCCCCAAGGCCATATATCTCTCCTGATATGATGATTTTTAATTGGAATAATTTTAAAACACCGCCTTTTTAACACTCCGACACAATAATGACTTGATCATTATCAAGCGATAATTCATTAAAAAATAAATTATTCTTTTATGTGAGTAAAAACGTTTCAGCAATATAAGGTTTAATGTCTATTTTTTATATATTTCGTCATTTTAAAATTATTAAAATGCTATTTAATAATGATAATTTAAGTAGAAATAATTCTCATTATCTCAATAATCATGGGGGTGTAAAATTATTAATCATTATAAATCAGTAAGATATAAATCCATTAAAAAACACCCAATTTATAAGACAATATATTTAAAATAATACAAAATTAATAATTAATATTTTCAATTTTCTGGAAAATTTTATTAAAAATAAGTTTTAATATATTTTTTAATTATAATGATGACTCTTGTTTTCATATTATCAACCTTTATATTACATCATAAATAATGTTAAAAATTGCATTTCATAAACAAGAAATCATTACATTAATATATTTAATTTCAGCCTATTTTAATTACTAATTTATCCAATCTTCATTTGTTATTATTTTTTAATCATTATTACTCTGTTTACTTTTCAATCAAAAATTAACCTATTTTTCTTATCATTTTTCATATAGTTATATGTATATTCGTTTTTGGAATAAGCTAATACCCTAGCGCAAAATCGCTATAAAATTAAATACATATCGATATGCAGTAACATTCAAAAGATAAGATCATTAATAATTACTAATTAGTAATCATTGGTTATAATTACATTTAGTTATTTTATAACATATCGAATTTATAATGAAATTAACCTAAATAAATTTTCATGTTAAATCCATGTTGTTATTGTGGATAAAAAAAGCACAAATTATCGATAAAAAATCCCCAAATAAAGCATATTTCGTTTTTTTGTGAGAATAGATAAAAAAAGTGGTCATAAACCTAAAAAATAGAAAAGCTCTTTGTTAACTGTTTGTAGTTTTCAATCAGACAAAGATCTTATAAAGAATAGGAGATAAACCAAAAGAAAAAGATAAAAGCAAAGCACATCCCCTATTTAGGAACGATAGGAACGATAGGAACGGATAGGAATAATGATAACAACCGAATCAGTCAATAAAATAAAAAGCCATAACACCGAAATGTTATGGCCTTTAAATTTATTAAAATAATAAAATGCTATGTGTAGTTCTCTGCCTTTCACGTTTTATTTTACTCACCGCTTATCAAAAATAAGAAGTGGTTTGAATAAGTAAATAAAATCTACTTACCAGAAATTGGAATGACTGAAAACAACGGTCTACCTGGTGCAATAAAAAAATAAGTATCCAAATACGGATAACTTAGATAATAAACAAATTAGGCGTTCTTGCACGTTACAAAATGTTTCAATTTGTAACGTGGGTGCATTATATCCAATAAGATTTTTTGCGCAAGCATTTTTACACTTAAATCAAATTCACATAAAAACATTACCAATCATATGGTTATAGAAAAATTTAACTTAAAAAATAAAATATCAACAAATCAAAAAGTGAAAAAAAATGAAGAGTTAATGAATATTAATGTAAGGTAAGTTGAAATAATAATATCTACTTAGCATTAATTGATTCAGCACGGTATTACCAAGTAAACTTAATTAATTATTTATTCTTAAAGTTAACCTACCTATTATTAATATTATTTAAGACTAAAGCTAAATTTTATTCTAACTCAATTTTATTAATTATCTCATTAATAACAAAAAACAATAAAAAAATATAAGTATGATTTTTTGCACAATAAAAAAGCACCTTATTCATCATTTTACAACGACAAATAAAGTGCTTTTAAAATAGCGTAATAATACTTAGTTGAATAGCGTATTTCTAAACTTTAACCGCCTGTAGAGACTGTTTCCATCCCTACTAATCCAACTTTGAGATACCCTGCCTTTCTTAACGAATCCATTGCAGCCATTAACGTTTCATAATCAACGCTTTTATCTGCTTGGAAAAAGATGGTGGTCTCTTTATTTGCTTGTGTCATCGTATCTAACACATTAGCCATCGTTTCATGCGTGACCATTTCTTCACCAATGAAAATTTGCTTATCAGACTTAATGGTCAAATAAACAGGCTTTTCAGGGCGTGGCTGTGGTTTTGCACTTGAAGCGGGTAAATTTACTTTTATATCAACGGTAGCTAAAGGCGCGGCTACCATAAAGATAATGAGCAGAACCAACATGACATCAATAAAAGGCGTCACATTGATATCATGTAATTCATTATCATCACCTGAATCATCACCAAGACGCATTGCCATAATTCATTACCTTGCTTTGCTGTTTTCGATATCTAAGTCACGGCTAACTAATGTCACCACACCTGTTGCAATATCACCAATTTCACCACGATAACCTGCGATCATACGAGCAAAAATATTATAAATGATAACTGCTGGGATAGCGGCAATCAGACCAATCGCAGTCGCTAATAAGGCTTCTGCAATCCCCGGAGCAACAACCGCTAAGTTAGTCGTTTGAGAATGTGCAATACCAATAAAGCTGTTCATAATTCCCCAAACCGTACCAAAAAGACCGATAAATGGAGAAATTGCACCGATAGTGGCTAAGTAGCCATTACCACGGCCTAATTCACGAACAATGGCAGCAACTCGACGTTCCATACGCATTTCAACACGTTCTTTAATGCCTGATGCTACTTTACTTTCTTGAGAGTAAGTACGCTCTAATTCAGCATCATTAAAGAAATCAGCAGTCGCGCTCTTATTACCAAATTTTTTGCTAATGGTTAAAGCATCATTAAGTGATTTAGCATCAACTAATTGCGCTGTTTCATTTCTTAATCGACGACGTAATGAGAGTAAATAGCTTCCTTTGGCGAAAAATAACGCCCACGTCACAATAGAAGCTAACAGTAAGCCAATCATGACACTTTTAACGACTAAATCGGCATTACGATACATGCCCATTACAGATAAATCTTCTGCAAATCCACCACCAGCAACCATTTCTGGCTCTACTGCTGGTGATGTATTTTCTGTCGCAGACGGGGTATTTTCCGTGTTTTCTGCGTTTTCAACCGTTGCAGGTAAAGTATTTTCACCCTCAGGCTTAGCAGGTTCAGAACCTGGTACTTTAGCCTCATTGCTGGTATTCGCAGATGAGCCTGTTGTTGGTGTTGCGGTTGTAGCAGTTCCCTGTGTAGAAGCTGTTGAAGAAACGGCAGCAGTAGTTGGCTGTTCAGTTGGTGTGGCAGGAGTCGTATCCGCAAAAGCAGAGCCTGTCAGACCGATTGCCAATAGAATAGAAGCTGTCAAATTACGCATCAGTTGGCCTTTTACTCTCTTTTTTATCTATTTATTTATTCAGCAATGACGTTTTCCGTCACTACTTACCCAAAATCGTTCGCTTACAATCATCCTGTTTGCCATCAGGAAAGAGAAAACGCTCAAATGATATCAAACATGAAGCATTTTGATAGTAATTATCATTACTATTTGGCTATTTTTTTTTCATTTGTCGATTTTTAAGACAAATTATCGTTATTTCACGTAACGTGAAATTTTATCAACTACATCGATCGCCTTTTGTACTTATCCAAAAAATGAATTAACGTGAAGTAAACACACCATCAATTAAAAGAAGGTATTAAGGATGACGCTAAAAAAACAAGAAACCTCACTCCTCCTTTCTGGACGAGCTAAAAAATATTCCCTCGGCGCAGTAAATCCAATTATACAACGTACTTCATCTGTTATTTTTGATTCAGTTGCACAAAAACGTGAAGCAACTAAAAAACGTGCTGAGGGTACACTTTTTTATGGGCGTCGAGGTACTACCACTCATTTTGCCTTACAAGAAGCCCTAACTGAATTAGAACAAGGTGCAGGTTGTGCACTTTTTCCTTCAGGTGCAGCAGCTATTACGCAGTCTATACTCGCGTTTGTTGAGCAAGACTCTCATATTCTTGTGACTGGATCAGCTTACGATCCAACGCAAAACTTTTGTGATCACCTCTTACGTAAGTTTTCAGTCACAACAACCTATTTTGATCCATTAATAGGTAAAAACATCAGTCAACTACTGCGACCTGAAACAAAAATTGTTTTTCTTGAATCCCCCGGTTCAATTACGATGGAAATTCAAGATCTACAAGGAATAGTCAGCTCCGTTCGCCAATATAATCCTGAAATCATTATTATGATTGATAACACTTGGGCGGCAGGATTGCTGCTTAAACCACTTACTTTTGGTGTCGATATTTCAATCCAATCTGCCACAAAATATATTAATGGCCACTCTGATGGCATGTTAGGCTTTGCTGTAGCGAATGAACGTTGTTGGGAACAGTTACGAGAAAATGCCTATCTATTAGGTCAATGTGTTGATCCTGATACTGCTTATATGGCAGCAAGAGGATTAAGAACATTACCAGTGAGAATGAAGCAACATGAACAAAGTGCATTGGAAGTTGCTCGTTGGCTAAAACAACATCCATTAGTTGATAACGTTTATCACCCTGCGCTAGCCTCTTGTCCAGGACATGAATATTTCCAGCGTGATTTCACAGGCAGTAACGGATTATTCTCTTTTAGTTTGAAGAAAGCTCTCTCACCTGAAGAATTTGCGATTTTTTTAGATAATTTTTCATTATTTAAAATGGCTTTCTCATGGGGAGGATTTGAATCTTTAATTTTAGGCTATCAACCTAATGACATTAAAGCGATGCGCCAATATGAAACACAACCTACATTTACTGGCACATTATTCCGTGTTCATATTGGATTAGAAAATGTAGATGATTTAATTGAAGATCTTGAACACGCATTTTTACGTATTTCTTAATTAATCATTAAATTTTTATAAAAAAAAATCTATCCCTGTGGTTCCACAGGGATTAAATCAAACTGTTGTCTTTATTTTGCGTTAGAATAACGAACATAAAGTTCTTTTTAATGCGAGTTCGCTAATGGGTACATTAAAAGAGATAATTCACGCATTAATGCAACACGATTATATGGTGTTGGCTAATCCTAATGTGTTATGGGTTATCTATATTGTTCTTTTTGTTATTATTATGCTGGAAAATGGGGTATTACCCGCAGCATTTTTACCAGGAGATACACTGCTTATTCTTTGTGGTGCCTTAATTGCAAAAGACGTTTTACACTTCTTTCCGACAATCATTATCTTAGGTACTGCCGCCAGTATTGGGAGTTGGCTTGGATTTTTACAAGGCCGCTGGTTAAGTGACACAAAAATCGTTAAACGTTGGATGGCTCAATTACCTGAGCAATATCACCATAAGGCAAATGATCTTTTCCATCGCCAAGGTTTGTATGCACTATTAATTGGTCGCTTTATTGGTTTTGTACGAACATTATTACCAACGTTAGCAGGCTTATCTGAATTACAACAACGTCGCTTTCAAATATTTAACTGGTTAAGTGGCTTTTTGTGGGTAGGTATTATTGTGTCACTAGGTTATGTATTGAATTTAATTCCCTTTATTCAAAAGCATGAAACACTAGTGATGAATATTTTGATGACATTGCCTGTATTGCTCTTAAGCGCAGGTTTAATTGGCTCTATCGTAATGTATATTCGCCATCGTAAAAATAGCACCAGTAATAAGTAATTCAAAAAAAACGCCATTATTTTAAACATCATAATGGCGTTTTTAATCCTCTAAGACTTCAAAAGTTCAGTTGTTCATTGTTTTATCTCCTAACCTATTAATATCTGACTAAAAATCCATTTATATTAATTACAATCATGGTCTTTTTACTCTATTTATCTTTAAAGCTTAATCGCTTTTGAAGCAAGGAATGTAGGAATATAGCTATCAACGAGAAAACGAGCATGAGGAGCAAAATCTTCAACAAAATCTTGTAATAGAAAACCTGCCGCTAATTGTCCACCAATAAGATCAGTTAAAGAATGACCAAATACAAGCCCATCACCTTTTGCCACTTTTTCTTGCAGAATATCTGAAGGTAATGAACCTTGATCACTATACGGTAAGCGGTAAGTGGGTCTCATTAATCCCTGAGAGCGTAATTGCGGATCTCTATCATCAACAAATACAACTGGGTTATAAAAACTCGCCATCAATACACCGCCTTTCTTCAAAACACGGTAGCATTCTTGCCAAACAAGATTTACATCTGGTACATATAAATTGGAAATAGGATGAAAAATAATATCAAAACTTTCATCAGCAAATGCGGTTAGATCTGCCATATCACCTTGAACTGCGACCAAATCTAACTGATGCTTTTGCGCCAATTGGCTATCTTTACTTAATTGCCCTTCTGATAAATCAAATACTGTCACAATGCCACCAGCAGCCGCTAAAATAGGCGCTTGTTGCCCACCTGCAGACGCTAAACAGAGTATTTTTTTACCTTTAATATCTGTTAGCCACTCACTCTTAACTGGGTTAGGCGTTAAATGGACTTTCCAGTCGCCTTGCTTTGCAGCAATAATTTCTTCATCGCTTACAGGCTTAGACCACTGATTTTCCATCGCAGCTTGTTTATCCCAATGTTCTTGGTTTAATGTTAAATAATGACTTTTCATATTACTCCTTATAAATTAACTACAATATGAACTGTTGTTGTTATTAAGAAATTTAATTCAACGCTCATTTTTACAACCTTACAGTTATAGTTATGTCATGCAATTTCGTCTAGATACAGTGAAAAAAACTTTCCTGATTAATTGTCATACTGCAGAACATTAAATTATGGTGGAAACAAAATGCAAAACTTTACTTATTACTCACCGACTCGTCTTCATTTTGGTCAAGGCCAAATAGAAAAATTACGTTCTGAAATAGGCAAAAATGAACGTATCTTATTAACTTATGGCGGCGGTAGTATTAAACGCAATGGCGTATTAGACGAAATTTATACTGCACTTCCCGGCCATCAAATTCATGAATTTGGTGGTATTGAACCCAATCCTTCTTATGAAACACTGATGAAAGCTGTCTCTTATGCAAGATATCACGGTATCACGCATTTATTAGCCGTAGGGGGCGGGTCGGTTATTGATGGGACAAAATTTATTGCAGCTGCTGTACCCTATCAAGGTGAGCCATGGGAAATTGTCACTAGTCGCGGTAAAGTCATTGAAAAAGCACTACCTTTAAGTTGCGTATTAACGCTTCCAGCAACTGGCACAGAAACAAATAGTTTTTCAGTTATCAGTAAAAAACAGACAAAGGATAAACAAAGTTTTGCCAGCCCTCATGTCTATCCTCATTGCGCCATTTTAGATCCAACAACTACCTATTCTTTACCCCCAAGACAAACGGCTAATGGGGTTGTAGATGCTTTTATTCATATATTAGAGCAATATCTCACTTATCCTGTGAATGCTCGTGTACAAGATGAATATGCAGAAGGCCTTTTACGTATTTTGATTGATCAAGGGCCAAAAGCGCTGACATCACCTACAGACTATGATATCCGTGCTAATATAATGTGGACAGCATCACAAGCCCTTAATGGCATCCTTGGTGTTGGTGTTCCTCAAGATTGGGCTACACATGCATTAGGTCACGAACTCACGGCTTTACACGGGCTTGATCATGCACAAACTCTCGCCATCGTTTTACCTGCCTTATTAAATGAAAAACGACAGGCTAAATACGAGAAGTTAATCCAATATGCACAAAAAGTCTGGGGTATAAACCAAGGTTCTGACGCTTTTAAAATTGAAACTGCGATTAATGAAACTCGAAAATTCTTTGAATTAATGGGACTTAGAACTCGACTGGCTGATTTCAAAATTACTGAAGAAGATATACCTGCTTTAGTGCGTAAATTGGAAGAACATGGACAAACCGCACTAGGCGAGCATCAAGATATCACATTAGAAGTCAGCCAACGTATTTATACAGCGGCACTCTAAGTTCTTTAATGCGACTTTGGAGACAGAAATGGATAAACCTAAACTGATCAAGTTATCTGATGGAAATGCTATCCCACAACTTGGGCTTGGTGTTTGGCAAGCAGATAATCATCAAGTTGTTAACGCAATTCATCACGCTCTTGATACAGGCTATCGCCTTTTCGATACCGCAGCGATTTACCACAATGAAGAAGGTGTCGGTAAAGCGCTAAAACAGACCACGGTTCCTCGTGATGAACTCTTTATCACTACAAAATTATGGAATAACGATCAGACCCATGCCCGTGGTGCCGTATTAGAAAGCCTCCAGCGTTTGCAACTTGATTATATTGATCTCTATTTAATGCATTGGCCTGTACCTTCACGCGAACTTTATGTTGAAGCGTGGAAGCAAATGATTATTCTGCAAAAAGAAGGGTTAGTAAAAAGCATAGGTGTCTGTAATTTCAAAGAAGAGCATCTTGAACGTATCATTACTGAAACCGGTGTTACCCCTGTTATTAATCAGATTGAAATTCATCCATTAATGCAACAAGCACCATTAAGAGCATGGAACACGACTCACAATATTGTGACTGAATCTTGGAGCCCATTAGCCCAAGGTGGAGAAGGCGTATTTGATCAACCAATTATTCAAAAACTGGCTGAAAAATACCATAAAACACCCGCTCAAATTGTATTACGTTGGCATTTAGATAGTGGACTGGTGGTTATTCCAAAATCTGTCACTCCTTCTCGTATCGAAGAAAACTTTCACATTTTTGATTTTAAATTAGAAAAAGAGGAAGTTGCGGAGATAACAACACTCGACAAGAAAAAACGTTTAGGGCCTGATCCTGATATTTTTGTTGATATCTAATTTCTTCATATTTATCCTAAAGCCAATATAAATGAACATATTGGCTTTTTATTTATCAATTAAAACACTTAAAATCCCCCTCTTTTTTTATAAAACAACCTGTCATTTTTTCAATTACCTTATTTTTATATATTTATGTTTCCTTTTTGATATCGAAAGTTTATATAAATCAGAAAATCTCATCACTATTTATTTATTGCGATGAGTTTTAAAAATGAAAACACAAAAACGGGATTTCACCCTCCCCATATCTTCTATTACAAAAAAAGTAACTTGGATAAATATTTTTATTCAAATAGCTTTCCCTGTATCAGCTACACTTCCTTATTCTGCTTTTGCACAAGATAATCAAACCAAAAATCAAATTAACAGTTCTAATAATGGGCACTTTCTCCCTATAACAGAAGAACATTCAAAATTAGCGCAACTTATTGTAAATAACAAAGATTTATTAAATAAAGAAACCAATGCAACACAATATGCTGTCAATCAAGTTACCAATAAAGCCAGCACTAAAATAGAGCAATGGTTAAATCAATTCGGAAATGCACGTATCTCTCTTGCAACGGATAATAAATTCACATTAGAAAATAGTGCTGCTGATTTTTTAATCCCTTTATACGAATACAATCAGAATATTGTTTTTTCTCAAACCAGTTATCACCGTAAAGATTCACGTAGCCAGATAAATCAAGGCTTAGGATATCGTTACTTTACGGATAGATTTATGCTCGGTATTAATGCTTTTTATGATCATGATTTAACTCGTCATCATCGCCGCATTGGTATTGGTGCTGAACTATGGCGTGATTATTTGAAATTCAGTGCAAATCATTATTATCGGATATCAAATTGGCGTACTTCAAAGAGTTTAGAAAATTATGATGAGCGCCCTGCAAATGGCTGGGATTTAAGAGCTGAAGGATATCTTCCAGCTTATCCTCAACTCGGTGCAAAACTTATTTTTGAACAATATTATGGTAAAGAGGTTGGGCTATTTAATACAGATAGTCGACAAGAAAACCCCCATGCCTATACTGCAGGATTAACCTATACCCCAATTCCTTTAATAACGTTAAGTGCAGATCGTCGAATGGGTTTACATGATAATAGTGATAATACATTCGGTGTTAATTTTCAATACCGTTTAGGTGAATCACTCGCTTCACAATTTGATCCTGATAACGTACGTGCTATGCGTTTATTGTCAGGAAATCGTTATGATTTTGTCGATAGAAATAACGATATTGTTTTAGAATATAAGAAAAAAGCAACTATTTCATTTTCCTTTTCGCCCAATATCACTGGCTCTTCAAAAGAAGAAAAAGCACTTGATATTAAAATTAACTCAACTTATCCCATTAAAAATATAGAATGGTCTGCAAGTACATTTTTATCAAATGGCGGTAAAATAAATCATAAACAAGGTTTAAATTATTCGCTCACATTGCCAACATATATATCAGGCACACCAAAACAAAACACATATGTTATTAATGCTATTGCGATTGATGAAAAAGGCAATCGCTCTGAGTCTGTCCAAGGAGAAATTATTGTTAATCAAAGTGGAATTAACATAAACAATAGTCAATTTGGATCTGATAGACAAATATTGATAGCGAATGGTCACTCTACTCAAGAGCTAATTTTAACAATACGAGATAATGATAATTTACCTTTTGATGTTGAACCTGAAAAAATATTATTAGAAAAAAAATCAAATAATAAAGTAAGCTCAAGTCAATTAACCTCATTTTCTCGACTAGAAAAAGGAAAATATAAAGCAATAATAACCGCAGGAACATCCCCTGAAATTGTGAATATTACTCCTAGTTACCAAAATAATATATTTAATCCTATTGATATTCAATTTATTGCTGCTGCTGATAATGCCACTATTTTAAAGGGTAATTTGTCAGTAATAAAAAATAATGCATTAGCTGATGGTAAAGATAAAAACCAATTAAAACTGATTGTAACTGATAAAGAAAATCATCCTATTAATAATTTTATTGTTAATTTTACGGCTGACAATGGCGCTTTCATTCAACCTACGGGTTATACTTCATTAACGGGTGAAATCATTGTCCCTATTACCAATACACATCCAGGAAATACTACCATTAAGGTAAAAGTAAAAGAGATGGAATATCCTATTTCTGTTAATTTCACACCTGTTATTGATAAAGATAGCGCCCATATTCCACGTTCCTATTTAACCATTACCCCTGAAATTTCACCGGCAGATAATGTCACAGAAAAAACCATCAATTTGACTGTGGTTGACAAGAGCCTACTCCCTATTCCTAACGTAGAAGTTATTTTAAGGACTTTAGATCAGGCCACCTTTAAAAACGCAATTCTGACTACAGATAAAGATGGTAAAGCCAGTACAACAATGATCAGCAATGTTGCGGGTAAAGTCGTTGTAAAAGCAGAGGTGACTTCCACACATAACGTCACGGAAGGATCAACATTCTTTGCAAAGACCAAGGTAGATGGGAATATTACTTCAATTATTCCAGCTCAATCACTTTACATTGCAGATGGACAAACTCGTGTTCTTTTTACCGCTGTTGTTGAAGATCAAAACCATAATCCACTTCCAAATGTAGAGGTAAATTGGTTTACCAATCAAGATAAAAACATCGTCAATATTGATAATGAAATATCAATAACTAATGATAAAGGTATTGCAGTTACCTCTATCTCAAGCACAGATCCTCTTGATGTTATTGTCACTGCAACTATAGATAATGATTCTTTGTCAGCTCAACCTATTACATTTGAATCAAAAGTAGCCAGTGAAGCACTCTCTCAAATTACTTTATCTCCAACAGATATCGATTCAGATGGTATAGATAAAGCTTTTTTATCATTAGAACTTAAAGATCAATGGGGAAATCCATTGCCTAACCAAAAAGTCATAGCCGTTTCTGATAAAGCGATCGTTAAATTTAGTGAAACAAAACAAGTTGCTCCAGGCCATTATGTTATTGAAGTAACAAGTACCACTTCAGGTAGGGTAAATTTATCTCTTAGCGTTAATGGCAAGAATTTTAAAATTCAAAAAGCATTACATATTAGTAATAATTCAGTTATCCAACCCGAAGTAGATTAAGCTCTATTTAGTTTTAATAAAACCTATAGCCCAAAAATACCCTTGTATCTTTGGGCTATCACTTAAAATACCTTACATTTTTCCTGATAACGGACATTAGCAATAGTCACTAACAATGCACCTAATGCAATGACAGCGGCTAGCCCAAAGCCACCACTGTATCCAATAACGCTCGTTAAACTTACTAACATCATGGCACACGCCATTTCCCCTATATCGCGCATACTTTGTACAGCCGTCATATCTGTACCAGCTTGATTATCCGTTGACGCAAAATGCATACCTGCGGTCATAATAGCTACAGAAGTGATCCCTGATGATAAAGAGCCTAATACAATACATACAGCAACTATTGAAAGACTGATAGAGCCTGTTGATTGTGAAAGCCATAATAATGAGGAACCTAAAGCACACAGCAATCCTGCAGAAAAAGCACGCCACACACCAATTTTATTAATCAACCAAGCACCACCTCCACAGCCAAAGAAAAGGGTTACCATGCCACCCATCATGCCCATTTTCCCGATCTCTGCTAAAGACCAACCGCTGTCACTTAAAAAGAGTTTTGCTAAACCAAAGCCCGAAACTGCGGTTACTGCTGAAAGCAATGTCAGTGTTAATAGTCTTACCGCACCTTTTCTACGTACCGTTTTTAATAGGCTTGCATTAGGTGAATCACCATTTTCACCCTCATCATATTTTGCTTTTTGACGAAATAACGTAATAAAAAATAAACTGATAGCGGGCACTGAGGCAAATAACAGTAATGCGGTATGTTGACCTAATTTATCAGTGAGGATCATCATACCTGCTCCTCCTAAGAAAAAGCCCCCCATCACACCTGCAATTTGAACAGCATTTATTTTCGATAATAACGTGCCACTCGCATGCTCAGCGGCCATACCATCTGTTGCAATATCCTGTGTAGCACTGGCTAATGAAGCGATAGCTAATAAAGTGACGCCCCATTTTGCCGTTTCGATAGAAATACCAATGATTGCTAATAATAATAAACAGAACGTCACTATGACTTGCATGGGAATAATCCAGCTACGGCGACGACCTAAAGATTTAAACCAATAATTATCAACCACTGGCGCCCATAAAAATTTTAATACCCATGGCAATCCGACTAATGGAATAAATGCGATTGCACTTAAAGCTGAACCTTCTTGGCGTAATAATGTAGGCAATGCATCCATCGCAATTCCCATCGGAATACCTTGTGCTAAATAAAGTAAACCTAGCGTTACCACTAATTGCCGATGTTTTAATAATTCTTGCATAACAGACTCCAATTACTGTCTTTTAAGTAGAAAAAGACCCATCAAAAAATAGAAAACGGCACTGATCAACAAGGCACAACTTACCCACCACAAAGCAGCATGAGTTATAAATAAGTGACTAAAGACACTGATAAATAAAACCACACTACTTATAGTTAAAATAAGAAAAGTAAGTTTGATCACTTGCGGATAAAACAAATAAAAAAGAAGCGTTATCAACCAAACACTAAAAAAAGGCAGTATCGGTGATAACGCGGAGAAAATAGCGATAGGAAGTAAACATATACTGGCAAAAATTAAACCAGAACAACTTCCTAACACTAAACGGGAACTGATATTAATGGGCTTTTTTAATACCCAAATTATTAATCCACTAAAGGTTAATACACAGGCCATCATTCCCATTAGGCAATGAAGTACCGATAAACTAAAGTTTGCTGAACCTGTCCATAAATATTGGCCATAATGCAAAGGTTGAATGGCAATAAAAGCACGCGTCCAAAATTGCTGAGACACAGCACTTTTTTCCGCAATCCAATGATTATCTAAGCCAGAAAAAAATAACTGCTCAAAATTAGCGGTGCTGGGTAAATATAAATTAATACCACTCACCGTAATTTGCTGTTCAGCATTACCTCTATTTTTCCAATTAATAGTTTCAGGAATAAAGTCTGCTTTTTCTTGTGAAAGTTGAATTAACAATGAGCTCGGAGAAGATGCAATAAACTCAGATGAAACGGGTGTTGATTGTCCCATTAATTTCATCATGACTTGTGCTGGTGCTTCTGGCTCCACATATTTTGCGAGCATTAATGTACCGAATGCCCCTAATCCTGATAATGCCCCCGTTAATGCAAACATTACGAGCCACGGATAACTCCATAATCCAATGACATTATGTAAATCAAAGAAAAACAGCCTACGCCCTTGATTAAAACGGAGTCGAAATAATTGATAGACTTTACGGTGATGAATAACAATGCCAGTTATTAGTAATAGCGCAAAAACAAAACCAAATAAGCTAATAAATAATCGTCCAGAAAACCCCATAAATAGATTTTTATGTAAATTAACAATAGGAGAGATAACGTCTCTTACTGTAATTTCTTCACCCGTTTGTGCATTTAATTGCAGTGAACAATCGCCTATTCCTTGGCAAAAAGTGATAATTGGATGATCTATAGAGGGTAATTTCACACTATTAAAGCCATTTTCACCTAAGAAGTATTCACCTTTGGCTAATAACTGATCTAATGGTAATAATTCTTTATTTAAAGGCTTAAATTGAACCCATATATTTAAATTTTCATGCGCTAGTGACCATATTCCCGTCAATAGAATAATAAATAATAGAATGCCAAATAAAGAACCTACTTGGCGATGAAGTTGTAAAAATTGGCGCTTTAATATTGCTTTCATAGAATAAATTCCAACAATATTAAAGGTAATGGCCACCAGCTCCATGCTCGCCAAAATACCTGTTTTCCATTCAGTGAGAATAAGCTAAAACAGAGCAATCCACATAAACAGATAACAGGTAAAAAGACGGCTGCATACAGGCAATTAAGAGGATCAGTGCTGGGATAAAATGTTGCTATCAGTAGTGACAGCGTAATACTTCCTATTACGCTGCCTAAAACTGCACAACTGATCAGCAATGCCTTTTGCATTAGAAATCAGCCTTGATATTCAACATAACGTTACGAGGTTCGCCATAACGGTTATTCCATTGAGGTGAGAAAAGGCTTGAGTAATAACGTTTATCAAAGACGTTATTAATATTTAATGCCGCAGACCAATGTTCATTAATTTGGTAACCTAAACGCGAATTAAATACCGCATAGCCACCTTGACGTAACGTAACTTCACCGTTTGTTTTGCTATATTCACTTTGCGCTTGAATACCACCGCCCACACTCCACTTACGCGCATCCCAAGGTAACTGATAATTTGTCCACACTCTTACCATGTGGCGAGGAACTAATGAGTTAAAGCTATTACCTTTATTCAGTGTGTCTTCTTTATATTCCGTATCGGTATAGGTATAACCGACAGAGAGATCCCAAAATGGCGATAAGTACCCCATTCCTTCAATATCAAAACCTTGACTAACAACTTTGCCGCCACTAATAAGATAGGTATTAAATCCCCCTCCAGGATGGGCCGGATCTTCTTGTGGATTATTTTTCATATCAATACGGAAAACAGCGGCGGAGACGTTAAGTCCACCATTCATCAAAGCGCCTTTGATCCCGGTTTCAACGGTTTGTCCTTCCACTGGTTTCAACATTTCACCACTCCAAGTTTTCCCTGTTTGTGGTTGATAAACCGTAGAATAACTGCTGTACCATGACCATTGAGGTGCAAAGTCCCAAATCAAACCACCATAAGGGGTGATTTTTCCATTTTCAGTAAACTTAGCTTGGGGTTTTGTCACTTCCCACCAGCTCGCTCTCGCCCCTGCAATCAATGTTACTGGCTCAATAAGTTTGATCCGCCCCATTCCATAGATGCCAGTTTGTTCCGTTTTTGTCGCACCTTGAGAGGAATAGCCCGTTATTTGTGGTTTCGGTACACTGTGAGGATCCCAGCGATAAATATTCACAGGTACATTGAGAGGATCTTTAAATTGACCAGTGTGCTGTTCTTCACTGGCCTTTGAGTAACTCATTCCCACTATCACGTCATGTTGTAAGCCCCAACCATTAATTTTTCCTGTGACATTGGTATCAAGACTGGTTTGATAGTTATGGAACTTGTATGCCCCTCCCATTAGCATGGCTCCATCACCAGTTTCAGGATCAATATTTCCCCATGCCCCTGCATACAATAAACGTGCTTTAGCATATTGATAATCGCCGTTGATTTTAAACAGCCAATCATCATTAATTTGATGTTCAATTCCGGTAAATAAACGAGTGGTATCCCATTTGAATTTATCCCAGTCAGCATCTAAATAGGTTTTACGAGAAAGGTGCAAATCGCTACCATCTTTTCCCATTGGCACACCTGCCATATTGGTGATGGAGTCTATTGTTTGATATTGAATACCTGTACGTAATAGTGTGTTAGCCGTTAAGTCCGCATCCACTGTGGCATAAATCAAGCGAGTCTTTTGATCTGAGATATCATAGAAAAAATCTTTATCTTCCCACGCCATTACGACTCGACCGCGCACACTGCCTTCTTGATTTAAACGCCCGCCCACATCGACTTCACCGCGATAACGGTTCCAACTTCCAGCCGTAAATGTTGCTTTTAGTTGATCGTCTAAAGGTGCGTGTTTACGTACCATATTGACGGTTGCCGCAGGATTTCCCATTCCATGCATTAATCCGTTAGAGCCTTTTAAGATCTCAACACGTTCATAAACAGCCATATCTTGTGGCGAACTTGCCATATTTCCCATTAAAGCAGGAACACCATCAAGCTCAAAAGAGTTAATTTGAAAGCCACGAGCGTAATAAGCCGTTGTTAATAAAACAAAAGGTGCGCTAGTAACCCCATTAGCACGAGTCATTACTTCATCAAGGGTATTTAGGTTTTGAGTTTCTATTTGCTCTCTGTCTATCACAGAGACAGTTTGTGGGATCTCTCTGGGCTTAAGCGCCATTTTACTTAATGTACTAACGCCGGGAGCAAGGCTATCGCGATGTTGTGCCGTGCTTTCCGTTACCACCAAAACATCGACTGCTTTATTATTTTCTGTTGCTGTATTTGCGATAGCAGAAAGTGAAAATAAAGCGGTAGAACACAAAATAGCGCATTGTGTTAATGCCAATTTATTTTGTGTACGTTGATTTAATACTGGTGATAATTTCTGTGTTTTATCTAAGTCAGCTAAAGAAGAAATGTAAACCATACCTATCCCAAAATATTCAAATGATAATGGTTATCACTCTATCAATTTTGGGATTAGGGTATTTTCGATTGCCAAATTATCTCTTTCGATTGCCAATCGATATTACTCAACAACTAATGAAGATCGAAAAACTCAATATGATCCACAAAAACGTGAGAACCATGTTGAAGATAACAACAATGCATCAGGAGAACCTTCTTCAATGACTTTTCCATCATCAAGCACAATGACATGATCCGCTCGTTTAGCAATATCCGGATCATGGGTGATCACGACTCGAGTGGATGTTAGGTTTTCAAGATAAAGAGCCACTTTTTCACGACTGACTGTATCAAGGCTTGCCGTAGGTTCATCTAAAAATAAGATCTTAGGATCGGCTAATAATGAACGCGCTAAACATAGTCGCTGTTTTTGTCCACCAGAATAACGATCTCCCTGATCGCCCACATCTTCATCTAAATCAGTTTGAGTCACCGATAAATTCAATCCATTAAGTAGATGTAAAATATCATTATCGCTGACAGTTGAGTTCTCATCTTGTAATAATGACCAACGCAATGAGCCTCTAATTAATTGGTTATGCTGAAATACGATTTGTCTTGTTCGCGCTAATACACTCTCAGATAAATCATTAACTTTTTTATCTCCATAAAAAACTTGTCCTTTATCTGCATCAATAAGACGCGCTAAAACACGTAGTAATGTTGTTTTACCTGCACCAGAACTGCCGACAATTGCCGTCATTTTTTTATCGGGACATAGCGCTGTTATGTTAGAAAGGATCGGCGTACCTAAACTATTATTCACATCCAGTTTTTCACAACGAATGTCATTGCTTTTAGGAGTATCACTTTGTTTTGGACTTTGTAATGTGGGAGCATCCAACGCATTTTTTATTAAAGTAAGTGATTGTTTACTCTGTCTTAATGCCTGATCAATATGAGAAAGCTGAAATAACGGTTCAATAAAACGAGCAATTAATACTACGACCGCCAACCACTGCGTTAAAGTAAGAGTATTAGCATCAACATTCATTGCACCAATAACTAAAACGGCAATAAAAATAACCTGAATACAGAAAGAAAAAATCAGATGATAGGGTAAACTTCTTTGTAATAACTGCACTTGTTGGTGATGTTGTGCCAATAAATCTTGCTGTAACTGCTGCGAGAACAGCGTATTTTGCCCACTTTTTCGCAATAATGCCTGATGTTGTGCAAAATCAGCCAATGTTTTAGCCGCCACAGCCTCTGCTGTTTGCAGTGTCACTTCTTGTCTATACAGCCCTTTGGCACTGATCCGCATCACTGCAACAAGTAATAATGCAGCCACGATAAAAATAAAAGCAAAAGTGGCGTTATAAAATAAAAGGCCAATAATTACAGTTAATGGTGTCACTACAACACTGATAACAGGAGCCAGTAAATGAGCAGGAATGCTCATTGCACTCATTGCAGCACCTGAGCATAACGTTTGTGCTTGAGGCGGTGGTGTTAAACTACGCGGTAAATGGCGGATCAACGCTTGAACTAAGATCCTCATCACCGTTGTACCTGCCAGAAAACCTTTTAATGTTGCAATATACTGAAAAACCAGAGTAACGAATGTTAATCCTGCCAATATCCATAAATATAGGCTAGCATCCTGATCCCAATAGATAATAATAGGCAATAATAATAAACCACATAACCCTTCTAAAATGGCACTAAAAACCATAAAACTAAGGGGAAATTTTAAAGATAAGAGTAATGAAACAAAGGGATTAGTCTTCATTTTGCTCTCCTTGTTTCTGAACAAAATCACTATAGCGCTCACAATTGAGTAGTAAATCATCATGATTTCCCATTGCGACTAACCTTCCATCAACCATAAATATCACTCTGTTAGCTTGTTGTGCCAAAACCAGTGAATGTGTGACGACTATCCGTGTCATGGTTTTATTTTTTAGCGCATTAAAAATATGTTGCGCATTATCAGGATCAAGCGCTGAAGAAGGTTCATCAGCCAATAACAAAGGACTATTGGCAATGAATGCACGGGCTATCGCCAAACGTTGAGCTTCACCACCAGAAAGTGGTGTTTCATCATTGATGATCGTTGATAAACCTTGAGGTAGAAGTTCAATGACTTGAGCAAAATGCGTTTCATTAATTGCCGATTGCAATTGCTCTTCGCTACAATGTGGATTAAATAACAACAAGTTATCTTTAATGGAGTAAGGTAGTGGTTGGCTGTTTTGCATCACCACTGTGGTAATTTGGTTTAATGCATGACGTGAATATGCTTGTAAACGCTTATTCTCAATCATGATCTCACCTGATGTTGCATCCATAAATCGAGCAATAAGTTGTAATAAAGAGCTTTTACCTGCGCCGGAAGGCCCTACAATGGCAATAAACTCTCCTTTTTTAATTTCAAAATTAATATTATCAAGGATCTCTTTATCACCATACGAAAGGCAAACAGAATCTGCCGTTAACGCAACAGCATGAGATATCGTGTTTGTCGATAAATCACCATATTGCATTTCAGGTTGATTTAATAATTGTTGGATCCGCTGCGCTGATTTTTTCGCTCCACGTAAGGCGTCACCACCATGCCCCATAGCCATGACAGGCTCTGCAATACGTCTTAATAATAAAATAAACAGGAGTAAATCGGCCAATGGTAACGCTTGTTCAAAAATAGTAGCACCCAGTAATAGCCATCCCGTTAATAATGTTGCACTCAATAATAACTGGGTAAGTGATCCTAATAATCCGACTCTTTTAACCCAATTTTGAAAATGATAAACAAAATTAAATAATGCTTTCTCTGTTCTATCAACAATACCTTTATGCGGAAATTGACGTGCTACAAGTGGGTTTTCAGCAAGAAGTTGATAATCTTCAAAGAGCGTTTTCATTGCCTTATCACGTTGTTCACAATAAGTTTGATAACGTGAAGATTGAGTTTGTTTAAAACAAAAGTAAGCAATGATTAAAGGAATGAGAGAGAAAACCAATAAAAAAAGATTTACGGTTGATAACACGATAATGGCAATAATAGGAACAACCATTAATTGCACGATATCAGCGGGTGCATGAGCAATTAATTGATGTAGAGCTTTAATATCGCGCTGAACATATTGGTTAACACCATTTTTCCCTTGGCTAATAAACCAATTCAACGGTAATTTTTGCATTTTTTCTGATAATGCTAACCGTAATTGATAAGTTAATTTAGCATCCATTAAATGCGTTAAATGAAAGGCAATTGTCTGTGAAATAAGCCATACAACGCCACCAATAACCGCAATGGTTAACCAAAACGTATTAGCTGAAGGGAAAGAAATAATAAGTTGATAGAGTGCCAGCCAAGGTACTAAAGAGCTAAAACCAGCAACAGTTTGTAGTAACAGCGCACTTATTAATAAAGTGCGATAAGGACGCAACAACGCCCATAATTCATTATGCATAATAATCTCCACAACATCTTGTGGCACTATAGCGAAAAGGGTATTTACCCTCTAGCAACAAGACTTTAGATTGCGTGACTATTACTTTCGATTTAGAAGCATTTTGCTTATTTATTAAGCAAGGTGGGAAAGATAGAATTAATTAAGTGTTTAATAGATGGTAAATCAAGCGAAGAAGATAATAAATATACCGATAAACCTAATAAAATCAATTAAGGCGTGAAATGCCCTTTGCGTACATCTCCCGGCAATATACCAAAACGTTTGCGAAATGCGACAGAAAAATGAGCCGGTGTATACCCTACATAATAGGCAACACTTGAGATGGATTCTCCTTCATTTAGCAACATGTTATATGCGGTTTGTAAGCGATACTCTTGTAGCCAACCATAAACAGAATTACCAAATAATTGACGAAAACCTTGAGTGAGTTTTCGTGTATTTAATCCCACGCGTGCCGCTAATATTTCAAGTTTCGGTGGTGTTTCCATTTCAGCAATTAAAATCTCTTTCGCCTGTTTTAAGCTGTTTTTTTCACGCTGACTTAGTGGTCGATTCGCAGGCTCTTGCGCATGACATAAATATTGCAAACTTAATGAAGCAAACTCACACGCTTTGCCAGAATAATAAAGTGGTTTTAAAGAGTCGTGAACTGGATTTTGAAATAACTGCATGGTTAACGCTAAAAAAGTGTTATCCATAGTCAGATGATGCAACATGAGTGATTGGTTTTGTTGCAGTATGGGGGGCAATAAAATATGTTGTTGCTCAAGCCACTGAGATGATAATTGCAATAATGTATATCTTAGGGGATCGCCCGATTTAAACTGATTCAATAAAGAATAGCGTTCAACACTATTAGCAATAAAAATACTCGGTGTCGCTATCTCTATTTTCTGCCCATTGACACTTTCACTAATCACACTTCCACTATGAACAGCCACTAAATTAAAGCCGGCTTGATAAGTCTCTTCAATCTGCAGATCTTCCGTGGTTTCCAATACACCTTGGCGCAATAGAATTTGGTCTTGAAAGCGATATTCTTCAACCTGCTGATGCTTAGGTTGATAACCAATGTATGAATAGAATGAAGAGTGTTGAGACATAATAGAAAGATATCAGCAGAGTAAATAATCACCTATGTTGTCAAACATTTGACGAAATAGCAATCATTATCATTTATGCCGAATAATCTATTTTAAAGACAGGGTGCTTGTACCACAAATCTAACAACTTGAAGAAAAATTGAGGGGAGAAAACCGCCCCCCACCAAACTATTTATTGAACATCAAAATAGCTTGAACTACTGTGTCCCTATCACCAATGTTAAGAGAACCTAATTATTCACCAACAATCATAGTGAATGAAAGAACGGTCGCACAAATAACATTAATTCCAAATAAGGTTATTTTAGTCAATTTTATTGACTCCTTACTTGAAAAAAAAGATCCGCACCCACCTCTTTGTTTTGCAATCGCCCCAAATAAATTTATTTGGGGCTTTCTTTTTCTGCAAACTTTTCTTTTTTTAAATAGTGATAGAAAAATAAAAAATCCCGAATACAAGTTTCCTCATATTCAGGATCATTATTACGGCAACAAATAAACTTAAGCTTTATTTATCTTTCTGTGCATTTCTTGAACTGAAATAACACTGGACGTCGGATCCGCCGTTAATGACAGTGTTGTTGCAAATCCGCCATTTAACGTCGTGTCATAATGGACTTTATATCTTAATGCACTGCGGCGAATAATTTTAGAGTCTTCAATGGCTTGACGACCAGATGTGGTATTAACAATATAGTCATATTCACCATTTTTAATTCTATCTTCAATATGTGGTCGACCTTCATGCACTTTATTGACTAAGCGTGGATTTATTCCCGCTTCACCTAATACAATGGCTGTACCATGTGTAGCATCTAATTCAAATCCACTTTTTAGTAATTTCGTCGCCAAATCAACAACACGCTTTTTGTCACCTTCACGCACAGAAAGAAGGGCTCTACCTTTTTTCTTCATGGTAGAACTGCTGCCTAACATCGCTTTAGCAAAGGCTTGTGCAAAGGTTGCACCAACGCCCATCACTTCACCTGTTGAACGCATTTCAGGTCCTAAAATCGGATCAACGCCTGCAAACTTATTGAAAGGTAAAACCACTTCTTTTACCGAGTAATAAGGCGGAATAACTTCTTTTGTTACGCCCTGATCTTCAAGACTTTGACCAATCATGACACGCGCGGCGACCTTGGCTAATGGTACGCCTGTGGCTTTTGACACAAAAGGGACGGTACGAGCTGCACGAGGATTAACTTCAATAAGATAAACATCATCACCTTTCACCGCGAATTGTGCATTCATCAACCCTTTTACACCTAATTCAAAAGCGAGCTCACGAACTTGTTTACGCATCACATCTTGAATTTCTTTGCTTAGGGTATAAGCAGGTAATGAGCAAGCCGAGTCACCAGAGTGAACACCCGCTTGTTCGATATGCTCCATAATGCCACCAATCACGACTTGTTTACCGTCACAAATCGCATCAATATCGACTTCAATCGCATCATCAAGAAAACGGTCTAATAATACAGGGGCATCGTTTGACACACTGACAGCAGTTTGGAAATAACGACGTAAATCAACTTCGTCATAAACAATTTCCATTGCGCGTCCACCAAGGACATAAGAAGGGCGAACAACCAGCGGATAACCAATCAATTGTGCTTTTTCTACCGCTTCTTCTAAAGCAGTTACAGTGGCATTTTCAGGCTGTTTTAACCCTAACTTATCAACCGCTTTTTGGAAACGTTCACGATCTTCAGCTTTATCGATAGCATCTGGCGTTGTCCCAATGACAGGCACACCTTCTGCTTCTAGCGCTCTGGCTAATTTTAATGGTGTCTGTCCACCATATTGCACGATCACCCCTTTCGGTTTTTCGATACGTACAATTTCAAGCACATCTTCTAACGTAACAGGTTCAAAATAGAGTCTGTCAGAGGTGTCATAATCCGTTGAAACCGTTTCAGGGTTACAGTTCACCATGATGGTTTCATAACCGTCCTCACGTAACGCAAGCGCCGCATGAACACAGCAATAATCAAATTCAATCCCTTGACCTATACGATTGGGCCCACCACCTAAGATCATTACTTTAGGTTTGTTTTGATGTGGATTTGCCTCACACTCTTCTTCATAAGTCGAATACATGTAAGCCGTATCAGTAGCAAACTCTGCCGCACAAGTATCAACACGTTTATAGACTGGATGTAGCTGATATTGCTCTCTTAATTGGCGAATAGCGTGCTCTTTAATGTTAAGTATTTTAGCTAAACGCGCATCAGCAAAGCCTTTACGTTTTAACTGACGTAAGAAATCAGCACTCAACCCATTGATACCTATTTCACCGACTTTTTCTTCAAGACGAACAATTTCTTCAATTTGAACTAGGAACCAACGATCAATATTAGTGAGATTAAAGACGCCATCAATGGATAATCCCGCGCGAAAAGCATCTGCGATATACCAAATTCGGTCTGAACCCGCTTCTTTTAGTTCACGGCGAATTTTAGTTAATGCTTCGGGATCATCTAAATCAACTTTAGGATCAAAACCAGTCGCTCCAACTTCAAGGCCTCGTAACGCTTTTTGCATAGATTCTTGTAGCGTTCTACCAATTGCCATCACTTCACCAACAGATTTCATTTGCGTAGTTAATCTGTCATTTGTTCCTGCAAATTTTTCAAAGTTAAAGCGAGGAATTTTTGTCACAACATAATCAATAGAAGGCTCGAAAGAAGCTGGTGTTCTTCCTCCTGTGATGTCATTCATCAGCTCATCAAGGGTATAACCTACCGCTAATTTTGCGGCAACTTTAGCAATTGGAAAACCTGTTGCTTTGGATGCCAAGGCTGAAGAGCGAGACACACGAGGATTCATTTCAATAACAATCAAACGCCCTGTTTTAGGATCAACCGCAAACTGAACGTTAGAGCCACCCGTTTCAACACCTATTTCACGCAATACCGCCATCGAGGCGTTACGCATAATTTGATATTCTTTGTCGGTAAGTGTTTGTGCTGGCGCAACAGTAATGGAATCCCCCGTATGAATTCCCATTGCATCAAAGTTTTCGATAGAACAGACGATAATACAGTTGTCGTTTTTATCGCGCACAACTTCCATTTCGTACTCTTTCCAACCAATCAGTGATTCATCAATTAATAGTTCATTGGTTGGCGATAAATCTAAACCTCGAGTACAAATTTCTTCAAACTCTTCACGATTATAAGCAATACCACCACCGGTTCCCCCCATCGTGAATGAAGGGCGAATAATACAAGGAAAACCAACTTGTTCAGCAACAGCAAAAGCTTCATCAAGGTTATGTGCAATACCTGAACGAGCTGTATCTAAGCCGATTTTTTTCATCGCTTTATCAAAGCGTTGTCTATCTTCTGCTTTATCAATCGCATCAGCTGTTGCCCCAATCATGGTGACACCAAACTCAGCTAAAACACCTTGGCGCTCCAATTCTAAAGCGCAGTTCAGTGCTGTCTGCCCGCCCATTGTCGGTAATACAGCATCAGGGCGCTCTTTTTCAATAATCTTTCTCACAACTTGCCAGTGAATAGGCTCAATGTACGTTGCATCAGCCATTTCAGGATCGGTCATAATGGTTGCAGGATTTGAATTTACCAAAACAACTCGATATCCCTCTTCACGTAGAGCTTTACATGCTTGAGCGCCTGAATAATCAAATTCACACGCTTGTCCGATTACGATCGGCCCAGCACCTAAAATCAGGATTGTTTTGATATCTGTTCTTTTAGCCATTTTCTTTCGCTCCTGATTTATTTTGTTGTCACTGATTGCAGGTTTTGACGATATTGCGCGATAAGTTCGATAAAGTGATCAAAAAGAGGTGTGGCATCATGTGGCCCTGGGCTGGCTTCTGGATGGCCTTGGAAACTGAACGCTGGTTTATCTGTACGATGAATACCTTGCAAAGAACCATCAAATAGAGATTTATGTGTCACACGTAAATTGGCAGGAAGTGAAGTTTCATCAACGGCAAATCCATGATTCTGTGCTGTGATCATCACAGTATTTTTATCTAAATCTTTTACAGGATGGTTACCACCATGATGCCCAAATTTCATTTTGATGGTTTTTGCACCGCTGGCTAACGCTAAAAGCTGATGACCTAAACAGATACCAAAGAGAGGAATATCGGTTGTTAAAAACGTTTGAATGGCGTTAATGGCATATTCACAGGGCTCTGGATCCCCGGGGCCATTTGAAAGAAAAATACCATCAGGTGAAAGTGCTAAAACATCTTGCGCTGGTGTTTGTGCTGGTACAATGGTAACTCGACACCCTCTATCCACCAGCATACGTAAAATATTACGTTTCACACCAAAATCATATGCCACAATATGCAATGGCAATTCATTCGCTGATTTAGCTTTAGGTAATTCACTCTCTAGTGTCCAACTTCCTTGAGTCCACTGATAAGGTTGTTTAACGGTTACTGTTTTGGCTAAATCCATTCCTTTTAAACCCGGAAATGATTTAGCCTTTTCGAGCGCAACATGGGTATCTAGGCGTTCCCCTGCGATAATACAGCCATTTTGTGCGCCTTTTTCTCTCAATAAACGCGTTAGCTTGCGTGTATCAATATCTGCAATTGCAACTATATTATGACGTTTAAGATAATCAGATAATGTTTCTTGTGCACGATAGTTGCTCATCAGTAATGGCAAATCACGAATAATTAAGCCTTGAGCATGGATGGTTTCTGATTCTTCGTCTGAATGATTAACGCCAGTGTTGCCAATGTGGGGATAGGTGAGAGTAACAATTTGTTGGGAGTAAGACGGGTCGGTTAGTATTTCTTGATAACCAGTCATTGAAGTATTAAAAACGACTTCACCGATGGCGGCGCCTTCTGCGCCAATCGACTTGCCGTGGAATTCGGTCCCATCTTCTAGAACCAGTATAGCTGATTTAATCAAAACGCCCTCCAGAGAATAATAAATCACATTTTATGCATATTAATTCAGATTTAAGACTCTAAATCAATGCCAAAAACATAAAATTGGGCAAATTTTTGGCAAATTGGGCGCATTCTAAAGATCGAATAGGCAGATGTCTAGAAAAAACACCTTTTTAATTAAAAAAACATCAATCATTAGCAATTTAATTAACCAAGTGACAATTAACATAACAAATCTTACAGATTTAACCGTTTGCTTACCAAGATAATTTAAAATTTAGATTTCAAGAGGAAATAAAACAGAATCCTGTCCATTTCTAGAAAAAAAACAGAAAAAACAAGAGATAAATGATATAAACAAGAGGAAAGAGAATAAATACAACAAATAAAATAAAAAAAACCCATAATTAAACAAATAATCATGAGTTTTCAAATAATTACAAATAACAACTTATCATAATTCTTCTAAAGAAAGCACATCTTTCATGTTATATAGACCTGATTTTTTAGATCTTAGCCAAATAGCCGCCTTTACTGCACCATTTGCAAATGTCATTCGACTAGAAGCCTTGTGGCTTATCTCTACCCTCTCGCCAATGTCGGCAAAAATCGCAGTATGTTCACCCACAATATCCCCTGCACGAATAGTAGCAAAACCAATACTTTGAGGGTCACGCTCTCCCGTATGCCCTACTCGCTCATAAACAGCACACTTTTTAAGATCACGACCTAATGCATCTGCAATAGATTCCCCCATTGCTAATGCAGTACCTGATGGCGCATCAACCTTATGACGATGGTGCGCCTCTACAATTTCAATATCACTGTAAGATCCCATCACTTTAGCGGCTTTTTCGAGTAACTTAAGCACCAAATTAACACCAACACTAAAGTTGGCTGCAAACACAATAGGGATGATTTTTGCTGCATCATCTATGGCTTTTTTGCCTTCATCATCAAAGCCTGTCGTACCAATAATCATGCCTTTTTGTTGTTCTACACAAAATTCAATATGTGAAAGCGTGCCTTCTGGACGTGTAAAATCAATTAATACATCAAATGCATTAGCTTGTGCTAATAAGTTATCAGTTACTATGACACCGATATGACCAATACCAGCTAACTCACCCGCATCTGAGCCAATTAATGAAGAATTTGTACGTTCAAAAGCAGCACCTAGCACAGTTCCTTCTTGTTGAGAAATTGCCTGAATTAATTGGCGTCCCATGCGTCCACCCGCACCAACAACAGCAAGACGAAGTTCTTTTGCAGACATAACTAAATTTCTCCTTAACAATGCTTATGATCTCTATTTATTGTTTACAGATTAGCGATGTCATCCGTTTGATGCCAGCATTTAACGTTCTAGATAAGAAAAACACACCAAACAGAGCTAATTATCAGTAAAAGAGATGAACAGCATGATTATTCATTTAACTTTAGGTATAAAAAAAGCAGAGATTTAAACTCTGCTTTTAAAAATTACGCTTTCTAGATGCCTTATTCGATAACTTTATAATCAAGTCGAAGTTCTTTTGGCACTTCAAAAACAATATTTTCTTCACGCCCAGATAGTTCGATCACTTCATCAGCACCAAAGCTTTTTAGACGCTCTAACACCTGCTGTACTAAAATATCAGGGGCTGAAGCGCCTGCAGTCACTCCGACAATATTGACATTAGTCACCCATGACTCATCAATATCTTCAAAGCTATCGATAAGATAAGAAGGTTTTCCTGCACGCTGTGCCAATTCTGCTAAGCGGTTTGAATTTGATGAATTCTTAGAGCCAACAACAAAAACAACATCTGCTTTTTCAGCAAGCTCTCTCGCTGCTTCTTGGCGATTGGTTGTTGCATAACAAATATCGTCTTTACGGGGGCCAATAATTTTGGGAAAACGTGCATTTAAAGCATCAATAACTTCAGATGTATCATCAACAGAAAGTGTTGTTTGAGTCATAAAGCAAAGATTGTCTTCATCTTTGACTTTTAGTTTCCAGACATCCGCAGGTGACTCAACTAAATACATTCCCCCTTCAGGGTTGTTGTATTGCCCCATTGTACCTTCAACTTCAGGATGTCCTGCATGACCGATTAGAATCGCCTCTTTGCCTTTACGGCTAGCTCTAGCCACTTCCATATGAACTTTAGTCACTAATGGGCAAGTCGCATCATAAAGCATCGTTAAATTACGTGAACGAGCTTCTTGACGAATAGCTTGAGAAACACCATGAGCCGAAAAAATTAAAATCGCGTTATCGGGTACTTCTGAAATTTCTTCAATAAAGATAGCGCCACGTTCGCGTAAGTCGTTAACTACATAACGGTTATGAACCACTTCGTGACGAACATAAATAGGTGCGCCATAGATTTCCAGAGCGCGGTCAACAATGCTGATAGCTCGGTCAACACCCGCACAAAAGCCTCGTGGGTTAGCCAGCAGTATTTGCATGTGTTGTTTCCTCCTCAGGATTGATGCTGACAACTTCAATATCAAATGTCACTTCTTCTGACGCTAATGGGTGATTAAAATCAACCGTAACAGAATCTTCAGTGACATTTTTTACAATGCCTGGCATTTCACTGCCATTCATTGCTGTAAATAGCATGATAGTACCAGTTTCTGGCACTCCAGACTCTGCAAAGTCAGAAGGCATAAAGTATTGGATCAAGTCAGGGTTATATTTACCAAAAAGATGTTCGCCAGCAAGCGTAAAAGTTTTTTTATCTCCCGTTGATAACCCCAATAATTCAGCTTCTAAGGCTGGCGATAAACTTTCATCACCTAAACGAAAAAGGGCGGGTTTACCATGTGCTTGCGTAGATTCAGCAACAGAGCCATCGGCTAACTTTAAAGTGAAATTCAACAATACCGCGCTGTTGTTGAGTACCTGCATAACCATACTAATACCTTCTATTAAGCGTAACCCCCGCCATAAGGCAGGGGTTATTTTAGTTAACTCATTGTCTGATTACTTTTGCTTTTTTGTATCTTGCGGACTGGCATTTTTATCAGGGAAAAAGCTTTCAATGATAATTAGCCCAGCACCAATACAAATACCCATATCAGCAATATTAAAAGTGGGCCAATGCCAATCTCCGACATAAACATCAAGAAAATCGATAACAAACCCGTGGATCAGACGATCAGAAAGATTACCCAATGCTCCGCCAATAATAAGCGCATAAGCAATGTTACTTAGTTTGGCATTCGCTTTATTTTTATACATCATTACTAATAAAGTAATGCAGATTGCTAATGCAATCAGTGCAAAAAACCAACGTTGCCATCCCCCTTTATCCGCTAAAAAGCTAAAGGCAGCACCATAGTTATGTGCGTAAGTGAAATTGAAAAAAGGCATCACAGCAACAGATTCATACAGACGAAATGTCTGCATGAAATACTGTTTTGTTCCTAAATCCAACACCACTACAGCAATTGCTAACCACAACCAGCGTAAACCTGTAGAGCAAAGTGTTTTCTTCATTAATTAAGCAAACTTACGTTCTTCACCGTTACCGGCTACGTTAGTAACACAGCGTCCGCATAATTCAGCGTGTTCCGCTACTTGACCGATATCTGTCGCATAATGCCAGCAACGAGGACATTTTTCGCCATCTGCTTTATTAAAGGCGATTTTTAAACCCGCCATATCAGAGGCTAATGCTGTTTCTGGTGCTTCATTAATATCTGCAACTGTCGCTTGAGATGTTAATAAAACAAAACGCAGTTCATTACCTAATGCATTTAATTTATTGGCTAAAGCGTTATCTGCATACAGTGTGACTGATGCTTCTAAAGAGCCACGTAATTGTTTATCTGTACGTGCTTGCTCTAACACCTTATTGACTTCACCACGAACAGCCAGTAATTCAGCCCAGTAATCATCATTTAAGGTTTCTGATGCATCTAAACCAAATAAATCGGTATACCACTCTTCAGTTAAGACATATTTTGCACGCTCACCTGGCAGTTCATTCCAGATCTCATCAGCAGTGAATGACATAACTGGCGCCATCCAACGAACTAATGCTTCACTGATGTGGAATAAGGCTGTTTGGCAACTACGGCGAGCAACACTATCACTTTTCGCGGTATATTGTCTGTCCTTGATGATATCTAGGTAGAAAGAACCCATTTCCACTGAACAGAACTGCATTAAGCGCTGAATAACATTATGGAAATCGTAGTTTTCATAGTGTTTTAGGATATCCGCTTGTGCTGCTTTCGCACGGCCTACTGCCCAGCGATCAAGTGTCACCATCTCTTCTGGCTTAACTTGATGTTTTGCAGGATCAAAACCGTTCAAGTTTGCTAAGAAGAAGCGCGCAGTATTACGAATACGACGATAAGTGTCCGCAGAACGTTTTAAGATCTCATCAGATACAGCGATTTCACCTGTATAATCGGTTGAAGCAACCCATAAACGTAAGATATCAGCACCCAGTTTATCCATCACATCTTGTGGACTCACTGTATTACCAATAGATTTAGACATTTTACGGCCTTGTCCATCTACGGTAAAACCATGTGTTAATACTTGACGGTAAGGTGCTTTACCTTTGATTGCCGTTGAGATCATCAACGAAGACATAAACCAACCACGATGTTGGTCAGAGCCTTCTAAATACATATCAGCTGAATTGCCATGGTATTCTGGGCGAGCATCAACGACTGTTGAGTGTGTTGATCCTGAATCAAACCATACGTCCAGTGTATCAGGCGTTTTCATGTAATCGTCAGCTTCATCACCCAATACTTCACGAATATCTAAATCCCACCATGCTTGGATGCCGCTAACTTCAACACGTTTTGCAACTTCTTCCATCAACTCTAAAGTGCGTGGATGTGGCTCTTGTGTCTCTTTATGAACAAACAGAGACATTGGAGTACCCCAAGTACGTTGACGAGAAATACACCAGTCAGGGCGGTTTTCAACCATTGACTCAATTCGTGCTTGACCCCAATCAGGGATCCATTTAACACCTTTGATCTCTTTTAATGATTGTTGACGCAACCCGTTTTTATCCATGCCAATAAACCATTGTGGTGTTGCGCGGAAAATAACAGGTGTTTTATGTCTCCAACAGCAAGGATAACTGTGCTGCAACGCTTCGTGATGTAACAGAGCGCCTTTTTCTTTTAGCAATTCAACGATGACATCGTTCGCTTTAAAAACAAAAACGCCATCTAATGTTGGATAAGTGCCAGGTAAATAACAGCCATTTGGCCCAACTGGGTTTGCAACTTCTAAACCGTATTTTTGGCCAACCACAAAGTCATCAGGACCATGGCCTGGTGCAGTATGTACCGCACCTGTACCCGCATCTAAAGTAACGTGATCACCTAAAATAGCAGGAACATCAAAACCCATAAATGGATGATTAAAGCGTAGCAACTCTAGATCTGTACCTTTACATTCACCTAAAACAGCCCAGCCAGTTACGCCAATACGTTGCATCACGTACTCAACAAGATCTGCCGCTAAAATCACACACTCATCATTAAATGAGACTAAGGCATAATTAAATTCTGCATTTAAGGCGATCGCACGGTTAGCAGGTAATGTCCAAGGCGTTGTTGTCCAGATAACCAAAGAAATTGGTTTATCTGTTGCTGAACCAAATTTAGCAGCAACAGCTTTTGAATCTACGGCAGTGAAACGCACATCGATAGAAGGAGATGTTTTATCGTAGTATTCAACTTCAGCTTCTGCCAGTGATGAACCACACGCAGTACACCAGTGAACAGGCTTAGCCCCTTTTAACAGGTGACCATTTGCGATAATACGCGCTAATGCACGGATAGTATTCGCTTCTGTTTTATAGTCCATTGTAAGATAAGGTTTTTCCCAATCTCCTAGAACACCTAAACGAATAAAATCTTTTTTCTGTGCTTCGATTTGCTCGTAAGCGTATTTACGACATTCCTCGCGGAATTGCGCTGCTGATATTTTCTCTCCTGGTTTACCTACGATTTGTTCAACTTTTAGTTCGATAGGTAATCCGTGACAATCCCATCCTGGAATGTACGGAGAGTCAAAGCCTGACAGCCCTTTGGATTTAATAATAATATCTTTGAGAATTTTGTTTACTGAGTGACCAATATGAATATTGCCGTTGGCGTATGGAGGGCCATCATGCAAAATAAATGTTTTTTTACCACTTTTAGCCTGACGAATAGCTTGATACAAACCTTCTTTGTACCAACGTGATAACATCTCTGGCTCGCGCTTTGCTAAATCCCCGCGCATAGGGAACCCTGTTTCTGGTAAGTTCAGGGTATTTTTATAGTCACTCATTCGATTCTCAGTTCCAATTTTCCGCTAGTTTATGACTCCGACCGCTGCGATAAAAAATCCCTAGCAGTAGCCACATCATCTGCGATTTGCTGCTTCAATGCATCCAATGATGCAAATCGCTGTTCATTACGTAATTTCTTTCGTAACACAACATCAATACGACGTCCATATAAATCCATATTAACGTCGATTAAATGAACTTCTAATTGTACGCCCTTTCCTTGTACGGTAGGACGACTTCCGATATTTGCCACACCGGGTAAAGGTGATTGATTATCTGACAAATAGACATCAACGGCATAAACGCCTTTAACGGGTGCAACTAAGCGCTTCATTGGAATATTGGCTGTCGGAAAACCAATAGTTCTACCCAATTCATTACCATGAACAACTCGTCCACAAACACTGTAAGGGTGTCCAAGGAGTGATTCAGCAAGAACTAAATCATCATTGAGTAACGCTTCTCGTACTGCGGTGCTACTGATACGTAATCCTTTATCGCAATAACTTTCTGTATTTGCGACATCAAATCCATATCGAACACCTGCTTGTTGTAAAAAGTGGAAATCACCTTCACGATTTTTGCCAAAGCGAAAATCATCACCAATAGCAAGAAATTTCACCCCTAATTTATCGACCAGTAAGGATGAAACAAACTCTTCAGGTGTTTGTGCTGCAAATTGTTTATCAAATTTGACACACAAAAGGTAGTCAATACCGCATTCAGCCAAATACTTTATCTTATCTCGTAAACGAGTCAGACGTGCTGGTGCTTTTTCTGGTAAAAAAAACTCAAGCGGCTGAGGCTCAAATGTCATCACAACCGTGGGTAACCCTCGCTGTGAGGCTTCTTGCTTCAAGTGTTTCAATAATGCCTGATGGCCTCGATGGACACCATCAAAATTCCCAATTGTCAGAACGCAACCATGATGTAGCGCTCTAATATTCTGTATACCGCGAATTAGCTCCATAACTGGCTCAATACCGTGGAAATTATTGGATTATACCTTGTCAAAGGCTTGAGAGTAACCCAATATATCAATGTTTATTGATGAGTAATATCTCGACAAGTCGATTCACTATTATTCTTAAATGTGACTACTCACATTAAACAAAAATGGACTATCACTCACTTCTTGGTTATAAAATCGCATAAAATCAACCGTAGATCCTATTAGAATCTATTATTTATTACTCATATACACGATTTTGATGATTTTTTCACTCAAAAGACTGTATTCTACCCGTCTTAACTGATAAAATCTTGCGCCATCACAACGAAACAAGTGTCGCGTACAACGACGCTAATTTTGTATAAATCCATTGACAAACTTAGGTTGAAAAGGCATATTCCTTCACCTTTGTATTTGTCCTCGCTAGAATATATTTGGGAGTTGGAACTTGGCTAATATCAAATCAGCTAAGAAACGTGCGGTTCAGTCTGAAAAGCGTCGTCAGCACAACGCAAGCCGTCGTTCTATGATGCGTACTTACATTAAAAAAGTATACGCAGCAGTTGCTTCAGGTGATAAAGAAGCAGCACAAAAAGCATTTAATGACATGCAACCAATTGTTGACCGTCAGGCAACTAAAGGCTTAATTCACAAGAATAAAGCTGCACGTCATAAAGCTAATCTGCAAGCACAAATCAAAGCAATGTAATATTGCTTTCTTGTGTTATAAAAAACCGGCTTATGCCGGTTTTTTTGTTTTCTACTTTTTAACCATAACTCACTTATGGATTTACAACACTCTTCTTATTCCCATTAAAAAGCTCTGAAAAATCAGTATTACAAACGCGCTGAACTGCTGGATGTTGGATCATTCGCTCTGCAAAAATCGCGTAATACTCTTCTTTTACAGTATCAAGCATCCCTATTTCTTCGATATTACTATGAGCAAAAGTTTCATCGGTATACAGTGAAGGTGCTACAAAAATGGCATTATAATTTAATCCAAATGCTTTCATTAATGCAGCATCATCAAACTCTCCCAAAATTTCCACTTGCAGATTTTTATTACGTATCCACGTTAACAAATGGCGACCTAACATATATCGACGACCAGGAATGAGTAATTTCCGTTCTTCTAAACATTCAGGGAACGGTTTTTCAGGAAGTGGATGGCTGCAAAAGAAACTCATATTACATTCACCGAGTTTTACAGAAAATAGGCCTTCTTGTTGTGAAGAATCCACAGGGCAATCCGATAAAATCATATCCAGCTTATGCTGACTTAATTGTTCTAATAATAATTCATGTGTTGATTCAAAACAGCGCAGATGAATTTGCTCATGATCAATCACCGCCGTTTCTAATACGCGACTGACTAATTGTTTAGATAATGCATCCGCAACACCGACATCAAACAACAAGTTCGATTCACGACTATAGTTGACGATATCCAGCATCTCTTGGCTTAGCATAAACATTTTATCGGCATAACGAAAAATAAGTTGCCCCAACTCTGAAGGAACTAACCCCCTTCCTTGGCGTTTAAACAACTTACCACCCAATCTTTCTTCTAATGCCTTAATTTGCCCTGTAATCGTCTGAGGTGTCAGATACAGAGCTTCTGCTGCACCTACAACAGAGCCTTCTTTACACACATGCCAAAAATAATAAAGATGGTTAAAATTGAGATGTGACACCCGCATAGTTATCTTCCTTTCAACTTCTGTGCCTTAAACACAGATTATGTAATAACGCATTAGTTTGCGATTGGCTTTCCTTGCATCCAATCCTCATAAAAACACCTACGGCACAATACACTGTATTGCACCGTAGATTTAAATATATAGCTCGGTATTTATTGTGTTGAGAAACTCAAATCCGTAATAAATTTCCTTATATTGACTTCGTTTTTGACTTCGGTAAAACAGAACGAAGCAACAAATATCCCACAACTGCAGCTACCGTTGAACCTACTAAAATACCCAGCTTAGAGTAGGTATCATAAGCTTCACTTGCACCATCAAATGCTAATCCTGCGATAAAGATAGACATAGTAAAACCGATACCACAGAGCACAGATACTGCAAATATTTGCTTAAGATTAATCGCATCTGGTAATTTTGCAATGCCTAGTTTTACCGAAACCCAACTAAAGAGGAAAATTCCAATCGGCTTACCCAAAAATAGTCCCAATGCGATACCTAATGGTAATGCGGATAACATGCCATCTAATGTCACGCCATTTAAGGAAACGCCCGCATTACTAAATGCAAATAGTGGCAAAATTAAATAGGCAACCCAAGGATGTAACACATGCTCTAATTCTTCAGAAGGCGAATCACCCTCTTTATTTCTTAATGGGATAATGAATCCGACAATAACACCCGCAATAGTGGCATGAATGCCCGATTTTAAAATACACACCCACAAAACGAACCCAAGAACTAAGTAAGCTGCAGTATTACCAACTTTACGCCAGTTCATTATGCCCAGAGCAATAACAATCAACCCAGCCAAAGCCAATGGCATCAGTGCAATACTCTTTGAATAAAAGAGTGCAATAATCACAATAACGCCTAAGTCATCGATAATTGCCAAGGCCAATAAGAAAACCTTTAATTCAACAGGGACACGTTTACCTAATAACGCCATCACCCCCAATGCAAATGCAATATCTGTTGCCGCAGGAATTGCCCAACCTTGTTGCCCTACAGCATCGATATGATTGAACATAAGATAAACCAATGCAGGCGCTAACATTCCGCCTACAGCGGCAATTGCAGGGAAAATGGCTCTATCACGTTGAGCTAAAGAACCTTCTTTTAATTCACGCTTAACTTCTAATCCGACCACCAAAAAGAAAATAGCCATTAAGGCATCATTTACCCAAAGCAGTAATGGCTTATCAAGTTCGAATGCACCAAACTTGAGCATAATAGGAATAGATAAAAACTCATTATACAAAGCACTTAGAGGTGTATTCGCCATAATTAATGCGATAATAGCAGCAATAATCAGAAGAATACCGCCTGATGCCTCTAATCTCAAAAATTGTCTAATAATTGCCGTCATAATATTAACCTCAAAATTACTAATCTTGTTAATAATATGCTAACCATGGATTCGTAAAAAACAGTTTATTCATGGACAATAGATCGTATTTTTCGAACTGATAGAGAAATATTAAGGAAAACAAGATAGATGTCCATAATTAATCAACATTATTTCTTAATGGAAAAATATAACAATAATTGGAAAAGAAGATCACAACATATTGATAAGAATATAATTTTTTTACTTATTGCTAAAAATAAGCATCTAGCTCAATAAATAATACCAATCGATAAAATAGATCAAATATATTAATTTTTAATTATCAAAAAATAATATTATTTTTGTCTTTTCCATTTATAGCATCCTTAGATTATGAGAGAAAAGAAAATGTTATATATTTCACTATTTATCCATTGTGTTATGGTTTTATAAAAATAATTTTCGCTTTAGTACAAAGGCCTCTATCAATATGTCGATTACCGTTTTTATTGCCGTGCTATTTGCCGCTGTCTTCCATGCATGTTGGAATGCATTAGTCAAAGTAGGCAGTGATCGATTTCTTGGGATCTCGTTACTTACTTTTTTTTCAGGTATTGTGACAATCCCTGCTCTATTTTGGGTTGGACTACCCGATATAGGAGCATGGAAATGGCTTATTCTTTCCGTCCTATTTCATATTGGCTACACTCTTTCTTTAAGCCGATGTTATACCTTGGCAGACTTTAATCAGGTCTATCCGATTTCTCGCGGTAGTGCGCCATTAATGACTGCTGTCCTTGGCTTTTTTCTTTTTCATGAAACACTTCCTGTTAATGGCTTGATCGGCATTTTATTGATTATTTTGGGTATTATCCTTATTTCACGTAGCCGAAAAATAGCGACGTTTAATTTACGTAAAGATGCACTCTTTTTTGCGCTTCTTACCGCATTATTTACCGCAAGTTATACCCTATCTGATGGTAATGGCTCCCGAGTAGGAGAAACACCTTTTGCTTATATTTTATGGCTCTTCTTTTTAAATGGTATCGTAATGTATTTGCTGGCATGGCTCCGTTATCGCCAGCACTTAAAAGCCAAAATAAAAGATTATTGGAAGCCCGCATTTTTAGGCGGTGTCATGCAATTAATCAGTTATGGCATAGTGATATGGGCGATGAGTCATGCTTCTATTGTGCTGGTAGCGGCATTAAGAGAAACCAGCGTACTATTTGCTATGGTCTTATCTGTTTATTTGCTAAAAGAACAATTTAACCGCAAACAATTATTAGCGTGTTTAGTCATTTTAGCGGGTATTGTCGCCATCAAGATGGGATAATCTTGCGCCATATTCAAATAAAAAGGCCCGATGATAAATACTATCATCAGGCCTTTTTGAAAGAGGGAGTAAAAATTATTTCGTTAAATCATCAAAGAATTTTTTCACACCATCAAGGAAGCTTTTAGAGCGCGGTGTATTTTTCTCACCACTTTTACCACCAAATGATTCACCAAGTTGTTCCATTAACTCTTTTTGTTTCTCATTGAGTTTAACTGGTGTTTCAACAACAACACGGCACATCAAATCACCGATAGTGCTACTACGTACAGACTTGACGCCTTTACCTTTCATACGGAACATTTTGCCCGTTTGAGTTTCTGCTGGGATTTTAAGTTTTACACGGCCATCCAGTGTAGGAACTTCAATTTCGCCCCCCAAAGCAGCAATCGCAAAGTTAATCGGAACTTCACAATAAAGGTTATTACCATCACGCTCAAATATATGATGTTGACGAACATGAACCTGCACATATAAATCACCTGCTGGTGCACCATTCTCGCCGGCTTCACCTTCACCACTTAAGCGGATCCGATCACCCGTATCAACGCCAGCTGGGATTTTAACAGACAGTGTTTTATAACGCTCAACACGACCATCACCATGACATTTAGAGCAAGGCTCTTTAATCACTTTACCGCGACCATGACACGTTGGACATGCTTGTTGTACAGTGAAGAAACCTTGACGTAAATGAACCTGACCCGCACCATGACAGGTAGAGCATGTTTCTGCCGAAGTACCTTCTTTAGCACCACTACCGTGGCATTTATCACAAGTTTCTAATGTCGGTATACGAATTTCTTTGGTCACACCACGAACCGCTTCTTCAAGCGTTAATTCCATGTTGTATTGTAAGTCAGAACCTCGTGATGCGCGTTGTTGACGGCGACCACCACCAAAAATATCACCAAAGACATCACCGAAAATATCACCAAAGTCAGCGCCACCACCGAAACCGCCACCGCCTTGGCCACCAAATCCGCCTTGCTCAAAAGCAGCATGACCATATTGATCGTAAGCTGCACGCTTTTGTGCATCACTTAAAATTTCGTAGGCTTCTTTAATTTCTTTAAATTTTGATTCTGACTCTTTATCACCCTGATTACGGTCTGGATGATATTTCATTGCTAAACGCTTATATGCACGCTTAATTTCTTTTTCATCGGCGTTTTTGCTTAAACCGAGAACTTCGTAAAAATCTCTTTTTGCCATTCTAGATTACCCTTGACATAAGCACACGGGCGTAGAGTTTCCTCGACGCCCGTGTTCGGTATCAGTAACTATTCACAGTGAGTTACCGTGGCCCGTTAAGGGCATTATTTCTTGTCTTTGCCGTCAACTTCTTCAAATTCTGCATCGACAACATCATCATCTTTCTTCGCACTTGCATCTGCGCCAGCAGCATTACCTGCAGCACCCGCTTGTGCTTGTTGTTGTGCGATTTCTAACAGTTTCTCAGAAGCTTCAACTAATGCTTTAATTTTTGCTTCAATAGTGTCTTTATCTTCGCCTTTAGAAGCAATTTCTAACTCACTTACCGCTTTTTCGATAGCTTCTTTATCGTTCGCCGGTAATTTATCACCAGCTTCTTCAATTTGTTTACGAGTACCGTGAACTAATTGGTCTGCTTGGTTACGAGTTTGCACTAATTCTTCAAATTTACGGTCTGATTCTGCGTTGGCTTCTGCATCACGTACCATTTTTTGGATTTCTTCTTCATTTAAACCAGAAGAAGCTTTAATTGTGATGTTTTGCTCACGACCACTGTTTTTATCTTTAGCTGATACATGCAAAATACCATCAGCATCGATATCAAAAGTAACTTCGATTTGTGGCATACCGCGTGGCGCAGCCTGAATACCATCTAAGTTAAATTGACCCAGTGATTTGTTATCACTAGCACGTTTACGTTCGCCTTGTAATACGTGAATAGTTACAGCAGATTGGTTATCTTCTGCGGTAGAGAACACTTGGCTATGTTTAGTTGGAATTGTGGTATTTTTTCCGATCAGGGAAGTCATTACACCACCCATTGTTTCGATACCTAAAGACAGTGGTGTTACGTCAAGTAACAGAACGTCTTTAACATCACCCGCTAATACACCGCCTTGAACAGCTGCACCCATTGCAACAGCTTCATCTGGGTTAACGTCTTTACGTGGTTCTTTACCAAAGAAATCAGCAACAGTTTTCTGAACCATTGGCATACGAGTTTGACCACCAACCAGAATAACGTCGTTAACTTCACTTACTTTCAGGCCAGCATCTTCTAATGCAACACGTACTGGTTCCATTGAACGCTTAACTAAATCTTCAACTAAAGATTCTAATTTTGCACGAGTTACTTTGATATTTAAGTGTTTAGGACCTGTTGCATCGGCAGTAACGTATGGCAAGTTAACATCTGTTTGTTGTGCTGAAGATAATTCAATTTTCGCTTTTTCAGCAGCTTCTTTCAGACGTTGCATTGCTAATGGATCGTTACGTAGATCAATGCCTTGTTCTTTTTTAAACTCATCAACTAAGTAGTTAATTAAACGGCTATCGAAGTCTTCACCACCTAAGTGAGTATCACCATTGGTTGACAGAACTTCATAGGTTTTTTCGCCATCTACTTCATCGATTTCGATGATAGAGATATCGAATGTACCACCACCTAAGTCATAAACTGCGATAGTACGGTTACCGACTTCACGATCTAAACCGTAAGCCAGAGCAGCCGCTGTTGGTTCGTTAATAATACGTTTAACTTCAAGACCTGCGATACGGCCCGCATCTTTAGTTGCTTGACGTTGCGCATCATTAAAGTAAGCAGGAACGGTAATCACAGCCTCAGTAACTGCTTCACCTAAATAGTCTTCTGCTGTTTTCTTCATTTTTTTCAGGACTTCAGCAGATACTTGTGGTGGAGCCATTTTATCGTTACGAGCTTCAATCCAAGCATCACCATTATCAGCCTTAACAATTTTGTAAGGCATGATAGCAACGTCACGTTGAACTTCTTCATCTTCAAAACGACGGCCAATTAAACGTTTGATGGCAAATAAAGTATTTTGTGGGTTAGTCACAGCCTGACGTTTTGCTGGCTGACCAACTAAGATTTCACCATCTTGTGCATATGCAACGATTGAAGGAGTAGTACGATCGCCCTCACTGTTTTCAATAACCCGGGCAGTTTTGCCATCCATTACAGCAACACAAGAGTTAGTTGTACCCAGGTCAATACCAATAATTTTACCCATTTAAACGCCTCCAAAGAGAATTCTTTATCAATTTGACTACCAATCTATATGAGGATGAATATTCATTTTTCAAGTCAAAAATTAATAGACTTAACAACATCATCTCAAAGCGGATATAAAATCAACGCAACTCAATAGTGGTAATTGCAGTTGAAAAGAAGATGGGGTCATAAATACATTCATCAAGGGGAATCATAAAAAAAAATGCAAAAAATGCGAAAAAATTGATCCAGCCAAGTCCAGATAAATTAAAAATCATTATTTATCAACATATTACACCAAGCGCCAATAACATCACGGTGAATTAACATACAAACTTTAAGACTTAACTTAAAATGCGAGTATAACAAGTTGAAAATAAAGGTTTTTTAATAAATCACAAAGAAAAAAAGAGATTAAATAGAATGAGGTTATTTTTGTACTACTTGAATACAGTATGAATTCCAAGCATTCATACAAACAAACAGTTTAAATAACCTCTTAAATTATTTATGCAGAGGTAGAACGACGGGCTGATTTTGGTCTAAATGCTTTCACAATATCTTCATTTGTTTCAACGTAAGGGCCATCTAACAACTGGATACAATAAGGTACACTCGCAAAAATACCACTAACAATCACTTTGCCTTCGCTATCTTTTAACCCTTCTAACGTTTCTGCAATCGCTTTGGGCTGTCCGGGTAAGTTTAAAATTAATGCTTGGTTACGAATAACACCAACTTGTCGGGATAAAATTGCAGTGGGTACAAATTTCAGGCTAATTTGGCGCATTTGTTCACCAAAACCAGGCATTTCTCTATCTGCAATGGCCAATGTTGCATCTGGAGTAACATCACGGCGTGCAGGCCCTGTTCCTCCCGTTGTTAGCACTAAATGGCAACCTGATTCATCAACAAGTTCACAAAGTGTTTGCTCAATCATCAATTGTTCATCTGGGATCAAACGAGATTCGATATGAAAAGGCGTTGTTAACGCAGTTTTTAGCCAAGCCTCTAAAGCGGGTAAGCCTTTATCTTCATAAACCCCACTTGATGCGCGATCAGAAACAGAAACTAACCCTATGCGTAATTCATTCATATCAACCTCAATTAATCAATGACCATCTAACTTGCGCGCAGATATTACCATGAGAACACAAGAGAATTAAAAATAATCTCATTATATTAATGATGTTTAATATTTGATTATTGAGAACGGATAATAAAAATTGATAACTCTCTATTTTTATTTATCGTTAACTAAAATAGAAAAAGGGAGCGTAAGCTCCCCCTCTTTAATCCTAAATAATATTAATTAATATTATTCATCAATATATTTAGCTATATAAGACGCTGCTAAACTTTTAGCTTCTGCTAATTGTGCTGCATTTAATGCACGAGCAGTACGTTTTAGCATTGCTTCATCACCATCACCATTTTCAACAGCAACAGTAAACCATGCATAGGCTTCTTTCAGATCACGTTTAACGCCTTTACCGTAGTAATAGTTTAACGCAAGATTGTTTTGTGCAAGACCATTACCTTGAATCGCTGATTTTCTGTACCATTCAACGGCTTTACGTGCATCTTTAGCCACACCATCACCTTCATCGTACATCACACCTAAGTTATTTTGTGCGTCACGATTACCTTGGTTTGCAGCCTTCGTATACCAGAAAACAGCTTTAGCACCGTTACGCTCTACACCTTCACCGTCATCATAAGAGACAGCAAGATTATATTGTGCATCAGAGTGGCCTTGTTCTGCTGCTTTTGTATACCAGACAACTGCTTTTTCATGATCTTGTGCTACACCAATACCTTCATCATAAGAGATACCGAGATTGTATTGCGCATCACTATCACCTTGCTCACCAGCTTTAGTATACCAATACACGGCTTTCTCATGATCTTGCTTTACACCATCACCATCGTCATAAGAAACAGCAAGGTTGTATTGTGCTAAAGAAACGCCTTGAACCGCAGCTTTGTTATACCAATAAACTGCTTTTTCTGCATCGCGATCAATATCATCGCTCATGTCATACATAAGTGCTAAGTTTAACTGCGCTTCAGCATGACCTTGCTCTGCAGCTTTGGTATACCATTCCAGCGCTTTTTGCGCATCTTGTTCGACACCTTCGCCATTCTCATATTTTACGCCCAATTGATATTGAGACGCTGAATTTCCACCTTCAGCACTTTTTTCAATTGCAGGTAAAGAGAAAGCGGTTTTGCTCTCTGCCATTGCAGCGCCACCGAAAAATAACGATGCAAGTACCGTTGCCAAGACAATCTTTTTCATAATTCACCAATAATAAATAGAGTATTCTAATAATATATTTTTATAATTATTACTGGATAAATAATATATTCCAATCAATTTAATCTTAAAATTTTCTTAAATGTTATTTTGAGAAGAAAAAAATGAAAATACCCACCTGTAAAAGATGGGTATTTAAGATTTTTATAAGAATTTAACGACGAATTATAATAAATCCGCAATCATTTTCTCTAATTTTTCCTGATCGACAGCAAATTTACGAATACCGTCAGATAATTTATCTACTGCCATTGGGTCTGCATTATGCTCCCAATAGAATTGTGCTTCAGTGATAGCTTCTGGACGTGCTTTCACTTCACCTTTATAAGATAACTTATGTTCAACTTCACCTTCAGCTTCTGATAATTCTTTTAACAGAGCTGGTGCGATAGTTAAGCGGTCACAACCGGCTAATTCTAAAATCTCACCCATATTACGGAAGCTTGCGCCCATAACAACAGTGTTATAACCATGTTGTTTGTAATAGTTGTAGATTTCAGTCACAGAAATAACACCTGGATCTTCAGCAGGTGCAAATTCTTTTTTATCTGTATTGGCTTTATACCAATCCATGATACGACCAACAAATGGAGAAATCAGGTAAACACCCGCTTCAGCACATGCACGAGCTTGAGCAAAAGAGAACAGTAAAGTCAGGTTACAGTTGATACCTTCTTTTTCTAATTGCTCTGCGGCACGAATACCCTGCCAAGTAGATGCCAATTTGATAAGAATACGGTCGTTACTAATACCTGCATCGTTATAAAGCTTCATTAAGTGGCGTGCTTTTTCGATACATGCTTGAGTATCATAAGACAGACGAGCATCCACTTCTGTTGAAATGCGGCCTGGGATCAGTTTTAAAATTTCTAAACCAATATTTACTGCCAGCTTGTCACAAGCATCAACGATTTGTTGTTCACGAGAATCGCTTTGTGAGCGTGCCCATTCAATCGCTTCATCAATTAATTTACGATATTCAGGAATTTGAGCTGCATTTAAAATTAAAGATGGGTTGGTAGTTGCGTCTTGAGGCTGATACAGTTTCATTGCTGCAATGTCGCCAGTGTCAGCAACAACTGTTGTCAGTTTACGCAAAGAAGTCAATTTGTTGGTCATTTTGTTTATCTCATCTACTAGGTAAATCTGTTTGCAGTCACCTGCGGATATCTATTGATAATAACATGGACTGCTCACACTACAAGACGCTTAGATTCATACAAAGCAATTATTTGAATGCCAAACGTTTTCGCGAAACAAAAGCGGAAAAAAACAGAAGAAGATCGCAGGCTGAATCGTTTTAATTGTCGATTTTTACCCCAAATAAGAGAAACCATTGTTTTTTCCTATTACTATAATTTAGCCTATTATCGAAAGAATTTGTTATATTTGATGAACATTAAAATAGCCAATTGAGGGAATTATGCTAATTACTATTTCACCAGCTAAAACACTGGACTTCGAATCGCCTTTAGCAACAACGCATTTCACCCAACCTGAATTGCTAAAATATTCCCAACAACTTATCGAAGAGTGTCGAAAGTTATCTTCAAGTGATATTGCAAGCTTAATGAAGATAAGCGATAAACTCGCAGGATTAAATGCTGCTCGTTTTGGTGAGTGGCAACCTAATTTCACACCAGAAAATGCGCGCCAAGCTATTTTGGCATTTAAAGGTGATGTTTATACAGGCATGCAAGCTGAACTCTTTTCTGAAGATGATTTTCAATTTGCTCAACAACATTTACGCATGCTTTCAGGTTTATATGGTGTATTACGCCCTCTGGATTTAATGCAACCTTATCGTCTTGAAATGGGAATAAAGCTAAAAAATAACAAGGGCAGTGATTTATACCAATTTTGGGGAAACACCATTACAGAAGCATTAAATAAAGCGATTGAAGCACAAGGTGATAACGTTTTAGTTAATTTAGCCTCTGATGAATATTTTAAATCCGTTAACCCGAAAAAACTCCAAGCTGAAATTATTAAACCTGTTTTTCTAGATGAGAAGAATGGGAAATACAAAGTCATTAGCTTTTACGCTAAAAAGGCGCGCGGATTAATGAGCCGTTTTATTATTCAAGAAAAACTCACTGACAAAACACAACTTAAAGAATTTGATTTAGAGGGTTATCAATTTAACGCTGCTGAATCTGAAGGTAATACCTTAGTATTTAAACGTGCTGAATCACTGGTCAAATAAAAATATTGATCACGCATTATCTTACAAATAAAAACAGCACTAACATAAGTGCTGTTTTTTTATATTGAAGATCACAAATGTTTTGTCACTAATGGTAAAGGTGACCATATAGGTGATGGAATAAATTCACTACCTTGCATTATTGCCAATTGTTGCTCGTTAAATTGAGCCATTTCTTGAATAATTAAAGCAAGAGATGGTATAGAAAGCGTGCTTTGCTTTTCAATAACAGTAACTGAAGAATTAATCTCATCTTCTTTTACCCTTAAGGTTAAAGTAAATTGGTTATCTTGTGTTTTATACTGCCTTTCATCACCAATTTGAGAATAAATTAACCTATCATGCTCAGATAACCCAGAAATAAAAATATGGCTGTTTTTACCTTCATCATAAACAATAACTTCACCACAGCGTTTTTTTACAATATAAACATTACTGCCAGTTCCCCCACTTAAATAATCAAGGCCTGATCCCGAGATCAAAAGGTCATTTCCACTCCCTGCATTTAGGCTATCATTACCCTCTCCAGCAATTAAAATATGATGCCCATGATTAACCACAATACTATCGTCTCCTGCACCAGCATCTATCACAGAGCTATTTTTATTGTGATTAACAACAATATCATCCCCATCCATAAGGTAGAGAACTGACAATAGATCGGTTGCTTGGTTTTGTTGCTCTTGCAAGGAGGTAGAGATCGATATTAATTCAGAGTGAAAAGGATAAAGGGAATATGCAAGCAATGCCTCTTTATTTAAGCTCAGTGAGCCAGGGATCATAAGTACATCATCTTCTGAGCTGAGAGCTAAATTTAAATCATCGGTAGGTATAAGCAATTGTTGCTTATTCTCTTGTGTGGGAAGAGTAAAGACGACATTGTCTTTATCAATTAGGCGAATTTTCATACCAGAGTCAACAATAGATTGAAGATGTGATAATTCAAATACAAGTTTCAGGTGAGCATTCGGATGATAGCGGTGAGATAAAACACCATTATGAAACTTTAAATCAAACCCACTGATATCAGATAAAATAAAATTACTAATACAATCAGGAGTTAATTTATTTGAATTGTTAGAAAGAGAGACAGTGATTGTTTCATGTTTATTTTGCGCTAAAAATGTTTTGACTTGATAGCTATCATGACCTGAACTGAGTTTAATTAACGAATTAGGAGTAATACCAAGATAATAATTATCACAATCATTGCCATCAATAGTAAATCGTATGTTCTCATCGACAGAAAATCCACTGTAATGTAATTGGGGTAATAAGTTAATTATTATCATTTCATTAGGATATGAAATACTTAAAGAGTGATTATTATTATCTATATGAAAATGCTGAACATTCTTATTGTTACTACTGTATTGTTGTAAATAACTAAACTGATAAAATATATTATCTTTACTACTTGTACATTCTTTAGCTGTTAGCATAAATCCGTCATTCATAACTAAAGTATATCGATGAGATAATGCTTGTCCTTCTTTATCTTTATAAACATTTTTTAATTTTATTGAATGATAAATTAAATCATTATTTTTATTTCCATCATTCACTTTCATATCAAATAAAATATCTTTTCCATAACGACGGATCGCAGAAATCTCATCAAAACGATAATTCAATTTTACAATACTGGCATTATCTTGAGAATCTTCATTAATAATTGTTTCAAACTGAATATTATAACTTTGTTCTAACGATGCTCTTAAAATAATATAACTATCATTCCCTTCACCACCTTCAGCATATCCTTCCTGTAATACTAAAGTATCATTTCCCCCTAATCCATATAATAAATCTGCCCCGCCACCACCATCTAAGTAATTATCCTCTTGATTGCCATAAATAATATCATTGCCTGTTTCACTCCCTATAACATTTTCAATACTGTCTAAATAAGCAATGACACTTTGATTTTGTAATACGATATTAGGCATAGAATCAATCAATTGCCTCGAGTAAAAGCCATCCTTATCTTGATAAAGAAAAAGTTTCGAGTGGAAATTTTGGCTATTTGTTTCTTCTTCTGACCCTTTGAACTTAACGTAATTATCTAATAAATTAACTTCATAACCCGTATATTTATTTTTTGTCTTAATAATACGGAGTGTGTCACATCCTCCACGCCCATAAAAACGACTAGCATAAAGAGGTGATTTCGAAGTAAATAAATTAAATGTATCATCTTTATTTCCTCCACTTATCCTTTTAGTTCCATTATAAATATCAAAGGTGTTTTTAGTATTTGAAGGAGCGACAATAATATCATCACCGTTATGAGTATTAAAATAAAAAACCTCATTTTCATTACAACCCAAATTATAATATCTTTCATATTTATTAGCTTTTATTAAATCATTAGTTACTTTTTTTTCACCAAATAGATGAATGCTATTTTCTCGTGTTGTTTTTATTCTTCTGAAAAAATCATCATCAACAACCTCAGAGAATATAGGTGAATTATCATCTGAAATAATATCTATAGAGTAACGTTTCAATTCATTAATATAAAAATCCATATCAAAAATAAGTATTTCATTTGTGGCTATAGCTTCTTTAGGTAGATAATACTTATATTCTGTTTTTTCCGAACGTAAATGATAAGAGAGTGCTGCTATTTTTTCTGCTTCTTTTTGACTCATATTTAACGATATTCGCTGAGCAACATACTCACCAAAAGGATTTAAAATTGAATCTAATTTCTTACCCATTAGGTTTGGCACTATCTTATAATAATAACATTCTTGATATATTTGTTTCTCATTAGTATAGAAATAACGAGCAAAATTAAATTGCTTTCTTATTTCTTCAAGATAATTAGCTGCATTTTTATCTATCAATGATTCTAATTGCATTTTGGTTTCCAAATAGATAATTTCATTTTTTTTATCTGGTATAAGATCCCCCATCAAAAATGCATAAAAGCCATTATTCAGCTCTTCTAGTGGTGTAAAATGTACTTTTGTTTTTGCTTCCTCAATAAGCCTTGCTGCTGTATAAATTGAAGTTGCTAAAGCAATAACGGCACCTGCAACAATACCTATAGGGCCAGCAATAGTTGAACCTGCAAGCATCGCAATAGAAACCCCCAAAGTTACCAATCCAGACACTACAGCCAAAGATCCATTAACAATATAATCAATACGTTGCTTTTCACTATTTTCATCTGAAATTCGACTAAAATTATCGTAAGCATTATAAATATCGAAGCCAATAGAAAGTATATTCAGCCCAACACCTATTTTTGTGCTTATTTTATTAATATATTCCAATGGATTATGCCGATATTTTAGCAATCCTTTAGCTAATGAAATTTCAATTACTTCAGACAAACCATTGTAGACCATTTCAGACCACATTATAGCAAGGTTATTAATGATCTCTTGGCGTTCTTTTGATGTCAACAATGGATTACTAAGTTGTTCAGCCAGCATAAACGTAGAATTAACTGACTGCCACATACTATAAGTAATATTAGCATAACCAATCTTACTTATTATTTTCATATGTCGTGGAATTATTGATGACAGTTTCCTTAATACATCCCAATCATTATTACTATATTCTTTATTTTCTAAATCAATAATTTTAGCTAATCTTTCATAAGCAACAATATAATCAATTCTATTAGTATCATTAGAAAGTAGATATTTAATTTTATCTTCTTTACTATTTAGTAAATAAGAAAATAGAGAAATTATCTGTTTGTCTTTTTCATTGCCAGAAATAGATAAAAAATAATCATTAAAATGATGAGGGTCGAAGGTGAGTTTTGACTCCCATTTATCTATTTTACTAAGATCAATTAAATCGATACTTTTTCCATTAATTATCGCTCCTACATTGACCAATAATTGCTTATCAAAAAAATATTCATTTATTTTTAATTTTTCTTTATTAATTAATGGTTGGTTATTCATCTCCAATATATTTAATTGATTAAAGTTACTTGCTTTTTCTAAAGCCTTAGAGGGCGATGATGAATTTAGTATCTCTTTATGATGGATCATTGTGATAATATTTTGAAGTGAACTTATTATCCTTTTATAGTTTCCAAAATTAGAGATGTTATCTAATAACACTCTGTATAAATTACCTTTTTTATTTCTATCAAAAAATGAATCAAGTAAATTTTTTGAAAACAAACTTAATTTATTTATCAATATTGGATTATCATAAATTGCATGAATCACCTCAATTGTTTTATTTGTTTTTTCAATTAATGTCAGCGATCCTTCTGATAAGGAAATCAATGATTGCCATTGTTGATATGTTATTCCCCCCATTAAATATTGATTAAATTTTTTATTAATCAGCGGATCATGTATCATTTGTGTTAACTTATTTTTTATTTTTATTTTACTTGAAACGTTAAAAAAAGCAGATAACTCATACTGATATTTTTCACATGCAGTATTTATGGAAATATCATTATTAATAAGCTTATCACTGAGCTCCTTTAATTTTTCCCTATGCTGTTTGATATTAACATTATCAATTTTATTGATGATAGAACCGAGTTGATAAAGATTAAGCCCATAATGATTAAGTTTAATGTAATTAAAGATATCTAATACTGTGATTTTATCTGAATAGTCATAAATAACAGTTTTAATATCTTTTTCATAGCCTAGTTTAAATTCTTTATTATCACGATAATTAGGATGTATTTTAGAAACAAATTGGTATAACCCTTCAGTTAATTTTTGATTTTCTTTTTTTATTTTTTCATTAAGTGAGATGGGTTCTATATTATTAGATTCTATCTCAGGAATGATGACATGAGATAGTAGAACATTTGCAAGTAAAGGTTTATCTATATGTTGTCGTTTGACTAAAGGTTTAACAATTACGTTATCCTTTGATAGAGATAACCTATTATCAATTATTTGATAAATAGGCATATTTAGTCGTTGAGCAATTCCTTCAATAAAAAAATCACCATATTGGTGACTTAACAATTTATCCTTTTTTGCAAAAACAATTGTTTTTTCATTAAAAAATTGATTTTCTAAAATAATATTATATAGTTTTTCGACTTCATCCTTTTGTCTAATTAATTCTTGATTAAAAAGACTTCTTTCACTATTTCCTGTTACTATTATTCTTATTCTATTTTTTAGACAATAATCCAAAAGATGACTTACTTCTGGCTTATCTTTTAGGTATGAGGTTAACTCTTCATTTTTAATACCATTATAGAAGTAATTTATAATATCTTCTTGATAATACATTTCTATATTATCAAGAATAATATTATCTATGATTTTATCAGTAAAGATAATATTTTCAGAAAATAAAAAATTTAAATTTTCTTTACTATCATCAAATAATAAATAACTACAATCTATTTTATTTTTATTTTGATTAAGTGATTTTTCTAAAAGAACACGAGGATCATCTTCATTAATAAAGAAATTATTTTGATAGTATCCATAATTTTTTTCACGGTAATTATTAAGAAAATAGTTTTCCAATTGAACCATTTCATGAATAATCATTTTATTGGTGAATTGCTGATTTATAAAAAAATCAAAATACAAATCTTGATAAGAGCTTAATTTATTACCTTTTTTTAAATCTATTTCATTTTCAATAAAGCCAATTAATTTACTTACATAATTATGATTTTTATATTCTAATAATTTTTTATAGTTATCTTTTAAATGTAATCTATTTTTTTCTTCTAATAGAAGAGTATTTTTTAATTCTGGAATATCAATTCCTTTAATTACTTCATCTATATATTGATAATTCTCTTTAAATTCAATAGTATAATCATATCCATAAACTCCCATACTTCTATTTTCATCTAGTGACAAATAAGGACTTTCAATAATATTATTGTAAATGAAATTACTAACACCTTTATTAACTTCATTAATTTCATTAACCATTAATTGATAAAATTTTGCAGCAACTAAACTATTTTTTTTAGATAAGGCGATTAACTTATCTTTCCCATAAATTAACTTATCATAAAATAACTTACTTTCTATTTTTTCCTTTACTTTATTTAATATATTAAAAAGAGATATACCTTTATTATTATAATTAAAATATTCTATTTTGTTAATAAGAGATAAACTTGCTGACAACTTATCAAAATATATATTTCCTTCTAAGATATCAATTAAAGAAACTATTTCATTTAATAAAGTAGATTTGCTTCCTTTTAATAAATAACTATTAATCTTAATCAGATCACGATAGTATACATCACTAAATTCAATATAATTTTTGTTTATTATTATTTTTTGAAAATTATCAAACTCAGTTTCTTGAATATTTATATCACCATTATCATTTTTATTTAAAGTAATTTTACTGGCTTTTTCATTCTTTACGATCTGAGAAAAATGATTTTTTATTAAATAAATCCCTTCATCAAAATTAGAATTCTTTACAACAACTTCTATTATTTTATTGTTTCTTTTTAGCTCAACTATAAGATCACGATGTTCATTATAATGAAGAACACGCCCTGTAATATTTTCGTCAAAGGGTAATGCAAAACCTATTTTCTTTATATTCTCAGCAAGACCTTTATTTATCTCTACATCATTATAATCCCATACATTTCGGTAATTTGATTCTTTATTATTTATATACTCATCAAAAATAATATATTTTTCATTATCAATATCATGTGAGCCATAAAAATCCATTTTACTCGCTAAAATTTTATTTATAGATCCAACACTAGAATATTCTAATAATTCACTATTAGAATCAAACAAGGAAAATTTATAATAATTTTCAGAGTATTTTTTATATGAAATAGCAATAGCATGATCTTTAAATCCAATAATAGCATAATAATTATCATTATTTTTTATGATGTACTCTAAGTATTCATTAATTTTGTTTTTATCATATGCTATTTTTCTTATATGTGATCTTTTTAATCCTCGTTGTTCTAAAATTTTACTATATTCACTTGATTTTATTGAATCAAATACAAAATATTGTGCTTTTTCACTTAACCTTTCCATTTGGAAATGCTGAGAAAATATGATACTTTTTATTTCTTTAATTAGATTTAATATTTCATATTCCCGTATACTACTAAATAAAATTGAATCAAATTTATCGGCTATAATTTCTTGTTCATTTTGATAAGATCGTACATTCTCCTTTAGCCAGAATAAATATTTATTCCCTCCTTCTAAACCACCATTTATAACTTCGACTAAATAGTTCAAACTCAGCCCATAACATAACCCATTAAGATTTTGAATATGACTAAAATCATAATTAGTTTCTGTTGAGGTAATTAAATTAACTCGGCTCATTATTTTTTCTAATGGTTTTAATAGATCCGTATATTGTGAAAACTTTTTCATAACATTATGTTTTATTTTAGTAATAAACCAACCTGTACCGATTTTATAAAGTAAATGTTCTCCACTATCAGTTATTTGCTCATATTTAGATTTTGCAATTGTAAATGCTTCTTCTATATCAGAGACATATATATGCAGTATTTTCTCTATTTTGTTCAAGTTATCTCTAACAATAAAAATATTTTTATACGAATAACTCTCATTCAGTTCAATACTAATATCTTTATTGATACTTATTTTTTCTTTAATTTTAATATTATTGATTATCATATCAAGAATGTTTTTATTATTGATACTCCAATTTTCCGTATTATTAAAATGATCAGAATATTCTTTTTTATTATAAAATCGATAATATAAAAAGCTATCATCATTTTTAATACTTATAAGAGAATTATTTTTATTTATTAGACTATTTTTATCATAAAAAAACTCAGCACATCCATTAAAATCAATAATTTTAAAACTATTATTTTCATTATCTATTTGTATAAATAGCTTTTTACTTTCAAATTCCAAATAGTAATCACCAGAAACATTATGCTGCATTAATAATTCCAATCGTTCTTTTTTTATTTTATTAGATCCTCTTCCTGCTAATTTTGCACTATTAACAAATAGTTCCTCTATGCTTTTATTGATTTTTTTTCTAATTAAATCAAGCTGTTTTGTAAATTCATTTTTATGATAAAGTGAAAAACTATTCTCTATTTTTTCTAAAAACTCATTCGCAGCATACTCATTTTTAGAAATGAAAATAGATATATAACTTTCTGTTAATATTCTTTTTACAGATTGTACTTTAAAAAAAAGTTCTGAATTATTTTCTTTTATATGATTTTCAATTTTTGATACAATTTCATTTATATTATCTTTGAATAGCACTTTTTTGAATCCATTCATATTTAATTTCCTTACATTTAATTAGACTGCTTTCTGGAAATAAAATATATATATTAATTTTTATTTTTTTTAAATACTTACTTTCCTATTTTAGATAAAAAAATAGCTCAATAAAATATTGAGCTATTTAATTAAATATAAATCTAATTTTTTAAAATAATGATTACTTAGGTGCTCTTTCAAGTAAGAATGCACGTAATTGAGCAAAATCAGCTGGTAAGAAATGTGATAACAGTTCTTTATCAGCCCGCTCTGCAAGCTCTTTAGGAAGCGGTAATTCACCGCCTAAAATGCGCTCTACACTTTCTTTAAACTTCGCTGGGTGTGCAGTACCTAAGAATAAACCGTATTCACCCTCTTGAAGCTCATCACGTAATAAACGATAAGCAACAGCTGCATGTGGCTCTGAAATATAACCTTTTTTTGCAAGCTCACGTACTGTTTCTTCAGTTGTTTCATCACTAACAGCACCATGAGATAAATCGGAGAGATCCCACTCTTTACGACGGTACAATTCTTCAATACGTGGCCAGTTATTAGGCTGGCTAACATCCATTGCATTAGAAAGTGTTGCAATAGTACGGTGAGGTTCCCATTTACCATTATCTAAATAGCGAGGGACCGTATCATTCACGTTTGTTGCTGCAATAAAGCGTTTAACAGGTAATCCTAAAGATTTAGCTAATAGACCCGCAGTTAAATCACCAAAGTTACCACTTGGTACAGAGATCACGAGTTGTTCATGTTTTTCAGCAGGAATTTGGGCAACAGCTTCAAAGTAATAACAAATTTGAGCCAATAGTCGGCTGATATTGATAGAGTTTGCTGAGTTCAAATACATTGTTTTCTTTAAGAACTCATCATCAAAAGCTTGTTTTACTAATGATTGGCAAGCATCGAAGTCATCTTTAATTGCAACAGTGTGAATATTTTCACCTAATGTACAGAACAATTTTTCCTGTAATGGGCTAATTTTGCCTTCAGGATAAAGAATAACAACTTGTACATTTTCTAATTTGTAGAATGCATGAGCAACGGCAGCACCAGTATCACCAGATGTTGCAGTTAAAATGGTTACAGGTTGATTGCCTGCAACTTCTGACAGCATCTGCGCCATAAAGCGGCCACCAAAGTCTTTAAATGCTAATGTTGGGCCGTGGAAAAGCTCTAAACAACTAATGTCGTCTTCAACCTGAGTCACAGGTGCAGGAAATGCAAATGCAGTGTTAATTCGTTTTGCTAATACATCAGCAGGAATTTCATCACCAATAAATGCCGTTAAAATACGGCTACTGCGTGTTGCAAAATCAAGCGCTAATAATTCATCAATTTCAGCTTTAGAAAACGACGGTAAGTCCTGTGGAAAAAAGAGACCTTGGTGTTTACCTAAACCTTGCTTTACCGCTTGAGCAAAGCTAACTTGCTCTTGATTATCTTTCAAATTGTATAATTTCATGACTTACCCTATCTGTCTTGCGCCACGCGTATCTAAACGGCAGATATGCACAAAACCTTCACTGTTTTGTACATAGTATTGTTTTAACCATTCGGCCATGTCTTGTGCGATTTCTAATGAATCAGTAATGGTAAAAAGAGTAGGGCCTGAACCTGAAATGCCACAAGCCAATGCCCCTTTCTTTTGTGAAGCTTCTCTGGCTTTTTCAAATCCTGGAAGCAACTGAGTGCGGTAAGGTTCAGCTATCACATCTTTCATTAAATTTGCCGCTAATTCAGGTTGTTGAGTATGACAAGCATGAATAAAACCAGATAAATAGCGTCCGTGATTAATGATATCTGCCTTAGCATATTCTTTTGGTAATATGGCTCTGGCTTGTGCAGTAGAGACTTTAATTCCTGGATAAGCCATTACCCAGTACCAGTCTTCAAATGTAGGTACAGATTGGCAAATGATACCATTTTGTTCAAGAATAAGTTGTAGGCCGCCTAAATAGCAAGGTGCAACATTATCATAGTGAACACTTCCTGAAATGCGCCCTTCCAATTCACCCATCATTAATAACAATTGTCTTTCGTTGAAAGGCTTTTTAGCGAATTCATTAAGTGCAACTAATGCAGCAACAACCGAACAAGCACTTGATCCTAAACCAGAACCAATTGGCATATTTTTTTCTAAAACCATTGCCACAGGAAGTTCTTTGCCTAGTTTCTCACAGAATAACTGCCAACATTGATACACAATATTTTGTTTAGGATCAGCGGGTAATTTGCTAACAAAGTGCCCTTTACTTTCCAGTGTAAATGATGAAGCGGCATCAACGGTGACACAATCGCCAAGCAATTGCCCATCAATAGGTGAAACCGCAGCGCCAAGAACATCAAACCCGACACTCACGTTACCTATTGATGCCGGTGCATAAACTTTAACCACGCTTAAACCCCCAATTTCCATGATAAGGTACGTAATACATCTGCAAACACTCCAGCAGCAGTAACATCATTACCCGCACCATATCCACGCAACACTAATGGAATTGGCTGATAGTAGCGAGTGTAAAAGGCTAAAGCATTTTCACCATTTTTTACTTTAAACAGAGGATCATTAGCATCAACAGCCATCATTTTAACTTGGCATTGACCTTCATTAATAACACCGACATAGCGTAATACTTTACCGGCTTTTTGTGCTTCTTCGACCTTAGCGTCAAATTCAACATCAACTTGAGGTAAACGACTTAAGAAACTTGCAACATCACCTGTGCTGTCAAATGAAGTCGGTAACACAGGCTCTACATCGATATCACTTAGCTCTAATTTATAACCTGCTTCACGGGCTAAAATCAGCAGTTTACGCGCAACATCCATACCCGAAAGATCATCACGAGGATCAGGTTCTGTGAAACCTTTTTCTTTCGCTGAAAACGTTGCTTCTGACAAACTCTTACCTTCGTCTAACTGGCCAAAAATGTAAGAGAGTGAGCCTGAAAGAATACCATTAAATTGAACCAACTCATCACCTGCATTAAGTAAGTTCTGTAGGTTTTCAATAACTGGTAAACCTGCACCCACATTAGTGTCATATAAAAATTTACGACGTGAAGCTTCAGCGGCTTGTCGGATTTGATAGTAATAATCCATCGACAGCGTATTCGCTTTTTTGTTTGGTGTAACCACATTAAAACCATTTTGTAAGAAATTTGCGTATTGTTGCGCAATTTCCTCGTTTGATGTGCAATCAACAATCACAGGATTTAAGAAGTGGTACTCTTTTTCTAAGCGAATAAGCTGACTAAAACTAAACGGCGTTTTAGCTTCTTTTAAAGCTTGTTGCCAATTATCTAAATCAATACCTTGCATATTCGTTAACATGGCGCGTGAATTAGCAATGCCACATACACGAAGATCGATATGCTTATTTTTCAACCATGCCTGTTGACGATGAATTTGTTCAATTAATGCATTACCGACACCACCCGCACCAATCACAAAAACTTCAACGATTTGATTTGTGTTGAATAGCATTTGGTGACATAAACGTACCGCATTAGTTGCTGAGTCGTTGGCAATAACTGCAGAAATAGAGCGTTCAGACGAACCTTGAGCAATGGCAACAATATTAATATTGCCTCGTGTTAACGCAGAGAAGAATCGCGCTGAAATCCCTTTCAGTGTACGCATACCATCACCCACGACAGAGATTATCGCTACGTTTTCCATGATATCTAATGGATCAAGTACACCATCTTTTAATTCTAAATAGAATTCATCTGATAATGCTTTTTGCGCTCTAATCAGTTCTTTTTGTGGTACGCAAAAACTGATGCTGTATTCAGAAGAAGACTGTGTAATAAGAACAACAGAAATACCAGCTCTCGACATCACAGAGAATACGCGAGCCGCCATCCCTACCATACCTTTCATACCTGGGCCTGATACGTTGATCATTGCCATGTTATTAAGGTTAGTGATCCCTTTAACTGGAGTACTCTCATCTTTTTGACCATCGCCAATCAGTGTACCCGGTGCATCAGGATTACCTGTATTTTTAATCAAACAAGGAATTTGGAACTGAGCGATTGGAGCAATAGTGCGAGGATGAAGAACTTTAGCACCGAAGTAAGACAGTTCCATTGCCTCTTGATATGACATGCCCTTCAATAAACGAGCATCAGGTACTAAACGAGGATCACAAGTATAAACACCGTCAACATCAGTCCAAATTTCACAGCATTCAGCACGCAGACAGGCTGCTAATACTGCGGCTGAGTAGTCTGAACCATTGCGACCTAATACAACCAGTTCATCTTTTTCATTACCTGCAGTAAAACCAGCCATTAAAATCATATCGTCTTTCGCGATATTAAGTTCCAAGATACGGCGAGTAGATTCAGGAATATCAACGGTAGATTCTAGATAGTGACCTTGTGCAAGTAAATTTTTTACAGGATCAATAACTGTGACATTATAGCCACGAGCTTGTAAAACAGACTCCATAATGGCGATAGAGAGCTTTTCACCACGACAAATCATTGCTGCATTAATGCTATCAGGGCATTGACCTAATAAAGAAATACCATGAAGGATGTGCCTAATTTCAGCAAATTCACGCTCAACTTTATCTTTTAAACGCTCATAATCGAAACCAGGCTGTTTTTCTCTTAAACCTTGTAATAAATTGGCAAAAATTTGTTCGGCTTCACGTACTTGAGTGAGAGGATCTTCGCCTTCTGCCGTTTTTTCAATCATTGCAACCAAATAATTCGTTATTTTGGCTGGTGCTGATAATACAAGAGCGACTTGTCCTTGCTCTCTTTTTTTCTCAGCGATATCAGCAACATTCAGCACACGCTCTGCATTGGCAACTGAAGTTCCCCCAAATTTTAACACTCGCATACAACTCTCCTGATTTTTCACCCAAAAAAAAACCCGCATTTCTCAATGCGGGCTTTTTCGATTTTCGTTTTTTATATGCGACAGCCCGTCCCGCAATATAAAATTCCGGTGGTGGTGGTAATAATTGTCATTTTAGCTGGGCTGTAAATACGCATAACTATCCTGTCTGTCTCAAATTTAGTTTGACTATATACTGGTTAAAGCAAAGCGAGAGAGATGTCAAATTTTTTCTTTTTTTTACACAAAAAATAAACCGTCACTTAAGTGAAATTTTTTCAAGCATTACCTCTATTGTAGTATAGATATTCCTATCACAAAGGGATAAACAAAGAAAATAAAGCTACTATTTTGGGGTTATTTGGATATTTGTACTTTTATAAGGAATAAGGTATTTTAGGCTCCTTTAATTTGTGTAACAAAACTGGTAAAAAAAATAATCCCCACTATATTTAACATATATTTTTCTTTTACATTACATAAATCAAATTATATAGTTAACTATTGAAATCAGGGTTAAGCTGTTATCTTGATTTTGATATGTGTCAACAAAAGTTAGCTTTTTAGATGGTATTTAATACAACTGGTGTTATATTGCTGTTAATAGACTATGGGCGTTTTGCATTCTGATTTTAGCGTTCATTGTCGATTAAAATCGTAATTTTTTTGTAATAACGTGATGGTTATTTATCGAATTTCAATCTGGGTCTAGTTTTTACGTGCTAATAACAAAAATGAATAACCACACAAGTGCACACACAGAAGTTAAACACAGATTTCCTTTTTCTATTTTTGGTAATTTTAGGTAGCAAATATGCAAACCCCGCACATTCTGATTGTTGAAGACGAAGTAGTTACTCGTAATACCCTGAAAAGCATATTCGAAGCTGAAGGGTATATCGTACACGAAGCCACTGATGGCAACGAAATGCACAATGTTCTATCTGATCATGATATTAATCTGGTTATTATGGACATTAACCTTCCTGGTAAAAATGGGCTATTACTGGCTCGTGAATTACGCGAACAGGCAAGTGTTGCATTAATGTTCCTAACAGGTCGTGATAATGAAGTAGATAAAATCTTAGGCCTTGAAATTGGTGCCGATGATTACATTACTAAACCATTTAACCCTCGTGAGTTAACGATTCGTGCTCGTAACTTATTGTCACGCACCATGAATTTAGTTAATGGCACAGAAGAACGCCGTTTAGTCGAAAGCTATAAATTCAATGGTTGGGAGCTTGATATTAACAGTCGCTCACTAATCAGCCCTGCTGGTGAACAATACAAATTACCACGCAGTGAATTTCGTGCGATGCTACATTTCTGCGAGAATCCAGGAAAAATCCAAACTCGTGCAGAATTACTGAAGAAAATGACAGGCCGTGAATTGAAACCTCATGATCGTACTGTTGACGTTACTATTCGTCGTATTCGTAAGCATTTCGAATCTACACCAGATACACCTGAAATCATTGCTACAATCCATGGTGAAGGTTATCGTTTCTGTGGTGATTTAGACGAGTGATTTGATTTTATCTCAAACACTTAACTAATAAAAACCCCCGAATATATTCGGGGGTTTTCTTTTATGTAGCATCGTATTAATAAAATAACAAAAGATGAAAATTGATCTCAACAACTATTTTGAAAAAAAATACAGCTATTTTTTAAAAAATATTTTAAACCTTATTCATATTAATTTTATTAATCATTAAGTTATCCAATTAATAAAAATCACTCTTTCCACGGCATAATAGGCACGGCACTGATCGCATTTTTTGGTGAGCCATCAATCACCTTATCGGAATAAGTTAAGTAAATCAGTGCATGACGTTCTTTATCGTAAAAACGGACAACTTGAAGCTTTTTAAAGACTAAAGATGTTCTTTTTTGGAAAACCACATCACCTCGGTTTTTTCCTTTAATCACCTTTTCACTTAATTCAATAGGCCCCACTTGCTGACAAGAAATTGCCGCATCCGCCGTATCTTCAGCAAGACCTAGACTTCCTGAGATCCCACCTGTTTTTGCACGACTTAAATAACAAGTCACATTCTTAACTTCAGGATCATCAAATGCTTCAATCACAATTTTATGGTTAGCACCAAAAAACTTAAATACGGTATCGACGTAACCAATTTCTTCCGCTTTTGCCATAAAAGAAAAAGGGAGTAAGATAGACACTGCTAGCATCTTTTTGAAATTTAACATATTTACTTTGTTCCATTGAAAAGATGAGAGAATAATTAGGCCTAGAATAAAACAATCTTTTGCTAACTGATAGAAGAATTTGTGTACATCAGTCGCCGAAAAAGACTATATTTTACGACTGTCTAACAATATAACTTGTTATAGATGTTCAGGCTATTTACCATCTACCGCAATAAATAAACGAATATGACTAAGGGAGATGTATGGATCAAACCAACATCATACGTGATTTGCTCGCTTGGCTTGATAGTAACCTCGATAAGCCATTATCCCTCGATAATGTCGCAACCAAAGCAGGTTACTCCAAGTGGCATTTACAACGCATGTTTAAAGAAGTTACAGGACAAGCGATTGGTTCTTATATTCGTTCAAGGCGTCTATCTCGCGCGGCTGTTGCATTACGTTTAACGAGCCGCCCCATTTTAGACATTGCTTTGCAATATCGTTTTGATTCCCAACAGACGTTTACCCGTGCTTTTAAAAAGCAATTTGATAGAACTCCAGCACTTTATCGTCGTACTGATGAATGGTGCGCGGTGGGAATTTGTCCTCCTATTACCTTAGATCCTCAAAATTTACCAAAATGGGAATTTGTACAATTACCTGAGAAAAAACTTATTGGTATTGAGCAAACATGTAGCCATACACTTGAGCAATGGGCTGAAGCTTGTTCCGATATGCGCCAAACATTCTGGCGTTACTATATGAGCAAAATAAATGCGGTTCCTCACCAAGTTTATGGCCTTCATCATGCGCAACATAGTGATGAACATGAAGATGAGCAACGTGTGCTTTATACCACTGCTGTTGAACCTGACTATGCGACATTTATTGAGGATGATGCAGCCCATGAAGTCTCATTAGCAGGAGGTGATTACATTCGCTTTGATTTCGAAGGTGAGGCAAAACGAGGGGCAATGCAGGAGTTTTTATTCCTGATTTATGGTGTTTGTTTACCTAAAATGGGACTAACTCGCCGTAAAGGTTATGACGTCGAAAAATACTATCTTAAAAATGTGCGTTACAGCAATGAGATGGTGACAGAGCCACAAGATCATATCGAACGCTTTGAATATTACATCCCCATTAAACGTGAAGATGTAACGGCATAAGAAAAAGCTCTCTTGATAGTCACGTCAAAGAGAGCTTTTATTTTTTAGCGTTGAACTTCATCTAATGCTGTATCAGTAAGATGACTCACATCTCCAGCCGTTTCAATCACCCAACCACTGGCAAGCCAAGGGCTGTTTTGATAATCAACACGAGAAATTGAACAATTACGCAGTCTTAAACGACGTTCTGCATATGCAGGTAATCCCAAAACGGTACTCAGCAAACATCCTAATGCAATACCATGGCTCACTAATAATGGGCGGCTATTTTCGGGCAACTCAAGGCATTGATTTAACGCAGCCTGCATTCGGCTCGCTAATTCTGCCATTGATTCTCCTTGGGGAATTCGTCCATCAGGTGTACCATCAATCAAACTCTTGCGCCAAGCCTCTTCTTGTGTCTTTAATGTTGCGATCTCTCGCTGTTCAAGAACGCCCATATTGAGTTCACGTAAACGTGAGTCAGTTATCACTTCACAACCACAAGCTTGTGCAATGATTTCTGCCGTTTGACGAGTACGGCCAAGATCGCTTGAGATAATGTGGGTAATACCTGCTGATTTTACTTTTTCAGCAACTTGCTGTGCTTGACGCACACCATTTGCTGTTAGTGGGCTATCAGATTGCCCTTGAATACGTCTCGCCACGTTCCATTCAGTTTCACCGTGGCGAACAAGATAGACCTGTAACATACATTTTTTCCGTTATACTGCTCTAATTTTTCAAAGGATGATTAATTCATTATGTATCATGTCATTGCAGCCACTACGAATCCAGCAAAAATCAACGCGATAAAACTCGCTTTTGAGCAAGTGTTCGGTAAAGATACCTTTGATATTGAAGATATTAATGTCGATAGCCGTGTTCCACAACAACCTATCGGAAACACAGAAACGAGAACTGGCGCACGTCAGCGTGTCATGGCAGCTCGTCAAGTTCGCCCTGAAGCAGATTTTTGGGTAGGTGTTGAAGCCGGTATTGAAGATGATATGACTTTTGCTTGGATTGTTGTCGAACATGGAAAAATTCGTGGCGAATCACGCTCTGCAAGTCTTATGCTACCAGAGCAGATCTTAAAAGGGATCCGTGAAGGCAGAGAGCTTGGTGATGAAATGGCTTTCTTAACTAAGATTGACAACATTAAACAACGTGGTGGTGCAATTGGTTATTTTACCGATGGCCTACTTAGTCGTACTTCTGTTTACCAGCAAGCATTAGTTTTGGCATTAGTGCCAGTAACTCATGATATCTATAAAGAACTCAATCAAAAAGAAGATTAATAATTAATCTGATATGTGTTTTTTAGGTAAATAAAGAAAGCAAAAAGCCATTTAATTATTTGATTAAATGGCTTTTTATCTTTCTAGCTCACATTATTATAATGCAACTATTTTTTCGTCATTAGCTCTTTTTCAAGCCATAACTTCACTTCATGTGGTGCCGTTTTTAAGCTATTAGAGCCTCTAGTAATAGTGGCGATACCAACGCCTAGCTCTTCTTTTAGCTCACGCTGACTTAAGTCTCCCCGCATTAGCTCTTGCACAATGCGTACTCGTGTCGCCAAAGCACTTCGTTCATCAGGTGTCATTAAAAGCTGTAAAATAGGAAAGTGCACATCTTGCTCAAATGCATGTTGTAATAACTCAACAAATCTTAGCCAGTGCTCATTCTCTTCAGGTGATAATGCAGGATCTTGCATCGTGAAAGCCTCTTTTTGCCACACTCATTAACTAGTACAAACTATATCATACTTTGCTAATGTACAAAGAGGCTCCCACGACAAATCGCCTTTTTATCCCTTAATAACGACTATTCCATTCATTCTCAGTTAATACTGGTTGTTGTTCACCCGCAAAATAACTATAAAAAACAGCAAAAGAGAGTACATTTTTGACATAACCACGGGTTTCTGCAAAAGGAATACTTTCTACAAACGCAATCGCATCCAGTTGGCCATTTGCATCAGATAACCAACGATCAACACGCGCAGGCCCCGCATTATATGCAGCACTTGCCAAAATACGGTTTTGGTTAAATCGCTGATAGACAGAATCAAGATAAGCAGTACCAATCTCAATATTTTTTACCGGATTTGTTAACTGCGCACTACTGACATAACCCGTAATACCCGCTTGTTTTACCGTAAATTCGGCCGTTTTTGGCATTACTTGCATTAAACCTGTTGCACCCGCTGAAGAGCGTGCTTGTGGGTTCCACGCGCTTTCTTGACGAGCGATTGCCATTGCATAATTGCGGTCTATCGATTTATCTTTCGTGTATTGCTCAAACTCATTTTTCCAAGCAAGAGGAAAACGTTCTTCTAAGTGATCCCACATTTTTCCTGTAATAGTGGCTTGCACTGCTAAATCAGCCCATTTTTGTTCAAATGCATAGCGTGCTAATTCAGACTGCATTTGTGCAGGTTGTGAAGCAACATAGTTTGCCCACTCTGAGCGCGCTAAGTTATCCATTTGCCAATACATTAATTCACGAACACGTTGTACTTCTGGCTGATTAGGGATACTTGATGAAACACTCGGTGCCTTATCTATCACCATCACATATGGCTTACCTAATTTGCTCGCGGCAACCATTGGATAAAAACCACGACTTTGCGTCAGCGCTTCTAAAATAGCTTGTGCTTCGCTATTTTTACCTTGAGATTGCAATACCATTGCACGCCAATAACGCCACTCTTCCTTATTTTTACTTTCAGGAGAGAGCCTTTCTAACCACAATGCCAATTCAGCAGGTTGATTTTGGCTTAATGCTAGGCGTACACGACGTTCACGCAGTGTATCTGATGCGGTATCTTGAATAACGCTGTCACGCCATTTCACCTGCTCAGGTGTAGCATAAGGCATATATTGCCACGCCACAGTATCACGCATTAATTGGCGTTCACTGGCCGTCATTTTTTGGGCATGTGCGATATTATCCAGTTGTGCTCTTGCCGCATCTGCATCTTTTCTTGCCCAACGTGAAAATGCCGATTGTATGATAGAACGAGTGAAATCGGTTGGTGAAAGCGCGGTTGCATAGCGCCCAACTAAGTTTGGATAGTCTTGTAATTCAACTAAAGCATCACTAATCGTTTGATAGTTTTCTGGAAGGCGTCTTGCTAAATAAGCTGCAAGTCCTGTGTTTCCATTTTTAATGGCTAAGTTAATTCGTTCTAATACTAACTCTGGTGTTAATTGATTAGCTTTTTGCCATTCACCAAAAAGAGGATCACAACTTGATGGCATTGATGTGCCATTTAGCCATGCTTCTTTAGCCCCTATCCATGCGGTTTGAATATCGCCGGTTGCCCACTTGGCATAATAATAGTTACATCTAGCTGCTTTGGGATTCGGTGGATTAGGGCTAAAAGTCAATAAGTTTTGCCATTCTTGACGCTTAGCCAATTCATTTACAAATAACGAAGGAAGTGCTTTTGCTGGTGGTAATGTCGGGTATTTCGTGACAAATTCAGTCACCGCAGCAGGTGCAATAACATCAAGATTATCGGTGATTTGGCGATATTCCAAATAAGGATAAAGTGGATAGTTTTCTAATGTCGGGAGTAGTTTTTCAACTTCATCTGTTTTTTTAAGATCCCATGCAGCTTTAATCTCTTGATAGCGAACACGTTGTTCACTTAATGAATCTGCTTGTGCCCATGTTGAAAAACACAAAGCCCCTATTGCGACTGCTAATGACCACTTTTGCTTAACCACGTAATGTCTCCCACCTCAAATAAAACCACCAAATACTGAATACATTAGCTAATATGATAATCATTAACAATGTAAGTTCCCCTCTTTAAGAGAAATTTTCATTACTTTCAGAAGAAGCACGAAAGGTAGATAAAAACCTCGCTTTTGACTAAGGTTTTCTTTTATAAATCGGGTATACTGGCGACTTTCATCATTTTCGGGTCTTTGGCAAATTACTGACATTGACTTTGCTATTGTTCATTTAGGTGCTCTAAAAACGCAGCTTAATTACAAAAAATTTGTTTTTATCGCGAAAAATGGCACCTCAGAGAAAATCTCTTTTATAATCAAAGGGTAATTATAGTGGCTCAATACGTTTATAGTATGTTGCGTGTCGGGAAAATTGTCCCACCCAAACGACATATCCTTAAAAACATTTCACTCAGCTTCTTCCCGGGCGCGAAAATTGGTGTGCTTGGTCTAAATGGTGCCGGTAAATCAACATTACTTCGCATTATGGCGGGCATCGATACTGATATTGAAGGTGAAGCACGTCCACAACCAGGTATTAAAATTGGTTATTTACCACAAGAACCAAAATTAAACCCTGAACATACCGTACGTGAAGCCGTTGAAGAAGCCGTTAGCGAACTAAAAAACGCACTAAACCGTCTTGATGAAGTTTACGCGGCTTATGCCGATCCTGATGCTGATTTTGATAAATTAGCTAAAGAACAGGGTCAATTAGAAGCAATTATTCAATCTCATGATGGTCATAACCTTGAAAACCAATTAGAGCGTGCAGCAGAAGCACTGCGCTTACCTGAATGGGACGCTAAAATTGAGAAACTTTCAGGGGGTGAACGCCGCCGTGTCGCTATCTGTCGTCTGCTGTTAGAAAAACCAGATATGCTGTTATTAGATGAACCCACTAACCACTTAGACGCAGAATCTGTGGCTTGGTTAGAACGTTTCTTACACGATTATGAAGGAACTGTTGTTGCAATCACGCACGACCGTTACTTCCTTGATAACGTAGCGGGTTGGATCTTAGAACTTGACCGTGGTGAAGGTATTCCATGGGAAGGTAACTACTCTTCATGGTTAGAGCAAAAAGACGCGCGCCTTGAGCAAGAAGCCGCAACTGAAGTTGCTCGCCATAAATCAATTCAAAAAGAACTTGAGTGGATCCGCCAAAATCCTAAAGGCCGTCAAGCAAAAGGTAAGGCTCGTCTGGCTCGCTTTGAAGAACTGAATAGCGTTGATTATCAAAAACGTAATGAAACCAGCGAACTCTTTATTCCACCTGGACCACGTTTAGGGGATAAAGTGTTAGAAATTAATAATCTAACAAAATCTTATGGTGATCGCGTTCTAATTGATGATTTAAGCTTCTCTATTCCTAAAGGCGCTATTGTTGGTATTATCGGCCCTAACGGTGCGGGTAAATCAACGCTATTTCGTATGATCTCAGGTCAAGAACAACCAGACTCAGGTACTTTAGTACTAGGTGATACTGTTAAGTTAGCATCTGTTGATCAGTTCCGCGACAGCATGGATGACAGTAAAACTGTTTGGGAAGAAGTCTCTGGTGGCCAAGACATTATGCGTATTGGTAACTTTGAAATTCCAAGTCGTGCTTATGTTGGTCGCTTTAACTTTAAAGGCGTTGACCAAGGTAAGCGTGTTGGCGAACTTTCTGGTGGTGAGCGTGGTCGTTTACACCTTGCTAAACTACTACAAGTTGGCGGTAACATGTTACTGCTCGATGAACCAACCAACGACCTCGACGTTGAAACTTTACGTGCATTAGAAAATGCGCTGTTAGAGTTCCCAGGTTGTGCCATGGTTATTTCCCATGACCGTTGGTTCCTTGACCGTATTGCCACACATATCATCGATTACCAAGATGAAGGTAAAGTGGAATTCTTCGAAGGTAACTTTACCGAATATGAAGAATACAAAAAACGTACATTAGGTAACGATGCTATTCAGCCTCGTCGCATGAAGTACAAACGTATGAGTAAATAATCGAGTTTATTTACGATACTTGATACTAAAAAAGCAGAGATTATTCTCTGCTTTTTTATATTTAATTAGCTTGAAATTTAATAAATATATTTAAAGTTTAAAATAGAAAAAATAAAGTCTCATTAATCTAAAATAATCCCGAAAACACAGATATACCTCACCATTACTTAACGGATTATATTATGATAAGAATTAATTATTTTGAATTTTATAATTATCAATCTGAAATATTATTAGGTCATGTTATTCTAAATGGTATAAACGAAATCATCACTCCACTATTTAGAGATAATATTGATAAAGAAAATTTCTATCCTATTTTTATCACAAAATCATTTATAGGTAGAAAAGAACACCGATGGGAAATAAAAAGTTCAAAAATTCAAACTCTATCTGAGAATAATATTCTTATAAATATTTGGCTATCTCCAAGAAATGTTTCAGATGACATTTACTTATCTCAAACTTTAAAAAATAAAAATTATAAAAGTGCTAAATCAATATTATATCTTGGTAAAATTATTATTGTTGAATTTGGGCATATCTTCTCATGTGTCACTTTGAATGCGGGTATAAAAACAAATAAACGCTATCCTGATAATATTCAACAGGGTGAAATGCATAAGAGAAGACCTGCGATTGTAGTAAAAGCTGATGACAGAGGGGTTAAAGTCATTCCACTCACATCAAAAAAGCCTCATGACTTAGCCGTTAATACCTCTATTTTTAAATTATCAGATGATTCAATAAAAAACATTGGTGATCTTGCTAAAAAAGAAACTTATGCTTTATGTGATATGATCCAAACTGTTTGTGTTACGCGAATACTTCCTCCTTTATTTAAATTAAAAGGATACAATCAATATTATAGAAATGAGGATTATCGAGCTTCACTTTGTCGTGGAGATAAAAAATTATTAGATAAAGGGCTACTATCATCAATATCAAAAAATAAATTATATATAGAAATCGAAGAATTAAGAAAAACAAATAAAAATTTAGAATCAGAGTTATATTCTTTAAAAAATGACTTATTGATATTAAAAGAAATGTATATGTATAGCCATGAAAGCAATGCATTATATATTGATGAGGTTGATGATGAGATTTTATCATACAAAAACTCTATTAGATAATTATATTGCTGTCATATTTTCACTATGATACTCTTATTTCGTTGGTGGGAATAAAAGAGGCGGCAATCTTCCCCGCGACGCTGAAAAATTGCGATGCCGACGAACACAAAGATTAAAACTAAAAAACCACCTTATGGTGGTTTTTTAGTTTCTGTTTCTTTAAATTATTTATTTTAATATGTAATAAATAATTATAAATAATAACTTAACTCTCTTGCCTATAATCAAAACTTAAAGGCGCAGTAAACGAAATATTACCATTTTCTAAACGATAGCTTTCAGGTGCGGGAAATGGCGAAGCGCGTTTAATCGTATTTAACGCTTCTCTATCAAGAATGCGATTACCTGATGATGTTTCCACTTTCACATCTAATAACTCACCTTTTGCATTTAGCACAATAGAAACTTGTGTCACGCCTGTCGCTTTAAAACGTATTGCTGTTCTTGGATAACGTTTATACATCTCAATATGACTATGTATCAAACTTTCCCATCCCATTTGCCCACTTACAGAAGAGGAAGAGAAACTATTAAATTGAGCACTACTGCTTGTATTAGAGCCAGAAATAGGTGCGCTTGTTACCTCCGATGGAGCTTCTGAGACAGGAAGATCATCAGGTACTTTCACCGCAACGGGTTTTGGCTTCACTACCGGTTTTACTTTCGGCTTTTCAGGAATACGCTCATAAGTGCCTTGTTCTACTACTGGCATTTTAGGTAAATCCAATACTTCTTTCACAGGTTCAGGTTCTGTTTCTGCGGGTTCAGGAACAGACATCACTTTTTCAGGCCCAACAGGAACATCTTTTGTTTCTGCCTGAGCTAATTGATAGATACCTAAATCCATTGTCATTGCGGGTGGTAAAACACCATGGCGTTCATCTTTAGAGGTTATCCAGCCAATGGCGACAACGACTAGCGTTGCATGAAATAAAATACTGGCAGTTAATCCACCAATAGAAAATGATCCACGGCGTGAAAAAGTCGCCGACATACTACTCATAATTCTTGCCTCTGATTTTCTTTCTGATGAATTATAGGCATAATACAAACACAAATGATATTGCTTATTATTAATAATACAATAAAAAATTAGCTTGATAATTATCATAACTTGTTCTCATGAGAAGCAGTAAGAGCTTATTATTTCACTCTTTTTTAGACACCAGAGATTATGGCTAGCGATAAATCATTGGCACAAAAAATTAGTTGTGCCTACCAATCAACCCATGGACAACTTGTGCGTTTTTTCCACAAACGTACGGGTAATTACCATGATGCAGATGATTTGTCTCAAGATGTGTTTACACTATGGCTAAACAGAAAAGAACAAACACCTGTGCAAGAACAGCGTGCTTTTTTGTTCAAAATAGCGAACCACGTTTTGATTGACCATTGGAGAAAAAAACAAAAGCAAAAAGATATCTATCAGGATGATTGTGAATTAGATGACGCTGCTCAAAGTTATGCCACGGAACTTGATCCGGGATATGTCCTTGAACATCAGCAGCGTTTAGATCTACTTAGTGAAGCAATTGAAACATTACCACCTCGCCGTCGAGAAGCATTTGTTCTTTATCGTTTTGATGGATTATCACAAAGCGAAATTGCAGAGCAAATGGAAATCTCAATCAGCATGGTGGAAAAACATATTGCGGCTGCCCTATTACATTGCAAAAGATATGTCGATGCAGGACAGGAGAAATGCACGAATGATGAGTAAGCCGGAAAAAAACATACCGGAAACTAAACCTCACACAGATGAGGGAGCAGATCATCTTTTTTTAGAAAATGATGATGAATTACTCAATGACTCTATTGATGAGCAAGCAGCTCTTTGGTTCACCCGACAACATAGCCAAAGAATGACTCCCAAGCAACGCCAAGAATTTAAAGAATGGATTGAAAATGATATAAATCGGCAAGCATATCAAGATATTGCGGGTATTTGGCGTCAATGTGATGCATTATCACGACCAACAATAACCACTGTTGAAAAGAAAAAGCGTTCTCTTTGGCGCCCCGCTATCCACACTACCGCAACTTTTTGCCTACTCACTGTCTTATATCTCCCTTATAGTCATTTACCCGCATTACTGATGGATAATATGACGCTTGCAACCAGTGACTTACCGAAAGAGATGACCTTAGCCGATGGCTCTAAAGTCTATTTAGACAGGAACACGCAAGTCAGAGTCGCTTATGTACAAGAAGAAAGACAGCTATGGTTAGATAAAGGGCAAGCCTATTTCAAGGTCAAATCAAATCCTTATCGCCCTTTTTATGTTCATGCAGATACCCGATTAATTAAAGTTGTCGGCACTGAATTTGAAGTCAGCCGCTATAATGACAACCAAATTAACGTTGCTGTTCATGAAGGTATCGTTGAGGTTAAAGCAACACCTAAATCCTCTCCTACATATTTGTATGCTGGCTCTCAAGCCACCAGCAAATTAACAAGTGACAGTTTTGTTATTTCTTCGGTCAATATTGATTCCGTGGGAAGTTGGCGTTTTGGTCAACTGCATTTCTTTGAACGCCCATTGAATGAAGTAATAACCAAACTCAAACCTTATCTTGATATCAATATTCAAATTTCCTCACCCGAAATTGCCAAAATGAAAGTCTCAGGGATCGCTAACATTAATGATGCCAAAGACTTTATTACCGCAATTCCACTTATATTGCCGGTTAATGTTGTTTTTACCGATAAAAATAATGCGTTAATTATCAATAAGTAAAAAGAAATATGAAAAATATTCTTTTTTACAGGTGAGGATAATTCTCATTTCACCCTCTTCCCTAGTAACAACAATTATTAAGTTAGTGAATGGGATTGGTGAAATGAAAATGAATAACAAAAAAGGGACCCTTAAGAGGTCTCTGCTAGCGTTGCTAATAAGTACCACTATTGCTGCACCTTGTGCTTATGCATCTACCGTTTCTGTGGCTTTACCAGAACAGTCTTTGGCTGATTCATTGAGTGCCATTGCAAAACAAGGGCAAGTACAAATTTTATTTGATGCAAATTCAGTTAAAAACCTGCGTGCTCCAGCACTTTCAGGTCAATTTGAAACACAAACTGCATTACAAAAAGTCTTAATTGGTAGTGGTTTAGAAATTATTCCACAAGGAAGTGGATTTGTTATTCGTCCTCTCGCCACGACTAACGCGATTGTCATTCCTGAAGTCAAAGTCACGGGTGTCGGTAGCAGTTATCACCCAGCTACCGATGTCATTTCCGCGCCACAATATATCACTGCAGAAGAGATAAAACAGCGTAATACTGGTGATGGAAACGTAACTGACTTACTGAAAAGTAACCCTGCTGTTCAATTTTCCAATAATGACAGCACATCAATGAATCAGGGTGAAATTAAACCTTCACGTATTTCTATTCATGGCTCTAGCAGTTATCAAAACTCTTATAAGCTTGATGGTGTCAGCTTTAATAATGACTTTGACCCAGCAAACTCAGGTAATGGAGAAACCAACACTCGTATTAGTAGTGATGAGCAAGGTATGTATCTTGATAGTCGCTTAATTGATAGCGTCGCGGTTTATGATAACAACATTCCTGTTGAGTTTGGTGGTTTTACTGGCGGGACTGTCGAAGTACAAAGCCGTCGCTGGTCAGGCGAAACTCATGCCAATGCCTATTACCGCACAACGCGCTCAAGCTGGAACAATATTTTTACTGATCCAAAGCTGAATTTTGATACAGCTAATAATGATTTTAGTAACCCTGCTCGTTTCCAGAAAAAATATGATAAACAAAACTTTGGTGGTTGGTTTGAAACGAGTCTAACTGACAATACGGGGCTAATTTTCTCTGCATCACGTCGTGAATCAACCATTCCGATGATGATTAGTGCAGAGGGTGGAATTATCCTTACGCCAGATGGCCAGTTAGAACAAGTTGAACAAACGCCACACTATCGTGACCAAACTCGTACTTCCGATAACTATTTTATTAAATATTCGTGGGATATTTCAGAAAAACAAACCTTTGATTTATCAACAAATATCGCACGATACAAAAGCTATTTATTCTCAGGTTCAGTCTATAACTCAGGCTATGATAATGAGCATAATGGTTTAAGTTTTACTGCACTCTATAAGCATCAACTTGATCTTGGTTCATTAGAATTAACTGCGGGTTATCAAAACCTTGAAGACAAGCGTTCTAATGATCAAGACTACTTCGTCACCATAAAAGACTATACCGATTGGCAAAACCCACAGCAGATAAGCAGTGGTGGTCAAGGCGATTTGAAAAGCAAACAAGAAACCTACAATGCCAAAAGTATCATGCGATTTAACCCAATTGAATGGGGCTCAGTTAGCCACCAGCCAACAACAGGGTTTGAAATTAGCCGTACTAAAGGCTCTTATGTTCGAGACAAAACCTATTACAACCACACCTATACTGGCTCTACATGGGGCGATGAGTGGATGGGTTCATTACAACAAACAACCCGTTTCTTAGCCGGTACACATGATGCTTCATATACCAACTACGCAATTTATGTTGATGATAATATTCAATATAAGCGCTTAACACTGCGCCCAGGTATTCGTTTGGATCGTGATGATTTTGTTCAAAAAAATAATATCTCTCCACGTTTAAGCGGAACTTATGATATTTGGGGCACTGGTAATACCTTAATTATTGGTGGCGTAAACCGTTACTATGGCCGTTCAATGCTGACTTATGCGCTTTATGGGGCACAGAACGCAGGCTTACAGCACTGCTACTTCTCTTGTGATAACGATAATCCAAGCGATTGGGAAAACCGTACCGACTTTGAAGGTGTTGATTCACTGAAAACACCTTATAACGATGAGCTAACACTAGGCTTGCAACAAGAAATTGCATCAACCACTTGGCGTTTACAATACGTTCATCGTGAAGGTCGTGATGAAGTTCGTAGTGATACAAAATATCCAAATGACAAAGATAAAATAAGAATTCGCCATTTTAATAATAATGGACGCAGTACTCACGACACCTTAACACTTTCTGTGAAAAACAGTCAGCCTTGGGAATTAGCGCAAGCTGATCATGTTTTTAATGCCTCTATTAGCTGGCAAAAAAGTAAAACAAATACGCCTAAAGACTCTGGTTATGCCAACTTTGATCCAAGTACACAAGGGATGAACTACGACAAAGTATGGTATGACGGAAAAATCATCAATGCCAAAGACTTACCTTCAGGCAACTTTAACTCACCATTAAAAGTTACCGCTGAACTCACCAGTGTTTGGGATGATTTGGATTTGACTTGGTATAACCGTCTTCAATGGAATGGCGCTCGTTCACAAGCGGAGAAAGCCAATAATGGATCCCCAAGACCAAGTGAATATGGCCCATTATTCGAATACAAAAAACGTAATTACAGCAGTCGTTTTTCTTGGGATACCAAATTGGGTTGGAAACCTGAATTTGCTTATGGCGTAGGTATCTCTGTTGAAGTGAATAACGTCCTTAACACTAAAAATGTAACTGACTACTTCACTTATCAAGATAAAGATTACAAATCGTATGAACCAGGTCGTCAGTTCTGGTTACAAGTCAGCTACGACTATTAATAAATTGACGAAGTTAATGTGAGCAACCAAGTCGATACACAATAAAAACATGACCAATAAGCAATGAAAACAATAAAACAATTTTTCTATTTAGTTTCACCTTTTTGGGGGCGGCGTGCCGCCCTTTACTGCTGGTTTCTATTGATTGTCTCTTTGACCTTAACCCTGTCATCCGTTTGGTTTAACGTCAAAATGAATGAATGGAATGGTAGTTTCTATAACGCATTACAACAACTTGATGGACAAGCTCTCTACAAGCTACTTCAACAATTTGTCATTATTATTGCAGGATTAATTACAGTCGTAGTAATGGGCGATTTCTTACGCCAAAAAATGGTTATTCGCTGGCGTGAAGGCATGACTGAACAAGTGCTCGATCGCTGGTTATCAAAAAACAGTAAACACTACATGTTAAGACTGACTTCTCAAGAGCCTGATAACCCGGATCAGCGTATTGCAGAAGATATTCGTTTACTGATCGAATCAACAATGCGTTTAACTGTGACATTTTTGCACTCGTTACTCACTCTTATCTCTTTTGCTACCATTCTTTGGTCACTGTCTGGCGCTATCTCTTTCACATTAGGGGGGAGCGAGTGGACAATTCCAGGGTATATGTTCTGGGCTTGTATTATCTATACCATTATCGGGATCACCATTACGCAGTTTATTGGCTCACCCTTGCGTAAGATTAATATGGATAAGCAACGCAAAGAAGCTGATTACCGTACTGCGCTCATCACCCGAAAACAACATGGCGATGCGATTGCAGGTCAACGTGGCGAAATCAGTGATCGCAATGAATTAATGGGTCGTTTTTTAGGGGTTATTCGTAACTGGAACAATCTTATCCGCTACGAAAGAAACCTTGCATTCTTCACTGTCGGCTATCAACAAGCCACTGCAATGGCACCGATTATTTTTGCCTTACCTAAATTCCTTGCTGGCGAATTAATGCTAGGGGGATTAATGCAATTAAGACAAGCCTTCTCTAGTGTTGCTGGTGCATTAAGCTGGTTTATTTTCTCTTATAAAGAGATTGCTGCATGGCAAGCAACAGTGACTCGTCTTTATAACTTCGTGGTACTCTTAGAGCATGATCATGAGCCAGAAGTTGCAGATTTAAATGATAAACAGACTAAATTGAAGGCCAATCTTTCTCTGTTTATGCAAGATGACAGCCTATTAATTCAAGATATTAACTTCTCTGTAAAAGCAGGTGAGTTAACCGTTATTGAAGGTTGCTCTGGCTTAGGCAAATCAACACTACTTAGAGCATTAAGTGGGCATTGGCCTTATTTCAAAGGGGAAATTCAACGTTCACCAAATGTGTGTTGGATCCCACAGCGTATGTATCTGCCTTTTGCACGTTTAGACAGTTTGCTCGCTTATCCTTGTCAGCCTAATCAATTCTCCGCTAAAGAGTATGAAGAAGCACTTCATTTAGTGGGATTAGGCAAAATAAAAAATCAACTTTTACTAGAAACTGATTGGACAACACGCCTATCAGGTGGTGAGCAACAACGCCTTATTTTTGCCCGTTTATTACTCAATAAACCTGAGCTTATTTTATTAGATGAAACCACCTCTGCACTTGATGAGCAAAATGCATTAAACATGTTGCAGCTACTAAAACAACATCTGCCAACCGCAGGTATTGCCTTGGTCAGCCACCAGCGCTTTACACATGTGATTGCAGATAATGTGATTTCACTCAAAGCCCCTACCGTGTCCTCCTCTCAACCTGCTGGAGTTACCGAATATGTATCGTAAATTACTGATTGTTTCAGTCAGTCTTTCACTTTTAGGGTGTGCGACAAGCACTCCTAATCAAAATGACAAAAGTACGCTATTACTGCGTCCTGATGTCCGCCATTTTACCCTAGATAATGGTTTAGACGTCTACTTACTGCAACGCCCACAAACAGGTGTTGAAATGCGTCTTTTGGTAAAAAGTGGTTCGGTTCAAGAAGATGAAAAACAGCTTGGTTTTTCACACTTTACTGAACATATGGCATTTAAAGGTACAACCCATTTTCCGGGTACAACAGGCTTTAAACAACTCGAAAGCCTTGGCATGAAATTAGGTAGTCATGTTAATGCCGCGACAAGTTTAAATGCGACGACTTATAAACTGTCATTGCCGAATGCAAACCCGATCCAAATTAAAACGGGATTAAAGATCTTATCTGACTGGGCATTTGAAATGACATTTGACCCTATCGAGTTTGATAAAGAGCGTCCTGTTATTGTTGAAGAGTGGCGTTTACGCCAAGGTATCGGTTTTCGTATTAACCGCCAATTAGAAGAATTACGTTATTACGGTAGCCGTTATCTTGATCGTGATCCTATTGGCGATTTAGAAATCGTTAAGCATGGTGACGTGAAAGATGCAAAACGCTATTACGATACTTGGTATCAACCAGAAAGAATGGCATTAGTACTGGTTGGTAACTTTAATCAAGGTGATGCCATTGCCGATATCAAACAACTGTTTAACGCTAAAAATAGCGAAAACAAAGGAATTGATGATCCTTCTTGGCACAATTTTATCGACCATAAAGATCTACTGGTTAAAACAATTTTCGATAAAGAACAAGGTTCACGTATTTTACAGTTCACCTTGCAACGTACTTTGCCAGCACCTTTAAACAGTCGACAAGGCCAATATGAAGATTTAATGGATTCATTATGGCTATCAATTTTAAATCAACGTTTCTCAACTATCGTTGATAATGGCTTAATGGCTTCTATTAGCGCTAATGCACAAGGCGCAATGCTAGACTCTCGTCGTTCACAACAATTGATGATTGCGCACCCTAAAGGAAATGATTATCAAGGTGCATTAGATATCTTATTTACAGAAGTTCAACGCCTAGCTTCTGTTCCAGTGACTCAAGAAGAGCTAGATAATGCCCGTAACGCAATGCTAAAACGCCTAAGCCAACAAGCTGCGGGTGAAGAGCGTTACGAGCACGATTATTTAGCCAACCAAATCACAACAGCCATTGAATTGGATATGCCAATTCAAACTAAAAAACAGGCACTAAATTTAAGCTATCAATTAATCAATAAAGTGACCCCTGAAACATTGTCAGCTTATTTTTCTCAATATCTAAAACAGTCATCACCACGCGTTGCTGTGATTGGTCCTGATAATGATGCTAATTTATTTAATGCAACTAAAGCAACGCAACGTTGGCAAGAAATTAGACAGTCAAATCCAGGCGCATTTACCCTAAAAACACAAGCCGTTGTATTAGATATTAAACCTGAACTCACTGGTTCAATTGTTTCAACGCAATCACTCCCTATTGAAAAAACGCAACAGTGGACTCTGAGCAATAACGTAAAAGTGATTGTGAAAAATGACAGTTATCTCAAAGATAATATTCAAGTTTCACTGCGTATTCCTGGTGGTTCATCACTTGAAACAAATCAAAGCTTAGGCATGGTTCAATGGGCGTTGAAATTACCAGAAGTAAGCGGATATGGTAATTATAATGCGCGTGAATTAGCGTTATTTACCAAACAACACCAAATTAGTTTGCGCCCTTATAGTGAACTGTTATTCCATGGTTTCCGTGGCGAAGCACCAATTGATGAACTAGAAACCTTACTAACCTTAATGCATCTAAAAATTACCTCTCCACAGTTTAACGGTGAGAAATTAGAGCAACAAAAACAAGCCATGGCATTAGGTATTTCAAAAACACCTGTTGAACGTACTTTCTTGGATAATATCAATAAAGAAAGCTATCAAAATGGCGAACGCTTAGTGGTTTCTCCGCAAGGTGCTTGGAAACAGTTTACTGCTCAACAATTACAGCAAACAAACCAAATGATCTTAGGACAACCGGCTGATATGACATTAGTTATCAGTGGTCCTGTCAATGTTAATCAGGTAAAACCTTTGATTGAACGCTGGGTTGCAAGTCTCCCGACACGCTCTGAACAGCGTCTATTCTGGGCAGATCCTGCCATTAATCCAAAACTGACTTCATTTAGCAAAACATACCCTATCGCAAGCAGTGATAAGAGTATGATTAGCATTCAATATGCAGCGCCAGCTCAATGGTCACAACAACAAGTACTTGCGCTAAATTTACTGGATACAGTGATCAGCCAACGTTTAAGACTCAACCTACGTGAAAGAGCAGGCGGAATTTATTCACTTGGGTTCTCTGAAATGTTAACGAAAGTGCCTACAAGCTACTATACCGGTCGTTTAAACTTTACGGCATCACCTGAGCGTGCAGATGAATTAATCGCCCTTGCTCGTAAAGTCGTGAATGAAGTTAAGCAGTCAGGTATTACAGAGAAAGAGTTACAAGAGGCTAAAAATATCTGGCTAACTGAAAATTCACAGGTAAATGACAGTGCAAGTTATTGGACAGAGGCGCTTGCTCAAGTTGCAACTGATGACCAACAGTATCAGCGCTTACTCACTGATCCTGCCATTATAAAAACATTAAGTGTTAACGATATAAACCAAGTAGCTCGCCAATGGTTAGGTGAAAATGAAAAGGTCTTTAAGTTAACGCCAGCAACTCAAAAATAAACATGACTTAGGTTTAAACCGATAAGCCATAAAGTTGCTTAAAGTAAAACGCCCAGATCGAGTGTGCATATAGCGTGAGATCTGGGCGTTTGTTCATCAATTTTAATCAAGTTACAGCAATTAAATTCAAATTTATTGACTATTAAATTTATTAATCTTTTTTAACTGCAAAACGACCACTACCTAAAAACATCACAGCAATCGCAGCGAATAGATAGAAACCTGCACTTTCTGGTGCCCATCCCCCTGTTTTAGGGTTTAATGCAAATAAATCACCAGAGTGAACCATTAAGACAGCAACAAACATTGTACCTGCTAAAACAAGTGCTGACGCACGAGTAAATAGACCGATAATCAATAAGATAGGCGCGACAACTTCCCCAATCACCGTACCATAGGCAATAAAAGCAGGTAGATTAAAATTAGCTAACATTCCTTGAATACCAGCTAATCCACCTGGTTCCATCTTATGAAGCCCATGTAATAACATTAAAACCCCAAGAGAAACACGTAATACAAGTTTACCTAAATCAGAACAGTCAACAAGTTGATTAAATTTATTAATCATAACGTCTCCAAATTCAAAATAGTGATGTGTGTTTTTAATACATATTAATAGGTACACTACATTATATGATGAAATATTATGAATGAGTGTGATTTTTATTATCACTATTTGTTCTCATTAAGTAATCACTTAGATTATTATTGCTTTATAACGTGCTATTCACCTTTTCCATGATTAAGATCACAACTTGTTAACATAATGAACTCTTAATCACTCACTTCTCGTTATGCTATAGATATCTCATCTGACCAGTCTAAAAAGGGTATCTGATGGCACATTATTCTCATCTATTTTCTCCCCTTGATTTAGGGTTTACTGTACTAAAAAACCGAATATTAATGGGCTCTATGCATACTGGTCTTGAAGAAGATCCTAAAGATGCCCCAAAGCTTGCACAATTTTATGCACAAAGAGCCGCTGCAGGCGTTGCACTTATTGTCACAGGCGGGATATCACCTAATAAGCAAGGTGTATTATTGCCGCACGCCGCAACATTAATGTCTGACTCCCAGCTTGCACCGCATCAATTGGTTACTGATGCCGTTCATCAGCAAGGTGGTAAAATTGCTTTACAGATCTTGCATACAGGTCGTTATAGTTACCAGCCTAACTTAGTTGCTCCTTCTGCTATTCAATCGCCAATAACCCCTTTTATGCCAACAGAAATGAGTCATGAACAAATCGAACAAACTATCAATGACTACATTCACTGTGCTCAATTAGCCCAAAAAGCGGGCTATGATGGCGTTGAGATAATGGGATCTGAAGGCTATTTAATTAATCAGTTTTTAGTCAGACATACGAATCAGCGAGACGATCAATGGGGTGGTAACATTGAAAATCGTTGTCGCTTCGCTTTACGTATTCTTAAAGGTATAAAAAAAGCCGTTGGTGAGCAATTTATTATTATTTATCGCCTTTCTATGCTGGATTTAATTAAAAATGGTTCAGATGCATCAGAGGTTGTTTATCTTGCCAAAGCAGTTGAAAAAGCGGGTGCCACAATGATCAATACAGGGATTGGCTGGCATGAAGCTCGAATTCCAACGATAGCGACGATGGTGCCAAGAGGCCAATTTGCAAATGTAACACGCGAATTAATGGGCAAAGTAAATATTCCTCTTATTACATCAAACCGCATTAACACACCACAAACTGCAGAAGCTATTTTAGCAGAAGGCTGTGCCGACATGGTTTCAATGGCACGCCCTTTTCTTGCAGATCCTGAGTTCGTTCTAAAAGCACAACTAGGACGTGAAGATGAAATCAATACCTGTATTGCTTGCAATCAAGCGTGTCTTGATGAAATATTTTCAGGGCAAACAGCATCTTGCTTAGTCAATCCTTTGGCTTGTCGAGAAACCGAACTTCTGGTTATTCCAACCCAACAACCTAAAAAACTCGCAGTTGTTGGCGCGGGGCCTGCGGGATTATCTTTTGCTATAACAGCGGCTAAACGTGGTCACCATGTAACACTCTTTGAAAAAGAAGATGTTATTGGTGGGCAGTTGAATATTGCTAGCCAAATTCCCGGAAAAGAGGAATTTAAGGAAACCTTGCGTTACTTTAAACGGCAGTTAGAACTCACTGGTGTGATTGTTAAAAATAATACTGAAGCCACTCCTCATCATCTTAAACACTTTGATGAGATTGTTTTGGCCAGTGGTGTAACACCGCACCTTCCTGATATAGAAGGCCGAGATAATACGATTGTTAAAACTTATTTGGATGTTTTAAAGCACCATCAACCTGTAGGTAAAAACGTAGTGATTATTGGTAGCGGAGGTATTGGCTTTGATACCGGTCTTTATCTTACGCAAAAAGGGCAATGCAGTAGCCTAAGCCCCTGTGCTTTTAACAAAGAATGGGGCATTGATCCAACGCTTTCATATCGTGGCGGTATAAAACCTGAAAATCACTTAAAAGATGATAATAAACAAATTGTTATGACTCAACGTAAAGCCGGAAAGATAGGATTGAATTTAGGTAAAACAACTGGTTGGATACATCGACTAACATTAGAGAAAAAAGGCGTTAAATTCTTAACACATTGCCATTATCAAAAAATTACGCCAGAAGGTCTTGTTATTGAACAAGATGGAAAACAACAACTTCTTGTGGCTGATAACATTATATTATGTACAGGGCAACGCGCTTATCATCCTTTGCTTACTTCTTTAGAAAATAGCCATACAAAAGTCCATCTTATCGGCGGTGCTAAAGATGCCAGCGCATTAGATGCAAAACGTGCTATTAGACAAGGAACAGAATTAGCTCTCAATATTTAATTCTTTTTCGGTGCTTGAGCAAAAAGAAACCCCACATAAAAATGTGGGGTTCTATTTTTTATTATTGATTATTATTTTTACAACTCTTCCTGTCTTACTACTTACCCTTTTTACCCATTATTTTTTTCAGTTAATGGATTATCTGAAATACGATTATCTTCTGCGATACAGACTGTTGCGGTAAAGAGAACATCTGTTGATGAATTCAGTGCGGTTTCAGCTGAATCTTGTAACACACCAATCATCACACCCACGGCAACCACTTGCATAGCGATATCATTACTAATACCAAACATGCTACAAGCTAGTGGAATTAACAGTAGAGATCCCCCAGCAACACCAGATGCACCACATGCACAAACTGCAGCAACAAGGCTTAGTAATAGTGCGGTTGGCACATCAACAGGCATACCCAGTGTATTTACTGCCGCTAATGTCAAAATCGTGATAGTAATTGCTGCACCACCCATATTGATGGTTGCACCTAATGGAATTGAAACAGAATAAGTGTCTTCATCTAAATTCATACGACGACACATTGCCATATTCACAGGGATGTTTGCTGCTGAGCTACGTGTAAAGAAGGCTGTTACACCACTTTCACGCAAACATGCCCATACTAATGGATATGGGTTACTGCGGATTTTCCAAAATACAATCAGTGGATTCACGACTAAAGCAACAAACAGCATACAGCCAATCAGTACAATCAGAACCTGTAAATAACCCGCTAAAACTTCAAAGCCAGTTGTTGCGATAGTTGACGACACTAAACCAAAAATACCGATAGGGGCTAAACGAATAACAACACGTACCAAGTTTGTTACTGCGTCAGCTAAATCTTGCGTTAAGGCTTTAGTGGTATCTTTTGCGTGGCGTAATGCCAAGCCCAGCCCGATAGACCACGCTAGAATACCCATATAGTTACCATTGATAAGTGCATCAACAGGGTTTGCTACCACATTAATTAATACGCCTTTAAGCACTTCAGCAATATTTTCAGGTGGTGACAGTTGTGATTCATTAACAACCAGCGTTAAAACGGATGGGAACATAAAGCTTGCAACAACTGCGGTTAACGCAGCAAAGAACGTTGCTAACAGATATAAAATTAATACTGGGCGAATATTCGATTTTTGCCCTTGACGGTGATTAGCAATCGAAGCCATAACCAGTACCCATACTAAGATAGGTGCTACAGCTTTCAGTGCACTAATAAACAGGGTACCGAGTAAGCTCATCATCTTGGCAGCTTCTGGTGCTAACCAAGCAAGTAAGATCCCTGCGACTAAACCAACGAGTATTTGTTTGACGAGGCTTCCCTTAAAGAACAGGCTGAAGACTCTGGATTGTTGTTTATCCATAGTTATTCCATTACTTAAAATAATATTTAAAAAAGGCATTATTGAGTGTTTGCAATGCCAGTATAAGGAATTGAATCGCGCTGAAAAGCTGATTATGCAAAATATACAGCATTAACCGTTTTTGTTAACAATAAAATAACATAACTGTGATCATAATAGGATTTTGTTCTTTTTAGTATACCAACGTGAAATGAAAGAAATTATTATTATCAGTAGGTTATACTTAGTTATCTTACTTACTTTTTATTTTATTTCTCTTCTTTTTGTTTTTTTTAATCAACTGATAGTCTTTTTTATTAACATTATCACTAACAATTATCCGCTCTGATCACCTTTATTTTGAATAAATAACAAACAGAAAAAAGACGAACAATATAAACAAGATAAGGTTTTATTTTCTCTCAATTAATATTAAAAATTTATCTTTTATCATCTAAATAAAATACGAAACGCCGCTTTTTATTATCCATTATCTTAAGGTTTTCTTTTAAAAAATCCCCTACTCTGAACTCAAAAAGAGATTAGATGTCTATTTTTCAAGATCACATATCTATGGGTAAGTTATGTCGTAATAGAGTTGAAAAATTTTCTGTCTAGTTTTTCCTGATTTTGTTAGAGTGTTGCTGTTTTAAACGATGAAAAATAGACCCTATGAAGTGGAAAACGGGTAAATGGATTACAACACTTATTGAATTTATATTTACCCCCAAATGACTCAGTTTTAGGAAGCCTTTTATATGGAAATCGTAAGAGAGCTCTTCTTGGCGCTATGGCATCAAGATTACGAAACCTTAGCTAATCCTTCATTAATATGGATTATCTACATTTTATTATTCACCATACTATTCCTAGAAAACGGAGTATTACCCGCGGCTTTCTTACCAGGAGATAGCTTATTAATTTTAGTGGGTGTGTTAATTGCTAAAGATACAATGGACTTTCCATTGACCTTACTTATTTTAACCGCAGGTGCGAGTCTAGGCTGTTGGCTAGGCTATCTTCAAGGACGATGGCTTGGTAATACCAAATTAGTGCGTAGTTGGCTGTCGCATCTACCAGAACACTATCACCAGCGCGCACATGGGCTTTTTCATCGCCATGGCTTAGCCGCATTACTTATTGGTCGCTTTTTAGCGTTCGTTAGAACATTGTTACCAACAATTGCCGGCCTTGCTGGGTTAAATAATACTCGCTTTCAAATTTTTAATTGGCTAAGCGGTCTTTTATGGGTTGGTATACTGACCACATTGGGTTATTTATTAGGTAATAGTCCACTTTTTCGTCAGTATGAACACCATTTAATGAATATTCTTATGCTATTACCTGTTTGCCTATTAGTAATCGGTTTAATTGGTAGCATCTGGGTGGTTATTAAAAAGAAAAGAAAAGCTTAATACGAATTAAATATTATCAAGATATTCCGACAGTAATTACACAGCAAAAAATAATAGAGGCCTGTTTCATCTTATTGAGCAGGTCTTTTTTTTAGGATACACGCTTCTAAGCTCCTTTAATCCCGCCATTCAATTAAGATTTATCTCTTTTTTTTACCAATAGGTCGTTATTTAATTTCATTAAGCGGTAAAATTAGTCTATTGTTATAGGTACTACATTCTATCTCTATTAAAGGAGTTAATTATGTCTCAACAACGTTCAAATGAAGATCTGCGTAGTGAATTGAAATCTCTTGCTGATACTCTAGAAGAAGTGCTGAACTCCTCTGCAGATAAATCCAAAGAAGAAATCCAAAGCCTGCGTGCAAAAGCAGAATCGGCAATAAAAGGTTCTCGTGCAAAACTCAGTGATGCAGGTCGAGAAATTGTCGATAACACCAAAGAAATGGCAGGAAAAGCAGATAACTATGTTCGTGAAAATCCATGGACAGGTGTTGGTATCGGTGCTGCTGTTGGTGTTGTTCTTGGCGTTCTACTTGCAAAACGCTAATTTATAATGAGTGATACTCAAAGACCACAGGGCCCCGCATCTGGGGTTCTGAATTCTCTCAGTAGAATTGGTGCTATCGTTATAGGCATGGTTGAAACTCGCCTACAATTAATTGCCATTGAACTGGAAGAAGAAAAAACCACCCTGATCCAGCTTATTTTAATGGCTGGTGTCACACTGTTACTCACCGCTTTTGGCCTAATGAGCCTGCTTATATTGTTATTTTGGGTTATCCCCCCAGAATACCGAATTTATGCTTTAGCGGTTACAACCGCGATTTTGCTTTTCTGCGCCCTTATTGGCGCCATCATGACATTAAAAAAAGCACGAAATTCCACCTTATTAGGTGATACTCGCCAACAGCTGGAACTAGATAAACGTCTTTTGGAGCAATATCATGATGAACAAACAAAATAAGCAGAGTGTTCTTTCAAGACGTAAAAAGCTGTTGTTGAATAAAATTCAGCAACAGCGCTCTGATTTGGGGCAAAGTACACAAACTTGGCTTGATGTGACAGAACCTTATGATAAAGCGTGGCGAATTTTAGTCTCTTTAAAACCTGCATTTTTAGTCGGTGCGAGTTTTATCTCTCTTTACAGTATTAAACACCCTAAAAAAATCATACGGTTAGGACAACGTGCTATCGGTGCATTTGGCTTAATTCGGGCAATACAGAAGTCCTTCAAAAAAACCTCAGATTAAACATCAATTTTTTTGTCCAAGAATGTTAATTCTTCTTAATATCCTCTTTTTCAATTTCCCATTATTGTATATCTCACACCGTAGCCGTGGTTATTAATTCTAAAAATAGAAAATTAACCAGCGAAAATACAAATATAAACAGATATACATTGCAGATAATAGAGTTTAATTAGGAATAAATATCATGAAAAAATTTGAAGACATTGCGTTATTAATTGCCCGTATTTTAATGCCGATTTTATTTATCAGCGCAGGCTACGGAAAAATTGGTGGTTACGAAGGTACACAGCAATATATGCAAGCAATGGGCGTTCCTGGTTTCTTATTACCACTAACTATTTTATTAGAATTAGGCGGTGGATTAGCCATCTTATTTGGTTTCTTAACTCGCACCACAGCAATCTTTACCGCGGTCTTTACTCTTTTAACCGCATTACTGTTCCACAGTAATTTTGCTGAAGGCATGAACCAATTAATGTTTATGAAAAACATGACCATTGCAGGCGGATATTTATTACTGGTTGTGACTGGCCCAGGTAAATGGAGCTTAGATCGTATTTTCAATAAAAACTGGTAATAACGAATTTAGAAATAAAAAAGATCCTCTTGGGGATCTTTTTTTGCTATGAATGACCCGTCCTAAATAAGGTTAACACTTTTCCAATCTGAAATTGGAGAATGTAATGAAACCAATCACTAAACGAACTCAACGCGATTATTCTCTCGCTTTTAAATTACAGCTTGTTGACCAAGTTGAAAAAGGCGAATTAACCTATAAACAAGCTCAAGATCACTATGGTATACAAGGATGCTCTACTGTTTTAGTTTGGCTTCGTAAGCATGGTAGGTTAGATTGGTCAAACGGTACCCCTGATACTTTTTATAGAGGTTCAGCTATGACCCAATCTTCTAAACAACAAACGCCGGAACAACGCATTAAGATCCTTGAAAAGGAACTTGAAGAAGCTCGGCTTAAATCCGATTTTTTCGAAGCTGTGGTTAAAGTCATGGATAGAGACTTTGGAGTTCGTTTGTCAAAAAAGCGCAAAGCCGAGTTATTAAAGAAAAAACGGTTAAAAACCTCACCGTAACAATTGCTTGCCGTTTTATGCAGATCAGCCGACAGGCTTATTACAAGAGGCTGGATAGAACTGAGGAACGAAAGAAAGCAGATTCGGCCATTATTGATGTTGTTAAATCTGAACGAGTCTTACAACCTCGACTGGGTGGGCGTAAATTACATTTTATTTTAAAGCAAAAACAGATGGTTATTGGTCGTGATCGGCTATTTTCTTTATTGAAAGAACATCAGTTACTGGTGCCTAATAAACGGGCTTATCATCGAACAACCTTAAGCCATCATCGTTTT
>NZ_JAABLX010000016.1:0-3084 GCF_009915245.1 Proteus sp. G2669 | reverse complement strand
GAAAAAATAGAACTTAATTACTATCCGGTATTTATTAATAACGAAGTATCAAATGAAAAAAAAATAACTTTATTTAACCATTGGGGTAGATCTCAATATATATTAGTTAATAATGAAAGAAATATATTATTTACCCCTCTCTTTCATAAGGATAATATCACGAAGATTGACATGCCTAAAGAGCTAGAAAAAGATATTATTATTTATTATTCAGATGGCACCATAGAAAAAAAATCTTCATGGCCTCCAAATTATAATAAATTAAAAAGTCTTAACTAAATATAACTTCAATTACAATTCAGGAGGTTATTTGAACCTATTTATGTCAAATATAAGGCAAGAGAAGAAATGGAGCGTTTATAAGTTTTTTCTCTTACTGCCTATCATCATCATGATCCAAGGCTGTGCTCCTCGTAGTGATAAAATACAGTTCTTTATTTGACACTAAATAGCTTACCGTTGGTATTCAATATCTAAAAAATTGGATTATCACCCTTTAATGTATATTAATGGAATGATTTATGAATAAAAAAGTTATTTTATTAGGAGATAAAACCAGTCATGGCGGCATAGTTATTACAGCGACCTCTGATTTTATTATCAATGGAAAAAAAGCGGCTAAAGTAGGAGATAAAGTTAATTGCCCAAAGAAAGGACATGGAATTAATTCTATTATTGAAGGTTCATCTTATTTTACTTGTCAAGGTACAGCTCTTGCGACTGAGGGATGCCATACAGAGTGTGGTTGTTATCTTATTGCTAGCATTACTGATTTTTCACTGGATTAATTATGGCATGGAATAAAAAATCAATTAAATTAACATCAAAACCAACTCATCTTCCTTATTTTAAATGGTGTTTAGCAATAGGTTTGTCGATTTTATTTCTAATCTACTCTTTAAGTTTAAAAAATAAAGATGAAGTTACACAACAAAAAGAATTCTTTAGAATTATTATTTCTATTCTTCCTTTTTTAATAACAATAATTACATTTTTATATAAGCATATAGTTTATATAAAAAACAAAAATATTTATTCTTTTTTATATAATGAGAAAAAATTTGCAGATAAAAAATGGGAGGATTGGGGAAGACGTAGTGTTTGTGTTATCGATAGCATTTTTTTCCTTCCACAAAAAACAACGATTTCATATATAAACAATAATGCAGCAGAACATATATCATGTTATCACATTCCTCAGAATATCGACTATTTAGATGAGAAAAAACCATCAGTTTATTATTTATTAAAAAGTACACAACCAACCATAGAAAAATTACTTGATAAATTGTCTATCAAAATAAAATATCTAACGACTAAAGATAAAAACAAAATAAGAGATGAACTTTATCTTGTATGGAGAGAACTCTTTCTTAATAAAGAAATACCTGATTTTGAAATAGTTGATGGCTTATCGTATCAGCATATAGAAAACACTATAGCAAATAATGATGATAATATTGAAATAATAATTATCGATCAGAGTGTTAAAGAGAATCAATCTGCGGCCTTGGGAATATTGATCATGTCATCAGATGATATAATCAAAAAACATCATATTGACATAATGGCTAATGTTCAGCGTCCAATGTTAATAGCAGAAGATGAAAATTATCAAGAAGCACTAAATATCTTTAGTGAAATTCAAATTGATTCGAATTTAGCCACGCATATTATTCTAGATAGTAAAGCAAATAGTAATATCCTTATGTCATTATTTAATAATGACAATTCATTAAATGATATATCATTAGATAATACCTTAGATATAGAGTATTTTATTGGACCTATTGATGATTATTCTTCTTGGATAACAATGGGATTGTCCGTAAATTTTGTATATCAATATAAAAAAAACATTCTTTCTTTATGTCAGAGTGAAAATAATTTTTATATTAATACAGTAACGACAAATAATGAGCAAATAGAATGAATGCAAAATTTTTATCATTGTCTATAAAAACTATCTTCTTCTTTTTTATTATATTAATACTTTGTATCGTCATCTGGCGTTATGGTGAATATTTTTTCATCGATACGACAAGAAAGAAAGAAGTAGCTATTATTATTCTAGCATTGGTGTCTTTTTTTATTAGCACATTATTTTTTTATTTCAATAAAATCAAAAAATATAAATATAGAAATAATGATAAAAATTTCAACAAATACCCATCTGAAGAAAATAGAATAAAAGAAGAAGGTAATAGTAATAATCTTTTATTAGAAAGAATGAAAAGAGTTTATGGCTTATTTTGGCAGAGTAAAGTAAAAATTAACTTGTTAATAGGCACCTCTACTTCTATCGAAAAACTGACTCCCAACCTAACAACAGATATCTGGCAAGAAAACAACGGCACGTTGCTTATCTATGGTGGCGATATCCATCAAAGTATTGATGAAAATTTAATTCAAGATTTAAAACAACTGCGCCGACGTCGTCCGCTCGATGCGGTTATTTGGGTATCAGAAAATAACTTATCGCAACAACCGCTTGGTCATTCCTTATTTAATCACTTAACGCCGACCAATACCGATATGGCAAGCCGTTATTTCCACCAGCTCTTTCGTCAATTACGCTGGCAAGCCCCCATTTGGCTTTGGAATATCAGTAATAACGGTGAAATAACAACAAATGAAGTACCCACAATCCTTTATTCAGCCCCTTTAAAAGCGACATCTGAAACGCTTTCTAATGACTTAAAAACGCTTTTACCGGCACTAGTGGAACAAGGCACACTAGCTGTCTTGCATAACCCAACACAAACTTACCTATTAGCATTAGCGCGTTTTCTTCAACATGAAGGATGTGAAAAAATCGCCAATACTTTGGCACCGCTTTTATCAGGTTATCGCTCCTTGCCGTTCGCTGGTGTGCTCTTTAGTACACCTGTTGACAATAACGTGTCTGCAACTTTATCACAAAATAATCAATGGACATCCAATCCCCATTGGAAAGCGCTTCTCACGGCAAATTCACACCTTCCCCCTCAACTAAAGGCATCACCTTTAGGGCTAAACTCAAAACGTATTTTGCAATATACCGTTGCCACTGCCATGACACTGTGGGGGATTGGTATGGTGGTT
>NZ_JAABLX010000015.1:0-1945 GCF_009915245.1 Proteus sp. G2669 | reverse complement strand
AACTGAAAAGCAGAATATAAGTGCATGGGCAACGTTAACTTCCGGTATTGTCGGCGGTTTAATTAGCGATAATAGTACAGGCGTTGCCAATGCCGCCCAAGCCGGGAAAGTGGTGGTTGAGAATAATTGGTTGAGCACCAATCAACTAGAAAATTTTGCACATAAAGCAAGAACTTGTGTCGGTGAAGAATGTCAGCAAGTTATTCGTGATATGGTTGATGCCAATATTCGGCAACAGGAAGAAATAAAGCAAATTTGTTCAACCTCACCAGAGCAGTGTAAACAGCAGTATGGATATTTAGTTGAACAATGGAATGCTTTCGATACAGCAATAAAACATCTTGCAGCAGATAAATCGTTGCCTGATGATTTTCGTGATTATTTGCCTGCAGTGTATATGTTGAGTATGGATGCGACAGGGATCACAGTCGAACATCAGTGGGCTAAACGATTTGAGGCAATGGGGCTTGAACCAGAAACAGCTGGTTTGATAGCGATGGCACTTCCCGGAATGATTAATAGTGGAAGTGGTAAAGGTAATCGTGGAACAACAGATAAACGAATCAATAACACCAAGTTAGAATCAGAAAAAAATGCATTAAATAGAATTGCTGAAAACTCTAGAAATACAAGAGACCTTAACCAAAAAGAAACGAATTCGGTTTATAATCAGCAATTAATTTTACTTGATAAACAAGCAGCCAAAAGCAATGTAATTATTGACCCAAATAAAGTTAATTATTTATTCGGAAAAGTAAACAGCAATAAACATAATGCAGCCCGTTCGACTCAATTAGAACAATCTATGAGGCGTTTAGGTATTTCAACAGATGAAAAAGGTGCTAAATTTTTAATTGATCACCTCTCACATGTACCTAAGACGCAAGGAAACATTATAAAAGTATATAGTGATAATTATGGTAAATATGAAGTTAGGGGATCATTATTATTTGGCCCGTCAGGAAAAGTAACAAAATTAGAAACATCATTTGAAATTATGCCTGATGGAACTCGACGGTTCGTAACAACAATACCAAAAGAAGGAAGAAAATAATGTTTATTGAATCTCATCCTGATGATTTAGCTCTACTTTCGTTTTTTGAAAGTGAACCGACATTAGTAGATCATTTGGATCGGCATTTTGCATATGAATTTACAGATAATAATGGAGTTCACCTAGTGTTTTCTTTTAGTATATTAGAAGGATGGATACAAACAGTATTAGAATTTAATGGGAATGAAATCGCAAGGCACCTCAGCGAAAGTGTAAATAAATTTATGATAAAAGAAGATATGGCTGGTGAATATTTATATTCTGAAATAGTCTTAGAAGATATAAGAACAAAAGTTGAGATAAGAGTAAAACCGTTTATATCCATAAAATGGGGAACGTTGATCAGATGAGAGCAGTGTAAACAGCAGTATGGTTATCTGTTTGAGCAATGGGATGTTTTTGATACGACAATCTCTATCAAGCCCTTTTAGAAACCAACGATAACGTCACCGAGCGTGAGATTCAAAATCACCTCTTCCAACAAGCCTTACAGGATTATACTAACCAATCCGACTTTGGTACGGGGGGTAAATACACCCGTGCCATCCAAGCCATCACTGCATTTACGCAAGGTGTAATGGGCAACAATATTGTTACCGCGATTGCTAATGGTTCCGCGCCTTATCTCGCTAATGAAGTGAAAAACCAAATCCAAGGTAATAGTGTTGAAAGTGATATTCAGCGCACGATAGCGCACGGCTTACTGAATGCAGGCCTTGCACTGGCAAAAGGTGAGAATGCAGTAGTGCAAGCTTCTGGCGCAATGACAGGGGAAACAGTGGGTATTTTATCGCACTCACTTTATGGCAAAACTCCCGAAGAACTCACTGAAACTGAAAAGCAGAATATAAGTGCATGGGCAACGTTAACTTCAGGGGTTGTCGGCGGTTT
>NZ_JAABLX010000014.1:0-32574 GCF_009915245.1 Proteus sp. G2669 | reverse complement strand
AAACCGCACGTTAACGTTGGTACTATCGGCCACGTTGACCACGGTAAAACAACTCTGACTGCTGCAATCACTACAGTTTTAGCTAAAACTTACGGTGGTGCTGCTCGTGCATTCGATCAAATCGATAACGCACCAGAAGAAAAAGCTCGTGGTATCACCATCTCTACTTCACACGTAGAATACGATACTCCAACTCGTCACTACGCACACGTAGACTGCCCAGGTCACGCCGACTATGTTAAAAACATGATCACTGGTGCTGCGCAAATGGACGGAGCTATCCTGGTAGTTGCTGCGACTGATGGCCCAATGCCACAAACTCGTGAGCACATCCTGTTAGGTCGTCAGGTTGGTGTTCCTTACATCATCGTATTCCTGAACAAATGTGACATGGTAGATGATGAAGAGTTACTGGAATTAGTAGAAATGGAAGTTCGTGAACTTCTGTCTCAATACGATTTCCCAGGTGACGACACTCCAGTAATCCGTGGTTCAGCGCTTAAAGCACTGGAAGGCGAAGCTGAGTGGGAAGCAAAAATTGTTGAATTAGCAGAAGCACTGGATTCATACATCCCAGAACCAGAGCGTGCAATTGACAAACCATTCCTGTTACCAATCGAAGACGTATTCTCAATCTCAGGCCGTGGTACAGTAGTAACTGGTCGTGTTGAGCGTGGTGTTGTTAAAGTTGGTGAAGAAGTTGAAATCGTTGGTATCAAACCAACAGTTAAAACAACTTGTACTGGCGTTGAAATGTTCCGTAAATTACTTGACGAAGGTCGTGCAGGTGAGAACGTAGGTGTTCTGCTGCGTGGTACTAAACGTGAAGAAATCGAACGTGGACAAGTACTGGCTAAACCAGGTTCAATCAAGCCACACACTAAATTCGAATCAGAAGTTTATATTCTGAGCAAAGATGAAGGTGGTCGTCATACTCCATTCTTCAAAGGTTACCGTCCACAGTTCTACTTCCGTACAACTGACGTAACTGGTACTATCGAATTACCAGAAGGCGTAGAAATGGTAATGCCAGGTGACAACATCAATATGATCGTTGATCTGATTCACCCAATCGCGATGGACGACGGTTTACGTTTCGCTATCCGTGAAGGTGGCCGTACAGTAGGTGCGGGCGTTGTTGCTAAAGTATTAGGTTAATTACTCGCGTAATTCTCCTAGAGAAGGGCATCAATTGATGCCCTTTTTATGCGTTGTTTGAAAAAGAACCTATCTCATCACTAGTTTGATGGAAATTATTGGTGAGATAGGCTCTGATACAACGAATCGAGTCCAGTATCTTGCAGATACGAATGTCATAGAGATATGACACTGTGTCAGATGCAATCATAGTTGATTTTATGGTTAGTCTGATTTGTTTTGCTCTTGCGAGGCAAGCTGGCTATTTATTTACATCATATGACAGGTTAATTTATGAGTGCGAATAGCGGAGCTCAAGATAGCAAACGCGGTGGTGATATCGCTAAGTGGATCATTACCGTTTTATTGCTGGCAGTAGCAGTGGGTGGCAACTATCTTTACCGTGAATTTAACCTAGCGTTACGAGCTTTAGCTGTTGTTGCTTTGTTCGTAGCAGCGGGTGGGATCGCGTTGTGGACAACACAAGGTAAAGCAACATTAGCATTTGCTCGCGAAGCGCGCATTGAAATGCGTAAAGTAGTATGGCCAACACGTCAAGAAACATTGCAAACAACCCTGATTGTTGCTGCAGTGACGGCTATTGTGTCATTAGTTCTTTGGGGACTGGATGGCATTCTGGTTCGTTTTGTTTCATTTATTACTGGCCTGTGAGGTGTTCATGACTGATTCTCCAAAAAAACGCTGGTATGTCATTCAGGCATTTTCGGGCTTTGAAGGCCGTGTTGCACAGTCTCTGCGTGAACATATCAAATTAAACGAAATGGAAGACTCATTCGGCGAAGTTATGGTTCCAACCGAAGAAGTGGTTGAGATCCGTAGCGGTCAACGTCGCAAAAGTGAGCGTAAATTTTTCCCAGGCTATGTTCTTGTCCAAATGGTCATGAATGATGCAACTTGGCACTTAGTACGTAATGTACCTCGTGTTATGGGATTCATTGGCGGAACGTCTGACAGACCTGCACCAATTAGCGATAAAGAAGTTGATGCGATTATGAATCGCTTACAACAAGTTGGTGATAAACCACGTCCTAAAACACTGTTTGAACCAGGTGAAATGGTTCGTGTTAGCGATGGTCCATTCGCTGACTTTAACGGTGTTGTTGAAGAAGTTGATTACGAAAAAAGCCGCTTAAAAGTCTCTGTATCAATCTTCGGTCGTGCAACACCAGTTGAGTTAGACTTTAGTCAGGTTGAAAAAGGTTAAACCTTTTTACGTTGCTTTCTTGCAAAAGGTGGAAAAGTTATCTACAATTTTCCACCTTTCGTTTTGAGTTGTTTTGCTATAAGGCAAAACAAAGTAAAATCGGGGAGCCCTAGCCGGGCGATATACCCAAATTGAGGAATTAATTAATGGCTAAGAAAGTCCAAGCCTATATCAAACTGCAAGTTTCTGCAGGTATGGCTAATCCAAGTCCACCAGTTGGTCCAGCTCTGGGTCAACAAGGTGTTAACATCATGGAATTCTGTAAAGCATTCAACGCTAAAACTGAAAGCGTAGAAAAAGGTTTACCAATTCCTGTTGTTATTACAGTTTATGCTGACCGTTCTTTCACTTTCGTTACCAAAACTCCTCCAGCAGCAGTTCTGCTGAAGAAAGCTGCGGGCGTGAAATCAGGTTCTGGCAAACCGAACAAAGAGAAAGTAGGTAAAATTACTTCTGCTCAAGTTCGTGAAATCGCAGAAACTAAAGCTGCGGACCTGACTGGTGCTGACGTTGAAGCTATGATGCGTTCAATCGAAGGTACTGCTCGTTCCATGGGCCTGGTAGTGGAGGATTAATCTGATGGCTAAACTAACCAAGCGCATGCGCAATATCCGTGAGAAAGTTGAAGTAACTAAACAGTACGAAATTACTGAAGCTGTTGCTTTACTGAAAGAACTGGCTACTGCTAAATTCGTTGAAAGCGTTGACGTTGCTGTTAACCTTGGCATCGATGCACGTAAATCAGATCAAAACGTTCGTGGTGCAACTGTACTTCCACACGGTACTGGCCGTTCAGTTCGCGTTGCTGTATTCGCACAAGGTGCAAATGCAGAAGCTGCTAAAGAAGCAGGCGCTGAATTAGTCGGTATGGACGACTTAGCTGCTAAAGTTAAAGCTGGCGAAATGGACTTCGACGTTGTTATCGCATCTCCAGATGCAATGCGCGTTGTAGGTCAATTAGGTCAAATCCTTGGCCCACGTGGCTTAATGCCAAACCCGAAAGTGGGTACTGTAACTCCTAACGTTGCTGAAGCAGTTAAAAATGCTAAAGCTGGTCAGGTTCGTTACCGTAACGACAAAAATGGTATTATCCATACCACTATCGGTAAAGTTGATTTCAACGAAGCTCAGTTGAAAGAAAACTTAGAAGCTCTGCTGGTTGCTCTGAAAAAAGCAAAACCATCAGCAGCGAAAGGCGTTTATATCAAGAAAGTAAGCCTGTCTACCACTATGGGTGCAGGTGTTGCTATTGATCAAGCTAGCTTGAGCGCGACAGTTTAATCTTAGATTAGACTAAAGTCATAAAAGACTTTACCTTGGCGTCAAATTTGTATAGAATTTGACGCCTTGAGTTTAGCTATGTGGTATTTTATTTAAGTCTGCATAACTAAATTCTCTGAATTTCGGTTGGAGTCTGGCCTATCCAGACCCCGTCCAAGACCGCAGGTGTAAGTAATTACTTAATTTTCCTGCGTAGACGGTGAGAGAGCCAATAAAGAATTATATATTCTGGATTCTACTCACCGTGTTTTAGCGCTTATACCATTGTGGTCATAAGTGATGTGAGTCCCGAGTTTTTACTCGGTTAATCCAGGAGCAAGAAGCTAATGGCACTAAATCTTCAAGACAAACAAGCGATTGTTGCTGAAGTCAGCGAAGTTGCCAAAGGTGCGCTTTCTGCAGTTGTTGCGGATTCCCGTGGCGTTACTGTAGCTAAAATGACCGAACTGCGTAAAGCATGTCGTGAAGCTGGCGTTACTGTACGTGTAGTACGTAACACACTTCTGCGTCGTGCTGTTGAAGGTACTTCTTATGAAGTACTGAAAGATGCATTTGTTGGTCCAACCTTGATTGCATTTTCTGCTGAACATCCGGGCGCTGCAGCTCGTCTGTTCAAAGAATTCGCGAAAGCGAACCCAGCATTCGAGATTAAAGCGGCTGCCTTTGAAGGTGAGTTTATCCCAGGTTCGAACATCGATCGTCTGGCTACACTCCCAACTTACGATGAAGCAATCGCACGCCTGATGGCAACCATGAAAGAAGCCTCTGCAGGCAAATTGGTTCGCACTCTGGCTGCTCTGCGCGATCAGAAAGAAGCTGCTTAATAGCCAATTTCTTCGTTGCTTTATTTACGTATAAACTTTTTCTGAATTTTAGGAACACTTGTTATGTCTATTTCTAAAGACGATATCTTAAACGCAGTTGCTGAAATGTCTGTAATGGACGTTGTTGAACTGATCTCTATGATGGAAGAAAAATTCGGTGTATCTGCTGCTGCAGCTGTTGCTGTTGCTGCGGGTCCAGCAGAAGCTGCTGAAGAGAAAACTGAATTTGACGTTATCCTGAAAGCTATCGGCGGTAACAAAGTAGCAGTAATCAAAGCAGTACGTGGCGCTACCGGTCTTGGCCTGAAAGAAGCTAAAGACTTAGTAGAATCTGCACCAGCAGCTCTGAAAGAAGGCGTAAGCAAAGATGATGCTGAAGCTCTGAAGAAAGCTCTGGAAGAAGCAGGCGCTGAGGTTGAAGTTAAATAATTTAACTTCCCAGAGTGCAGCCTAACGGCTGATGGCTGGTGATTTTTTGGTCACCAGCCTTTTTGCGCTGTAAGGTAAGAGTCACTTTTTCACACTTTTTTGGTGTCTCATTACTTCAATATTTTTTGCTATTGACGACTTAATATACTGTGTTAATCACTACGATCCACGTTCTCGAAAGCTCGGTAGTGAGCTCGACACAATGAAATGATTTAAGAGTAATAGCAATGAATATTCGGAAAATAGTTGTTTTCCTACCTACAAAAAAATAGTGTTAGCAGAATGTCGAGCCATCCTTAAAAAGTTAAGGACAGGCAGAGTGGGTCACTTTTCAGCGAGCTGAGGAACCCTATGGTTTACTCCTATACCGAGAAAAAACGTATTCGTAAGGATTTTGGTAAACGTCCACAAGTTCTGGATGTTCCCTATCTCCTTTCTATCCAACTTGACTCGTTCCAGAAGTTCATCGAGCAAGATCCTGATGGTCAAAACGGTCTGGAAGCAGCTTTCCGTTCCGTATTTCCTATCCAAAGCTACAGTGGTAATGCTGAATTACAATATGTCAGCTACCGCTTAGGCGAGCCTGTTTTTGATGTTAAAGAATGTCAGATCCGCGGTGTAACTTACTCAGCACCTCTGCGTGTAAAACTGCGTCTAGTCATTTATGAACGTGAAGCCCCAGAAGGCACCGTTAAAGACATCAAAGAACAAGAAGTCTATATGGGTGAAATCCCATTAATGACCGATAATGGTACTTTTGTTATCAATGGTACTGAGCGTGTTATCGTTTCCCAGTTACACCGTAGCCCTGGTGTGTTCTTTGATAGTGACAAAGGTAAAACACACTCTTCAGGTAAGGTACTGTATAACGCACGTATTATCCCTTATCGTGGCTCATGGTTAGACTTCGAATTCGACCCTAAAGATAACCTTTTTGTCCGTATTGACCGTCGCCGTAAATTACCTGCGACTATCATTTTACGCGCAATGAACTACAGCACTGAAGAAATCTTAGGATTATTCTTCGAAAAAACACTGTTTGAAATCAGCAACAACAAGCTGATGATGACATTAGTGCCTGAACGTCTGCGTGGTGAAACTGCTTCATTTGATATTGAAGCAAACGGCAAAGTGTATGTCGAAAAAGGCCGTCGTATTACCGCTCGCCATATTCGTCAATTAGAAAAAGAGCAAGTTGACCGCATTGAAGTACCTGTTGAATACATTGCAGGTAAAGTGGTTGCTCGTGACTATATTGATGAAGCGACAGGTGAACTGATTTGTGCTGCTAACATGGAAATCTCTTTAGATGTGTTAGCTCGCTTAAGTCAAGCTGGTCATAAAACAATTGAAACTCTGTTTACCAATGACTTAGATCATGGTGCTTATATTTCAGAAACTGTTCGCGTCGATCCTACAAACGATCGTTTAAGCGCGTTAGTCGAAATTTATCGCATGATGCGTCCTGGTGAACCACCTACACGCGAAGCTGCAGAAAACTTATTTGAGAACTTATTCTTCTCTGAAGATCGTTATGATCTTTCTGCTGTAGGTCGTATGAAGTTCAACCGTTCGTTAAGCCGTGACGAAGTTGAAGGTTCTGGCATCCTGAGCCAAGAAGATATCATTGAAGTAATGAAAAAACTGATTGATATCCGTAATGGTAAAGGTGAAGTGGATGATATCGACCACTTAGGTAACCGTCGTATTCGTTCTGTTGGCGAAATGGCTGAAAACCAATTCCGTGTTGGTCTGGTGCGTGTTGAACGTGCAGTTAAAGAGCGTCTGTCTTTAGGCGATCTTGATGCATTAATGCCACAAGATATGATCAACGCAAAACCGATTTCTGCTGCTGTCAAAGAATTCTTTGGCTCTAGCCAGTTATCACAGTTTATGGATCAGAATAACCCGCTATCAGAAATTACGCACAAACGTCGTATTTCTGCATTAGGCCCAGGTGGTTTGACCCGTGAACGTGCAGGCTTTGAAGTTCGAGACGTACACCCAACTCACTACGGTCGTGTGTGCCCAATCGAAACGCCTGAAGGTCCAAACATCGGTCTTATCAACTCATTATCTGTTTATGCACAGACTAACGAGTACGGTTTCCTAGAAACGCCTTACCGTGTTGTTGAAAACAACGCCGTAACAGATGAAATTCACTATCTGTCTGCAATCGAAGAAGGTAACTTCATCATTGCTCAGGCTAACTCCGTATTAGACGATGACAATCACTTCGTTGAAGAATTAGTTACTTGCCGTCATAGAGGTGAGTCAAGCTTATTTAGTCGTGACCAAGTTCAGTACATGGACGTTTCAACCCAACAGGTTGTTTCTGTCGGTGCTTCACTGATCCCATTCCTTGAACACGATGACGCCAACCGTGCATTGATGGGTGCGAACATGCAACGTCAGGCTGTTCCTACACTTCGTGGTGATAAACCACTAGTAGGTACAGGTATGGAACGTGCTGTAGCGGTTGACTCCGGTGTTACTGCGGTTGCTAAACGTGGTGGTGTTGTTCAGTATGTTGATGCTTCTCGTATCGTTATCAAAGTTAACGAAGAAGAAACTTACGCTGGTGAAGCGGGCATCGATATCTACAGCTTGACTAAATACACCCGTTCTAACCAGAACACATGTATTAACCAAACTCCTTGCGTATCTTTAGGTGAACCTGTTGATCGCGGTGACGTGTTAGCTGATGGTCCTTCAACAGACCTTGGTGAGTTAGCATTAGGTCAAAACATGCGCGTGGCATTTATGCCATGGAATGGTTATAACTACGAGGACTCCATCCTTGTATCTGAGCGTGTTGTTCAAGAAGACCGTTTCACTACTATCCACATTCAAGAACTCGCTTGTGTCTCTCGTGATACTAAGTTAGGGCCTGAAGAGATCACTGCTGATATCCCGAACGTCGGTGAAGCAGCGTTATCTAAACTGGATGAATCAGGTATCGTTTATATCGGTGCTGAAGTGAAAGGTGGTGACATTCTGGTTGGTAAAGTAACACCTAAAGGTGAAACTCAACTGACTCCAGAAGAGAAACTGCTACGTGCTATCTTCGGTGAAAAAGCGTCTGATGTTAAAGATTCTTCTCTACGTGTTCCTAATGGTGTGTCTGGTACAGTTATCGACGTACAAGTCTTCACCCGTGATGGCGTAGAAAAAGATAAACGTGCATTAGAAATCGAAGAATCACAGTTACGTGAAGTTAAGAAAGACTTAACTGAAGAACTGCGTATCTTTGAAGCTGGTCTATTCGCTCGTATCCGTGGTGTTCTGATTGCTGGCGGTATTGAAGCTGAGAAATTAGATAAATTACCTCGTGAACGTTGGTTAGAGCTGGGTATTGCGGATGAAGAGAAGCAAAACCAGTTAGAACAATTAGCTGAACAGTATGATGAACTGAAAGCTGAGTTCGCGAAGAAACTGGAAGCCAAACGTCGTAAAATCACTCAAGGCGATGATTTAGCACCAGGCGTGCTGAAAATCGTTAAGGTTTACCTGGCAGTTAAACGTCAGATCCAACCTGGTGATAAGATGGCGGGTCGTCATGGTAACAAGGGTGTTATCTCTAAGATTAACCCAATTGAAGACATGCCATACGATGAAAACGGTAATCCAGTAGACCTCGTACTGAACCCACTAGGTGTACCATCACGTATGAACATCGGTCAGATCCTTGAAACTCACTTGGGTATGGCTGCTAAAGGTATCGGTGATAAGATCAACGCGATGCTGAAACAGCAACAAGAAGTTGCTAAGTTACGTGAATTTATCCAGAAAGCTTACGATCTGGGTATGGCACCTCGTCAGAAAGTTGATCTGGACACCTTCAGCGATGAAGAAGTGTTACGTCTGGCTGAAAACCTGAAAAAAGGTATGCCAACCGCAACACCAGTGTTCGATGGTGCAGAAGAAATGGAAATTAAAGAGATGCTGAAATTAGCTGATCTTCCAACTTCTGGGCAGATTACACTTTTCGATGGTCGTACAGGTGAACAATTTGAGCGTCCAGTAACTGTTGGTTACATGTACATGCTGAAACTGAACCACTTAGTTGATGATAAGATGCACGCCCGTTCTACCGGTTCGTACAGCTTAGTTACTCAGCAACCTCTTGGTGGTAAAGCGCAGTTTGGTGGACAGCGTTTCGGGGAGATGGAAGTGTGGGCACTGGAAGCATACGGTGCAGCTTATACTCTTCAAGAAATGCTTACTGTTAAGTCGGATGACGTTAACGGTCGTACCAAAATGTACAAAAACATCGTTGATGGTAACCATCAGATGGAACCAGGTATGCCAGAGTCGTTCAACGTATTGTTGAAAGAGATCCGTTCACTGGGTATCAACATCGAATTGGAAGACGAATAACGTATTCCATATAGACAGACTGCTAGAAATGGCAGTCTGTCAAACAGTGACTACACTGGTTTAAAGGGGTGAATGACAGGGGTCATTTGCCTGGCAGGTCTAACTCCGACAGGAGCCATTTCGTGAAAGACTTATTAAAGTTTCTGAAAGCGCAAACCAAGACCGAAGAGTTTGATGCGATCAAAATTGCTCTGGCATCACCTGATATGATCCGTTCATGGTCATTTGGTGAAGTTAAAAAGCCAGAAACAATTAACTACCGTACGTTCAAACCAGAACGTGACGGTCTTTTCTGTGCCCGTATTTTCGGACCAGTAAAAGATTACGAATGTTTGTGTGGTAAATACAAACGTTTAAAACACCGTGGTGTTATCTGTGAGAAGTGTGGCGTTGAAGTTACACAAACTAAAGTTCGTCGTGAACGTATGGGTCACATCGAATTAGCTTCTCCAGTTGCTCACATTTGGTTCTTGAAATCACTGCCGTCCCGTATCGGTCTGCTGCTGGATATGCCACTGCGCGATATTGAACGTGTACTGTATTTTGAATCTTACGTTGTTGTTGAAGGCGGGATGACCAGCCTTGAGCGCGGACAAATCTTAACAGAAGAGCAATATCTTGATGCATTAGAAGAGTTCGGTGACGAATTTGATGCGAAGATGGGTGCAGAAGCTGTTCAGAACCTGCTACAGAGCATGGATCTGGAACAAGAGTGTGAAACGCTGCGCGAAGAGTTAAATGAAACTAACTCTGAAACCAAACGTAAGAAACTGACTAAACGTATCAAGTTACTTGAAGCATTCATGCAATCAGGCAATAAACCTGAGTGGATGATCTTAACTGTACTGCCTGTGTTACCACCAGACTTACGTCCACTGGTTCCACTTGATGGCGGTCGTTTTGCGACATCTGACCTGAACGATTTATATCGTCGTGTGATCAACCGTAACAACCGTTTAAAACGCCTGCTCGATTTAGCAGCTCCAGACATTATCGTACGTAACGAAAAACGTATGTTACAAGAGTCTGTGGATGCGTTATTAGATAACGGTCGTCGTGGTCGTGCGATTACAGGTTCTAACAAACGTCCTCTGAAATCTTTGGCTGATATGATCAAAGGTAAACAAGGTCGTTTCCGTCAAAACCTGTTAGGTAAACGTGTTGACTATTCTGGTCGTTCTGTAATCACCGTTGGTCCATACTTGCGTCTGCATCAGTGTGGTCTACCGAAGAAAATGGCTCTTGAGTTATTCAAACCATTTATTTACGGAAAACTGGAAACCCGTGGTTTAGCGACAACAATCAAAGCCGCTAAAAAAATGGTTGAGCGCGAAGAAGCGGTTGTTTGGGATATCTTAGATGAAGTTATCCGCGAACACCCAGTAATGCTAAACCGTGCACCAACACTTCACCGTTTAGGTATTCAGGCATTTGAACCAATCCTTATCGAAGGTAAAGCTATTCAGTTACACCCACTCGTTTGTGCGGCATACAACGCCGACTTCGATGGTGACCAAATGGCGGTTCACGTACCATTGACATTAGAAGCACAGTTAGAAGCTCGTGCGCTGATGATGTCAACAAATAACATCCTGTCTCCAGCAAGTGGTGACCCAATCATCGTTCCTTCACAGGACGTTGTATTAGGTCTTTACTACATGACTCGTGACTGCATCAATGCCAAAGGTGAAGGCATGGTGCTAAGTGGTCCTAAAGAAGCTGAACGCGTTTATCGCGCTGGTTTAGCCTCTTTACACGCACGCGTTAAAGTACGTATCACTGAAGAGATCAAAGATGGCGAAGGTAATATCACTACTGAAACTAGCTTAAAAGACACAACTGTCGGCCGAGCTATTTTATGGATGATCGTACCAAGAGGCCTACCTTACGCGCTGGTTAACCAACCATTAGGTAAAAAAGCAATTTCTAAAATGCTCAATACCTGTTATCGCGTATTAGGTTTGAAACCGACCGTTATTTTTGCTGACCAAATCATGTATACCGGTTTTGCTTACGCAGCACGTTCAGGTGCTTCAGTAGGTATCGATGACATGGTTATCCCTGCTAAAAAAGCAGAGATCATTGCAGAAGCAGAAGCAGAAGTTGCAGAAATTCAGGAACAGTTCCAATCCGGTCTGGTAACAGCGGGCGAACGTTATAACAAAGTTATCGATATTTGGGCTGCGGCGAATGAGCGCGTAGCAAAAGCGATGATGGAAAACCTGTCTACTGAAACCGTTATTAACCGTAATGGTGAAGAAGAACAACAAGTATCTTTCAACAGCATCTTTATGATGGCTGACTCCGGTGCTCGTGGTTCTGCAGCTCAGATCCGTCAGTTAGCAGGTATGCGTGGTCTGATGGCTAAGCCAGATGGCTCAATCATCGAGACACCAATCACAGCGAACTTCCGTGAAGGTCTGAACGTACTCCAGTACTTCATCTCAACCCACGGTGCTCGTAAAGGTCTTGCGGATACCGCACTGAAAACAGCAAACTCCGGTTACTTGACTCGTCGTTTAGTTGACGTTGCACAAGACTTAGTCGTAACAGAAGACGACTGTGGTACAACCGAAGGTGTTATGATGACTCCGGTTATCGAAGGTGGTGATGTTAAAGAGCCACTGCGTGAACGTGTATTAGGTCGTGTGGCTGCGGAAGATATTCTGAAACCAGGTACTGCCGATATTCTTGTTCCACGTAACACCCTGTTAAACGAAAAACTGTGTGACCTGTTAGAAGAAAACTCAGTTGACAGCGTGAAAGTACGTTCAGTTGTAACCTGTAACACAGACTTCGGTGTATGTGCTAAATGTTATGGTCGTGACCTTGCTCGTGGTCATATCATCAACAAAGGTGAAGCTATCGGTGTTATCGCGGCACAGTCAATCGGTGAACCAGGTACACAGTTAACGATGCGTACGTTCCACATCGGTGGTGCGGCATCTCGTGCGGCAGCAGAATCTAGCATTCAAGTACGTAATAAAGGTACTCTGAAGCTGTTCAATGCGAAATTCATTACCAATACTGCAGGTAAATTAGTTATCACTTCTCGTAACACTGAATTACGTTTAATTGACGAATTCGGTCGTACGAAAGAAAGCTACAAAGTGCCTTACGGTGCTCAATTAGCGAAAGGTGATGGCGAAGCGGTTAACGGTGGCGAAACTGTTGCTAACTGGGATCCACATACAATGCCAGTTGTGAGTGAAGTATCTGGTATCATTCGTTTTGCTGACATGGTTGATGGTCAAACTATCACACGTCAAACAGATGAATTAACAGGTCTTTCTTCACTGGTTGTTCTGGATTCAGCAGAGCGTACAGGTAGCGGTAAAGATTTACGTCCAGCATTGCGCATCACTGATGCACAAGGCAAAGATGTATTGATCCCGAATACTGATATGCCAGCACAGTACTTCCTGCCAGGTAAAGCAATTGTTCAGTTAGACGATGGCATTACAATTAACGCAGGTGACACTTTAGCGCGTATTCCACAAGAATCTGGCGGTACTAAAGATATCACCGGTGGTCTGCCACGTGTTGCTGACCTGTTTGAAGCTCGTCGTCCGAAAGAGCCTGCAATCCTTGCTGAAATCAGCGGTATTGTATCGTTCGGTAAAGAGACTAAAGGTAAACGTCGTCTAGTTATTTCTCCATTAGACGGTAGCGATGCATACGAAGAGATGATCCCTAAATGGCGTCAGCTTAACGTATTCGAGGGTGAGGTTGTGGAACGCGGTGATGTTATCTCCGATGGTCCAGAGTCACCACACGACATTCTGCGCTTACGTGGTGTTCACGCGGTTACTCGCTATATCACTAACGAAGTACAGGAAGTTTACCGTTTACAAGGCGTTAAGATTAACGATAAACACATCGAAGTTATCGTTCGTCAGATGCTACGTAAAGTCACCATTGCGAACGCAGGAAGCTCTGAGTTCCTCGAAGGTGAACAGGTTGAATACGCTCGCGTTAAAGTATCAAACCGTGTTCTGGAAGATGATGGTAAAGTACCAGCAACGTATGCTCGTGACCTGTTAGGTATCACGAAAGCATCTCTGGCAACTGAATCCTTCATCTCTGCTGCATCGTTCCAAGAAACAACTCGTGTTCTAACGGAAGCTGCGGTAGCGGGTAAACGTGATGAATTACGTGGCTTGAAAGAAAACGTTATTGTTGGTCGCTTGATCCCAGCTGGTACTGGATATGCGTATCACCAAGATCGTATGAAGCGTCGTCAATCACAACTGCCGACAGATGAAACTGAAACAACAATCAGTGCTGATGAAGCATCTGCTAACTTAGCAGAATTACTGAATGCTGGTTTTGGTGGATTAAAAGACTAAAATCTAATTTAGATTAGATTGAAATGCCCTCCATTGTGAGGGCATTTTTTGTTTCTGTTCTACAATAAGTAGGCGAAATGATGAGAATAATAACTAACGGATTGATTATCCTATTTTTTATTTTTACTGGTCTTGCTTTTGCAACCCCTTTAGAAAGGGAAATACCAACAGAAACACAATGGGATTTAGAAACTCCGACCACAACATTGATGCAGGTTCGTCAGCAAAAAACCTTATATACTTTTATTGGTAATAAATTAAGACCTGTTGCTGAGCTATATCCTAATCAGGGATTTTATGTTTCAGATGCGATAAATAATTACCATAAAATACAATTTGGAAATGCCCAAGGTTATTTGGAAGCTGGTTATTTAGAAGATGGTTATTTTGAAGATATTGCTTCTATTTCGGCTGATAAGAAAATACGTTTCTTATCAGATAGCACGAAGAAAACCGATTACCCTATCTATGAATATCTGATCACAACAAAAAATACCCCCATCTATAGTGATAAAGATATTGCTAGCCCACAAATAGCGACACTCTTATCCAATTTACGTTATCCCGTGCTATCACGCACAGTAAAAGAAGATACTAATGGAAGTGAAATCAATTGGTTTGAGGTCTCTTTAGGTGACCGCTTAGGTTATATTTCATCAAAGGATGTAAAACCTGATTTAGGGATACCGATACTTACTTATCACCATATTCTCAAAGTAACGGAAAATCATAATTTTCGTCATACATCAACAACAACATCATTAACTGCCTTTACAGAGCAGATGAATTATTTAAAAGAAGCCGGATATGAAACGCTTTCACTAAATCAAGTTGCAGGCTATCTAAATAAAAGTATTAATTTGCCGGGACGAGCTGTCGCGTTAACATTTGATGATGGTTTACAATCTGTTTATCGCTATGCCTATCCACTTTTAAAAGAAAATGGCCAGAGAGCAACATTATTTGTTATTTCATCACGTATAAAATCTAAAACGCCCAAATGGGCACCTAATTCATTACAGTTTATGAGTTGGCAGGCACTGAAATCAAGTCGAGATGTTTTTGATATTCAGTCACATTCTCATTTTTTACATCGTTTAGATAATAATAAAAAACCCATTATATTTAGTCGCCAATCTCATACTATCGTATTAGATTTACAGCGCTCCCAGCGTGTTTTACGATTATTAAACCCATATCAATACGCTTTTGCATATCCTTTTGGTGGTTATAACCAAAGAGCAATTAATGCAACTAAAGCATCAGGAATGACATTGGCAGTGACGACACGACAAGGAAAAGTACGTTTAGGTGATCCCCCTTATGCTTTAAAGCGGCTATATGCGTTGAGTACAGATCCTATTGAGAAATTTGCGAGGATGGTGGGTAATGATGAATATGAAGTGGTGAATGAGAATATTGTTGTTGATAAATAATTAAAAAGAAAATTTATAATATTAAAAAATACCTTTGATATTTATTGAAGGTATTTTTTATTTCTCTATTACGTATTCAGTTAAGATCAATAAATAACTTATATTTTTCAGATAATTATGATGATTTTTTAGTGATAAAAATTCATTTTTTTCTGTAAGCTGGCAATCCAAATTTAGCATGGAGCTAGTTATGAAAAAATCTATATCCATATCTTCTTATGATTCTGCATTTAAACGTTTTATGATGAATGTCAGTAATGCGAAAGACTTTTTCTTTGTCCATTTACCAGAGGACTTAAAAAGTCATTGTGATTTTTCAACGTTGCAATTACAAAATTCTTCTTTCATCGATATTAACTTACGTTCTCGTATGTCTGATATTTTGTATTTAGTGAAAACCAAAGAGGGTGATATTTCTATTTATTTACTGATAGAGCATCAATCTAGACCAGATAAAATGATAGCTTGGCGTATGATGAACTATGCGTTTTACACTATGAATCAACATTTACAGCAAGGTTATAAATCTTTACCTCTCGTTGTTCCCATTCTGTTTTATCATGGAAAGAAAAAACCTTATCCTTTTCCGGTTAATTGGATGTCATGCTTTCCGCTTACTTCACTTGCTAATAAACTTTATTCTAATAGTTTCTCTTTAATTGATTTGACTTCAATTGATGATGATATTTTGCTGACTCATAAAAAAGCAGCGGTAATGGAAATTGCAATGAAGCACGTTAATAGTTGTCATGATATTAATGAGATTGCAATACTTCTATCAAAAGCAATAAATCAGAAAAACTGCAGAGATGAAGACACGGTTGCTGTTGTAGAATATTTATTCTCAATTATGGATGCATCAGACTTTGAGTTCATTTTAAATAAGATAGTTGAACAAGTAGATAACCACAAAGAGGTGATTATGAATATAGCGTGGAGATTAGAAAATAAGGGATTTAATTTAGGTGTAAGTGAAGGGTTTGAAATAGGCAAAAATGAGGGGATCGAACTGGGCAAAAATCTAGGTCTTGAATTAGGTAAGAATGTAGGTATTGAAATAGGCTGGGCTAAAGGCATTGAGTTAGGTAAAACGGAAGGTATTGAGTTAGGTAAAACAGAAGGTATTGAAATCGGTAAAAAAATAGTACAAATAGAATTAGCTCAAAACTTATTAAAAGAGAACTTTGATCTTTTATTTATTGAGAAAATATCAGGTTTAAGTATTCAAGAACTTGAAGAATTAGCAGTGTAATAATTTAACTACCTATTCTATATAATATTAAATTAAAAACATTCTAATATATTGTTTTAATATTTTATTTTTCTTTAATTTTTTTAAATTTATTATATGTTACTTTTATTAAACTATTTAATAAAAACCGCCTTTATTATTTGTAATTAAATAAACTAAAGGCGGTTTTATATTATTTAAACTTTAATTAACGACCCAAGTAATTATCCCAGTCTTTCCATACGGGTTGTAATCCTCGCTCTTTTAATGCGTTAATCACATCATTAACATGGCGATTATCATTTGGAGAGAATTGTTCTAATTCTTCATGACTATCAGAATACCCGCCAGGTTGAGTTTTAGAACCTGCACTAATGTTATTTATCGCTAATGGTACTGTATTATCACGAAAATACGGAGATTCACGGGTTGATAGTGAAAGCTCAACATCAGGTGCCAAAATACGAAAAGCACAGATCAATTGAACTAACTCTGCTTCACTCATTACTGATGCGGGGCTTAGTCCACCAGCACAAGGGCGTAAACGGGGAAAAGAGATTGAATAACGACTTTTCCAATAGCGTTTTTGTAAAAATAAGAGATGTTCTGCCACCATATAACAATCGCTACGCCACTGGCTTGAAAGACCAATTAATGCACCTAAACCGATTTTATCAATTCCAGCTTGCCCTAATCTATCTGGCGTTTGTAATCGCCAATGGAAGTCCTGTTTTTTACCTTTTAGATGATGAAGCTGATAAGTGGGTTCATGATAGGTTTCTTGATAAACCATGACACCATCAATACCGAGTGTTTTTAACTCGGCATATTCTTCTGTTGCAAGGGGTTGAACTTCCATCATTAATGAACTGAAATTCTCTCGAATAAGGGGGATATATTGGCGAAAATAATCCATACCCACTTTTCTTTGATGCTCACCGGTTACTAATAGCAGGCTATCAAACCCTAATTGGCGGATGCTATTACATTCGGCAATGATCTCACTTTCATTTAATGTTTTACGTTTAATGGCATTGCTCATTGAGAAACCACAATAAGTACAGTCATTTGCACATAAATTAGAAAGGTAAAGTGGAACATACAACCCCACAACGTTGCCGAAACGTTGTCGCGTGAGTTGTTGAGCACGTTGAGCCATAGGCTCTAAGTAATGCCGACCCGCAGGCGAAATTAGCGCCATAAAATCATCAAGTGTAAGAATGTGGCGATTTAATGCGGCTTCAACATCCGCATTGGTTTTACTATTGAGTTTTAATGTAATGTCATCCCAGTCAAGTTGTTGCCAATAATCCGAAAATGTTTCCATTAGAATGCCCCCAAGTATTGGGTTAATGGACTGGAGGCTTGTGCTTGCATATTGACGACAGAAGCAGGTGTCGCAAGACCAGATTGTCGAGCAAGTTCACCAGCATCGAGCGCTGCTTTAAATGCTTGTGCCATTAAGATAGGATTTTTAGCAACAGCAATCGCGGTATTCACTAAAACTGCATCCGCACCTAATTCTAAAGCTTCAAGAGCATGGCTTGGTGCGCCAATGCCCGCGTCAACAACAACAGGAATAGAGGCTTGTTCGATGATAATTCGTAGGAAATCACGAGTCTGTAATCCTTGATTAGAGCCAATAGGAGAGCCTAAAGGCATCACAGCGGCACAGCCAATTTCTTCTAAACGACGACATAAAACAGGATCAGCACTGCAGTAGGGCAAAACAACAAAACCTTCTTTTACAAGAATGTCAGCAGCTTTAAGAGTTTCAATAGGATCAGGTAATAAATATTTAGTATCAGGATGAATTTCTAATTTAATCCAATGGGTACCAAAAGCTTCTTTGGCTAAACGAGCCGCAAAAACAGCTTCTTGTGCTGTTTTCGCACCGGATGTGTTAGGTAATAATTTTACCCCTAATGATTTAAGCGGTGCGATTAAATCATCATTACCATTTTTTAAATCCACACGCTTCATTGCCATCGTGACTAATTGGCTACCCGAAGCCTTAATGGCTTCTGTCATTAGTGTTGGTGTTGCAAATTTCCCTGTACCTGTAAAAAGTCTAGATGTGAATGTTGTATCAGCAATTTTTAACATATCAGCCCCCTGCAATTGCTTGGAAGAGAAGAATGGTATCGCCATCATTAATAAAATGTGTTTCCCAGTTGTCACGGGGAACAATGGTTTCATTGATGGCAAGTGCCACACCAATTGGTGGTTGCTCTAGCTGAATAAGGAGCTGACAAATAGTGACAGGCATATCCAGAAAATATTGTTCGTCATTTACGGTAATGTTCATGCTACCCCCCGACAAACAGGACATGTTTTTGATGGTGTTAAACGCAAAGTACTCCAATTTTGTTTTCTACCATCGAAAAGGCGTAGCTTTCCACTTAGAGAACTAGGTAAATCAGAGAGTAGCTTAATGGCTTCAAGTGCTTGAAGTGTACCAATAACACCTACGACAGGACCTAGAATTCCGGCTGTTCTGCAATTGCGTTGTGGTTCTGTTTCATCGGGATAGAGGCAGTGATAGCAACCATGCGTAAAAGGAGGTTCAAACACCATAAGCTGGCCACTAAACCCTACGGCACTACCACTAATAAGTGGAATTTGTTGTGCAACACAAGCACGATTAATCGCTTGGCGTGTGAGCATGTTATCTGTGCAATCTAAGACTAAATCGACCTCTTTAACTAATTTAAGTAATGAATCATCATCAATACGTTGTTTATAAGAAGTGACTTTTATATCTGGATTTAAAGCAAGCAAAGCTTGCTTTGCAATATCCGATTTTGCTTCAGGAATATCTTGAGTGCGATAAAGAATTTGGCGCTGTAGATTAGAAACGTGCAACTTATCATCATCAACTAAAATAAGCTCACCAATACCTGCCCCAGCAAGATAAAGTGATGCGGGAGAGCCTAATCCACCAAGTCCAACAATCAGTACTCTTGCTTGTTGAAGTTTGTTTTGACCCTCTAGGCCAATATCTTCTAACATCACTTGTCGGCTATAACGCATAAAATCATTATCATTTAGCATGACGATTTTCCTTCAACTAATTCTAATAATTTACGCGTTACTTTTTGCCAATCAGATGCTTTTGTTATTGCACTGACTAAAGCAACACTCCCGACGCCTGTTGCAATCACATCAGATACTCTCTCTAGCGAGATCCCACCAATAGCAACAGTGGGAAAATCAGGTGTCTGTTCTACTTGATGTTTGAGTGCCTTCAAACCTTGTGGTTTAGATGGCATATCTTTCGTTGTAGTTGGAAATATATGCCCTAATGCGATGTAAGATGGGCGTAACGCCTTTGCTCTTTGTAATTCCATTTGATCGTGAGTGGAAACACCCAGTCGTAATCCTGCTTGTTTAATTGCATCAAGATCAGCAATATCGAGATCTTCTTGACCAAGATGAACACCATAAGCCTGATGTTTAATGGCGAGTTGCCAATAATCATTGATAAACAGTCTTGCGTGGTACTGTTTTCCTAGCCTTATTGCTTCGATGATCTCTTGTTCAATATCTTCTGGTTGTTTATCTTTTATACGTAATTGAAGTGTGGTAACGCCTATTTTCAATAGGCGTTCTATCCATTCAATAGAATCAACAACAGGGTAAAGTCCAAGTTTTTTTTCTGTTGATGCAAAAGGTGTATTAGAGGATCTGTTCATTTTCAGTCACCTCAACACGAGTGATTTCGGCACTGTGGTATAGCTCATTCCCATGCTCTTTAAAGGCTTGAGACATTTGTTCCATACCTGCCGCATAATCACGTACTTCTTGTGTTATCTTCATTGAACAGAATTTAGGACCACACATTGAGCAAAAGTGAGCCACTTTACCTGATGCTTGAGGAAGGGTTTCATCGTGATATTGGCGTGCGGTTTCAGGATCAAGCGCTAAATTAAATTGATCTTCCCATCTAAATTCAAAACGCGCTTTCGACATAGCATTATCACGGATTTGAGCGCCGGGATGTCCTTTGGCTAAATCGGCAGCATGAGCCGCAATTTTATAAGTAATTAAGCCTTGTTTTACATCGTCTTTATTTGGTAAGCCGAGGTGTTCTTTCGGAGTGACATAACAGAGCATTGCACAACCAAACCAGCCAATCATTGCCGCACCGATCCCTGAGGTAAAATGATCGTAACCCGGTGCAATATCTGTTGTAAGAGGGCCTAATGTATAAAAGGGCGCTTCATGACAATGCTCTAACTCTTCTGTCATATTACGGCGTATCATCTGCATTGGAACGTGACCTGGGCCTTCAATCATGACTTGCACGTCATATTCCCATGCAATTTTTGTCAGTTCACCTAGAGTATGTAATTCAGAGAATTGTGCTTCATCATTAGCATCTTGAATTGAACCCGGTCTTAGCCCATCGCCCAGTGAAAGGGAAACATCATAAGCGGTACAAATTTCACAGATTTCACGGAAATGTTCGTAGAGGAAATTCTCTTTATGATGTGATAAACACCATTTCGCCATTATCGAACCGCCACGAGACACAATACCCGTTAGGCGTTTTGCCGTCATTGGCACATAACGTAACAATACGCCTGCATGAATAGTGAAGTAATCAACACCTTGCTCTGCTTGTTCAAGCAAGGTATCTCGGAACATTTCCCAAGTGAGATCTTCAGCAATACCGTTAACTTTCTCGAGTGCTTGATAAATTGGAACTGTGCCGATAGGAACGGGGCTGTTACGAATGATCCACTCACGTGTTTCATGAATATAACGGCCTGTTGAGAGATCCATTACGGTATCCGCTCCCCAGCGTGTAGACCAAATCAGTTTTTCAACTTCTTCCTCAATGGAGGAGGTTACAGAGGAGTTTCCGATATTGGCATTCACTTTCACTAAGAAATTTCGCCCAATAATCATTGGCTCTGATTCAGGGTGATTGATATTGGCAGGAATGATAGCTCGACCAGCAGCAACTTCTTGGCGTACAAACTCAGGGGTAATATTGTCAGGGAGATGCGCACCAAAGCTGAATCCTGCATGTTGTTGACGTAATACTTCGCTTCGAATACGTTCACGCCCCATATTTTCACGAATAGCAATAAACTCCATTTCAGGTGTGATAATACCTTTTCGAGCATAATGCAATTGCGTCACGCTTTTACCCTGTAGGGCTTTTTTAGGATTAGGCTTTAACGGGAAACGTAGATGTTCTAATCCTGCATCAGAAAGACGTTGTTGTGTAAAATCAGAGCTTAAGAGTGAAAGCGCTTCAGTATCATTGCGCTCATCAATCCATGGTTGGCGTATTTTTTTTAATCCAAGATTAACGTCGAGTTGAGAAGCCGGATCGCCATAAGGGCCAGAAGTGTCATATACCGGAACAGGTTCATTATCTTCAAAAACAGGGGAATCTTTTGATCCTCCTACTAGCGTTTTATCAAGTTGGATCTCACGCATAGGGACTTGAATATCAGCACGTGATCCTTCGAGGTAAATGCGGTTTGAATTTGGGAAACTGACACCTTGAATGGTGCTGATAAATTCTTGAGCTGCATCACGCTGCTCTTTTCGTGGGCGCAGTTTGTTGTTTGTTGGTGAAATATCTTTAACGGATATAGTTTGATTTTGGGACATAGCATTTCCTAATAAATATCATGCAGGCTGTAGCCTGTCGGGTGAATATTGAGAAAAATGCTTGTCTGGAGGTCGCAGGGAGTATCGACAGATAGGCGTATAAAAAATATACGGATGAAGCTATCAAAAGGTCGAATCACTCTTGTTCCCTTCGCGGGTATTAACCCGATCAGGTTCCGCGGATCCCGAATTAACGGTCTCAGCCTGTGTTTATAATAGCCTTATAAACACTAGGCACTCCGACAAGAAGAAGTCCAGTATATGAAAGATTTTGAAAACTACAAGTCCAGCATGGGTTATTTATTTAAATTCCAATGTTGCTGTTCCCACGCTTTTTCATCCGAAACTTGAGTTAATTTTTTATCTGCATTAACTGCGATAACACGATCCGCTTGGTAACATAATGGAAGGTCATTAGATGAATCAGTATAGAAACAAACATAAAAACTATTAATGTTATTGGCTTCTTTCCATTGATTTAAACGCTCAACCTTTCCTTCTCGAAAGGTAGGAATACCTTCAATAAATCCAGTGTAATGATTGTCCTTAATTTGCATATCAATACCCATTGAAACATCCACATTGAGTTGTTTTGCAATAGCGTGAACGAGAAAGGACATTGTTGCTGAAATAATCATAACGGGAATATTTTGCTGCCGATATTGTGTAATTATTGATATTCCTTGTGGGTAAAGCAGAGGCTGAATTTTTGTTTCAGTAAAGTCATTAATCCAATGATTTATTTTATCTATATTATGATGCTTAAAATATGCTAGATATTGAAAAAGATATTGGTTTATATCCAGCTTTTCGGCGTAATAGTCTGCAATCATTTGTTCGTCTAGTTTTAGGAAATGAGGATCAGTGACTATTTTTTTATCCCATAAATAACGTGTCCATAAACGACTAGAATCACCCGCTAAAAGCGTTTCATCTAAATCAAAAATCGCAATTTTATTTTGGGTTTTATCAGTCATATTAGCATTCCTTTATTATAAATAAAATTTATGAAACCCCTTTTGAATGTTAATAAATTATAGAGAATAATCATAATACATTGAGAGGGTCTTACTAAAGAGAGTATCCTTAATTCTATATCATTATTTTGGATAGAATTATCATTATGCATTTATATACGTTAACGGGATCAGAGAAAGGCTGGTGGACAGTCAGCCTCGGTGGGCGAGTGTGGTTACCGAAAGGTGAACTCCCTTTTGGTTTTGCAAAGGATTGGGAGCTAGTTGGTCAACACGCCAAAATTGTTGGTGAATGGCAGGGTGAAACTGTTTGGCTTATTCATGGAAAAATGGATAACGATATGTGTTCGCCAAGGCTTATCGCCTCGCAAGATGAGAATTTATTTAAACTAGTGGGTCGTGGTGTTCAGTTAGCAGAGTTTTATCGTTCTCATCGTTTTTGTGGCTATTGTGGTTCTAAAATGCGCCATAGTGAGAGTGAATGGGCTTGTTTATGCGATAACTGTCATGAACGTTATTACCCACAGATTGCCCCTTGTATTATTGTGGGTATTCGTCATGAAGATAAAATTTTACTCGCACATCATGTTAGGCATAAGCATTCCCCTCTTTATACTGTGCTCGCTGGTTTTGTTGAGGTTGGTGAAACCTTAGAAGAGGCCGTCGCTCGCGAAGTATTTGAAGAAAGTAATATTCGTATTCGTAATATTCGCTACGTATCCTCTCAACCTTGGCCGTTCCCTCATTCTTTAATGATGGGGTTTTTGGCTGATTACGATGGAGGAGAGTTGCGCCATGATCCTTCTGAATTAACCAGTGCGGCTTGGTATCGTTACGATCAACTACCACAGATCCCACCTCCAGATACTATTGCGCGACGCTTAATAGAAGATACGATAGCGAATATTAGACAAGATAAAGAAAAGAACTAAATAAAGGCGTTGTCTGCCAACAGTTATTTTTCCAGCATGTTACAATACATACTATTTTGCGGCCCTATTACTGTTAATGGAGTTAGTCATGAGTGAGTTGAAAAACGACCGCTATTTACGTGCGCTGCTGCGCCAACCTGTTGATGTCACCCCAGTTTGGATGATGCGTCAGGCAGGCAGATATCTTCCTGAGTATAAGGAAACACGGGCACAGGCGGGGGATTTCATCTCATTGTGCAAAAATACAGAATTGGCATGTGAAGTGACATTACAGCCTTTAAGACGCTTTCCTTTAGATGCCGCTATTTTATTTTCTGATATTTTAACTATCCCTGATGCAATGGGGCTAGGCCTTTACTTTGAAACTGGTGAAGGACCTCGTTTTAAGTCCCCAATAAATAGCCTTGCCGATATTCAAAAACTGCCAATTCCTGATCCTGAAGACGAACTTGGCTATGTAATGAATGCAGTACGTGCAATTCGTCATGCATTGCAAGGCAGTGTGCCATTAATCGGTTTTTCGGGAAGCCCTTGGACACTGGCAACCTACATGGTGGAAGGTGGAAGTAGTAAGGCCTTCACAAAAATAAAAAAAATGATGTACGCAGAGCCACAAGCACTACATCTATTACTGGATAAACTCGCAGATAGCATTATCCTTTATTTGAATGCTCAAATTAAAGCGGGTGCACAATCCATCATGATCTTTGATACATGGGGTGGTGTACTAACAGGACGTGATTACCAACTTTTCTCATTACACTACATGCATAAGATTGTTGATGGTCTTATTCGCGAATACGATGGAAGAAAAGTTCCTGTAACCTTATTTACTAAAGGTGGCGGTCGTTGGCTAGAAGCAATGGCAGCAACAGGTTGTGATGCATTAGGGCTAGATTGGACGATTGATATCGAAGATGCACGTCGTCGAGTAGGGGATAAAGTAGCCTTACAAGGTAATATGGATCCTTCTATGCTGTATGCGCCACCAGCTAGAATAGAGCAAGAAGTCGAAACTATTCTTGCTGGGTTTGGTAAAGGCAACGGTCATGTCTTTAATCTTGGGCACGGTATTCATCAAGATGTTCCACCAGAGCATGCTGGTGCATTTATTGATGCGGTTCACCGTTTATCGAAGCCTTATCATCAGGATAATGATTAATACCTCACAATTGCGTCAGGAGCAGACAGAAAAAGCTCAACAAGTTATTTTGACAGACCAATTTACAATGCCTACTTATATTGCTGGTGCTGATGTTGGTTTTGAAGATGGTGGCGCAGTCACTCGCGCTGCCATCGTGATAATGCATTACCCTTCTTTTGAAATTCTTGAATACCAAATCGCGCGAATATCTACAACTCTTCCTTACATCCCTGGTTTACTTTCATTTCGAGAGTGCCCAGCATTACTGTCTGCTTGGCAATTAATTAAACAGAAACCTTCTCTTATTTTTGTCGATGGGCAAGGTATCGCTCATCCTAGAAGGCTGGGTGTTGCCAGCCATTTTGGTTTATTAGTAGACACGCCTACTATTGGCGTAGCAAAAAGTCGTTTATGTGGTACTGATCGGGCGGTCAATGAAGATATGGGAAGTCATGAGCCATTGATGGATAAGAATGAGCAAATAGGGTGGATTTATCGCAGTAAGAAAAAATGTAAACCCCTGTATATATCTCCGGGTCATAAAGTGAGTATGGAAGGTGCTTTGCAGTGGGTTGAGTTGTGTATGAAAGGGTATCGATTGCCAGAACCAACGCGTTGGGCTGATGGTATTGCTTCAAATAGGCGATTATTTGAGCAGTTGAATAAGAATAAGCTCTAAATGACCGGGAAATATGTGGATATTTTTAATTTTCAGGTAAACTGCGCCTAAGTTAAGAAAATGAGTAATCACGAATGTTGAAGAACCCAATCCATTTACGTTTAGAAAAGCTAGAGGCTTGGCAACACCTGACGTTTATGGCGTGCCTGTGTGAGCGAATGTATCCAAATTATCAGGTATTTTGTCGTGAAACAGGATTTGCTGATCCAACGCTTTATCGCCGTATTCTCGATCTGGTTTGGGAAACTTTAACGGTGAAAGATGCAAAAGTGAATTTTGATTCTCAATTAGAGAAGTTAGAAGAAGCTATTCCTGATGCATCTCAATTTGATATTTACGGCGTCTATCCAGCGATTGATGCCTGTGTCGCCTTGAGTGAAGTTGTTCACTCTCGTTTAAGCGGTGAATCGCTAAGTCATGCTATTGAAGTCAGCAAATTATCAGTAGGGACGGTTGCTTCACTTGAAATGACACAAGCAGAAAGAGAAATGAGCGAAGAAGAGCTAAGATCACTGCCTGTTGTTATTGAAGAATTCGATATCCAATGGGAAATTTACCGCCTACTTGTAGAGTGTGAAGAAAGAGATATCGAGCTGATTAAAGGTCTACGTGCAGACCTTCGTGAAGCAGGAATGAGCAATATCGGTATAGAATTAACGCACTAAATCAGAAAAACGTGATTTGGTGCTTGAAAAGCGACGTTTAAAGACTTCACATCACCCCCGTGTATGTTCTACATTGGGTACGAAAAGAAGTGGCTCAGGTGTTTTACTTAATTCATCTTCTTAAAAAGATAAGTTAAGTTTTTTCACCAGATGTTTTTCAAACGATAAAACATACTTTAAGGACTATTTTATGAACAAAGCTGAATTAACCGAATCAGTTGCTGAAAAAGCGGATCTGACAAAAACTCAGGCAAAAGCTGCTATTGAAGCGTTTATCGACTCAGTAACAGGAGCTCTGAAAGAAGGCGATTCTGTACAGTTAGTTGGTTTCGGTACATTCAAGGTAAATCACCGTGCTGAGCGTACTGGTCGTAACCCTCAAACTGGTAAAGAAATTAAAATTGCAGCAGCTAATGTTCCTGCATTTACTGCCGGTAAAGCACTGAAAGACGCAGTAAAATAATTCCTTTGAACGGAATGAACAATAGAGGGGGATTTACTCCCCTTTTGTTGAAACGACAGGGGCTGTTAGCAATAGGATCAGCTTTTTTGCTCAGCGCCTGCTCTTCGACAGTACAACTCCCTGAATTTTCTGCAACAGGGTACATTGCAGATGAAGGTGTTGTGCGACTATGGCGTTTAAATAATAAAACGTCAGAGCCTCAAGTGATCATGAGCGTTTATAGCTTTTATAAAAAGCCAGAAACTATCATCACATTCTATGAGTATCGCCAGAATAAGCTTTGGCAAGTCCGTTCTGAAGTGGTTAATCAAAATGATCCCTCATCTTGGCACCTTCGTTTAAATAAACGTGGTGAAGTCATTTTCATGCAACAGGAAAGTCAGAAGCAAAAACGAGCATTAACAGAAGATGAGCGTTTAAGAATGGTGTTTGCTGCAAGTAAAGAACGTGAAATCAGCGAAGCGCTGACTATTGGAAAAGTGAACTTAGTACAGGGTGTCTGGTATCAAAATACAATGACAACATGTGCTGGCGAGAAAGTGAGTGTTTCATTTGAAGGGCCAGAACAACGCTGGTTAAAAACGAGAACACGTAATCCAAGTAAACCTTCTTATGTTGCTTGGCTTGATTCACCAGAAGGTAAACAGTTGCTTATGGTAGCCGACCATGATTTCTGCAAATGGGAGCCAACAAAAGAGAGCTTGTGATCACTCCCTTCTGCTGTATTTAGTGACTTACTTCTTTAAACGCGCAATTGCACGATAACCAATATCATGACGATAAAAAGCGCCATTCCAATGAATACCTTCCGCTAAAGCATAAGCATTTTTTTGCGCTTGCTCGATATCATCACCTAATGCCGTCGCACATAGCACTCTTCCGCCAGCAGTGATAACTTCACCTTCATTATTCAGAGTTGTTCCTGCTTGAAATACTTTTCCGGTTTTGGACGATGTTGCTGTTAAGCCTTCGATAATATCCCCTTGGCGATAATCAGCAGGATAGCCGCCAGCCGCAATAACAATACCTAAAGCAGGACGAGGGTCCCAAACAGAATCTTTACCTTTTAAATTGCCTTTTGCTCCAGCTAAACAAAGCTCAACTAAGTCAGATTGCATACGCATCATAATAGGTTGAGTTTCTGGATCGCCAAAACGACAGTTAAATTCGATAACTTTTGCAACGCCTTGTTTATCAATCATCAGCCCAGCATAAAGAAAACCCTGATAACGATGACCTTCAGAAGCCATGCCTTTTACTGTTGGGTAAATGATTTTTTCCATTACTTGCTGGTGGATTTCATTAGTGACAACGGGGGCAGGCGAGTAAGCGCCCATCCCACCAGTATTAGGGCCAGTATCACCATCACCAACACGTTTATGATCTTGACTTGTTGCCATTGGAATAACGTGTTCACCATCAACCATGACGATAAAACTGGCTTCTTCACCATCAAGAAATTCTTCAATAACAATGCGATGCCCAGCATCTCCAAAGGCATTACCTGCTAGCATATTTTTTATAGCATTTTCAGCCTCAGATTGCGTCATTGCAACAATAACGCCTTTTCCTGCTGCTAAACCATCGGCTTTGATAACAATTGGTGCGCCTACTTTATTTAAATACTCTAGTGCAGGGGCTATTTCAGTGAAATTTTGATAATCCGCTGTTGGAATATTGTGGCGTGCTAAAAAATCTTTAGTGAAGGCTTTTGAGCCTTCTAACTGAGCTGCACCTTTTGTCGGGCCAAAAATAGTCAGCCCTGCATCTTTAAACGCATCAACAACACCAATAACAAGTGGTGCTTCCGGGCCAACAATGGTTAAATCAATTTTATTTTCTCGTGCGAATGTCAGTAATGACGGAATATCCGTTGCGCTAATTGCAACATTTTGCACACCTTTCTCTAATGCAGTTCCCGCATTACCTGGCGCAACAAAAACGTGTGTTGCAAGCGGGGATTGAACCGCTTTCCATGCTAAAGCGTGCTCACGACCGCCATTACCAATAATCAAAATCTTCATATCAATATCCTATTAATGACGGAAGTGACGCATATTGGTGAAAATCATTGCGATGTTGTGTTCATTGGCAGCGGCAATCACTTCATCATCACGAATTGAGCCACCAGGTTGAATAACACAAGTTACACCGGCAAGTGCTGCCGCATCAATGCCATCTCTGAATGGGAAGAATGCATCTGAAGCCATGGCGCAACCTGCAACTTCTAAACCTTCATCAGCAGCTTTTATACCTGCAATTTTTGCAGAATATACTCGGCTCATTTGTCCTGCACCAATACCGACTGTCATATCATTTTTAGCGTAAACAATGGCATTTGATTTTACAAATTTAGCCACTTTCCAGCAGAAGAGTGCATCTTTAAGTTCGCGTTCACTTGGTTGGCGTTGAGTAACTACTCTTAAGTTTTCTTCTTTAACCATGCCTAAATCACGATCTTGAACTAAAAGCCCACCGTTGACTCGTTTGAAGTCAAAAGCAGGTTTTGGCTCTTGCCATTGACCACAGGCTAATACACGAACATTTGGTTTTGTTTCTAAAATTGGTAGTGCATCTTCATTAATAGAAGGAGCAATGATCACTTCAACAAACTGGCGTTCGATGATCGCACTTGCTGTTTTTGCATCTAATGGACGATTGAATGCGATAATGCCACCAAATGCAGAGGTTGGATCAGTTTTAAATGCATTGTCATATGCTTGTTCGAGCGTGTTCGCAATTGCAACACCGCAAGGATTTGCATGTTTCACAATAACGCATGCAGGCTCGGAAAATGATTTCACACATTCTAATGCCGCATCAGTATCAGCAATGTTGTTATAAGAAAGCGCTTTGCCTTGTAATTGGTTTGCAGTGGCAATAGATGCTTCTTCTATATTCTCTTCTATATAGAAAGCAGCTTGCTGGTGCGCATTTTCGCCATAACGCATATCTTGTTTCTTTATATAGTTCAGATTCAAGGTACGAGGAAAAGTGCCTGATGGTTGTGAAGTATCACCATAATAAGGTGCAACTTTCTGACCGAAGTAGTTAGCAATCATTCCGTCATAAGCGGCTGTGTGTTCAAAGGCTTTAATCGCTAAATCAAAACGAGTATCTAACGTAAGACTGTTTTCGTGATTATCCATTTCTTCAATCACTCTTTCATAGTCATTACTATTTACTACAATCGTAACGTCTTTATGATTTTTCGCTGCTGAGCGAACCATTGTTGGTCCACCAATATCGATATTCTCTACAGCATCTGCTAATGAGCAATCTGGGCGAGCTACCGTTTTAGCGAAAGGATAAAGATTTACGACGACCATATCGATAGGACGAATTTCATGTTCTTCCATAATTGCATCGTCTTGTCCACGGCGACCTAAAATGCCACCATGTACTTTAGGGTGCAGCGTTTTTACCCTGCCATCCATCATTTCTGGGAAACCGGTATAATCGGAAACTTCGATAACAGGTAAGCCAGTTTCTGCTAATAGACGTGCAGTTCCACCTGTAGATAATAGTTCTACGTTTCTTTCAACAAGCGCTTTAGCAAATTCTAAAATACCTGCTTTATCAGACACACTTAAAAGCGCACGGCGGATAGGACGAAGATGTTGCATGAGTTTTATCCCTTGGGTTTGGTATAACGGTAGTAATGATGAAGTTAAATCACATTAATACAGTGAAATTGTGTTTGCTTAACTAACATTTCAGAAGATGGACACAAAATCAATCTTACTTAATAGGCCCTCATAATAACGCAAACGATTGCGTTTGACATGCTAATTTTATGTAAAAAGGACATCTGTGGATAAAATTGTTGATAAGTGCGTATAACTAGGGGTTTTGCTGTGGAATTAAGCAAACGATTTTTTTTCTTAAAAAAACTATTGCCAGCCTCAGAAAACTCCCTATAATGCGTCCTCGTTGTCACGGCAAACCACGCTAAGTGAGTTAGCCGAGAGAACAAAGAAAAAAAGTGAAAAGCCTTGAAAATAAACGCTTGACACTGAATGAGGAAGATGTAGAATGCACCTCCTCGCAACAACGCAGAAGACCGGAAACGGCAGCAAATGTTGCACTGCTCTTTAACAAATTATCAGACAATCTGTGTGGGCACTCGCAGAGACGATATCTTCTAAAATATTAGATGTATCAAGTCTTGAAGAGTGAACAACAAAAGTAAATTCATTTATGAATAGCTAAGTTTTCGATTTCTTTGAGCATCAAACACTTTTAATTGAAGAGTTTGATCATGGCTCAGATTGAACGCTGGCGGCAGGCCTAACACATGCAAGTCGAGCGGTAACAGGAGAAAGCTTGCTTTCTTGCTGACGAGCGGCGGACGGGTGAGTAATGTATGGGGATCTGCCCGATAGAGGGGGATAACTACTGGAAACGGTGGCTAATACCGCATGACGTCTACGGACCAAAGCAGGGGCTCTTCGGACCTTGCGCTATCGGATGAACCCATATGGGATTAGCTAGTAGGTGAGGTAATGGCTCACCTAGGCGACGATCTCTAGCTGGTCTGAGAGGATGATCAGCCACACTGGGACTGAGACACGGCCCAGACTCCTACGGGAGGCAGCAGTGGGGAATATTGCACAATGGGCGCAAGCCTGATGCAGCCATGCCGCGTGTATGAAGAAGGCCTTAGGGTTGTAAAGTACTTTCAGCGGGGAGGAAGGTGATAAAGTTAATACCTTTATCAATTGACGTTACCCGCAGAAGAAGCACCGGCTAACTCCGTGCCAGCAGCCGCGGTAATACGGAGGGTGCAAGCGTTAATCGGAATTACTGGGCGTAAAGCGCACGCAGGCGGTCAATTAAGTCAGATGTGAAAGCCCCGAGCTTAACTTGGGAATTGCATCTGAAACTGGTTGGCTAGAGTCTTGTAGAGGGGGGTAGAATTCCATGTGTAGCGGTGAAATGCGTAGAGATGTGGAGGAATACCGGTGGCGAAGGCGGCCCCCTGGACAAAGACTGACGCTCAGGTGCGAAAGCGTGGGGAGCAAACAGGATTAGATACCCTGGTAGTCCACGCTGTAAACGATGTCGATTTAGAGGTTGTGGTCTTGAACCGTGGCTTCTGGAGCTAACGCGTTAAATCGACCGCCTGGGGAGTACGGCCGCAAGGTTAAAACTCAAATGAATTGACGGGGGCCCGCACAAGCGGTGGAGCATGTGGTTTAATTCGATGCAACGCGAAGAACCTTACCTACTCTTGACATCCAGAGAATCCTTTAGAGATAGAGGAGTGCCTTCGGGAACTCTGAGACAGGTGCTGCATGGCTGTCGTCAGCTCGTGTTGTGAAATGTTGGGTTAAGTCCCGCAACGAGCGCAACCCTTATCCTTTGTTGCCAGCGCGTGATGGCGGGAACTCAAAGGAGACTGCCGGTGATAAACCGGAGGAAGGTGGGGATGACGTCAAGTCATCATGGCCCTTACGAGTAGGGCTACACACGTGCTACAATGGCAGATACAAAGAGAAGCGACCTCGCGAGAGCAAGCGGAACTCATAAAGTCTGTCGTAGTCCGGATTGGAGTCTGCAACTCGACTCCATGAAGTCGGAATCGCTAGTAATCGTAGATCAGAATGCTACGGTGAATACGTTCCCGGGCCTTGTACACACCGCCCGTCACACCATGGGAGTGGGTTGCAAAAGAAGTAGGTAGCTTAACCTTCGGGAGGGCGCTTACCACTTTGTGATTCATGACTGGGGTGAAGTCGTAACAAGGTAACCGTAGGGGAACCTGCGGTTGGATCACCTCCTTACCTAA
>NZ_JAABLX010000013.1:0-98908 GCF_009915245.1 Proteus sp. G2669 | reverse complement strand
AAAACGATGATGGCTTAAGGTTGTTCGATGATAAGCCCGTTTATTAGGCACCAGTAACTGATGTTCTTTCAATAAAGAAAATAGCCGATCACGACCAATAACCATCTGTTTTTGCTTTAAAATAAAATGTAATTTACGCCCACCCAGTCGAGGTTGTAAGACTCGTTCAGATTTAACAACATCAATAATGGCCGAATCTGCTTTCTTTCGTTCCTCAGTTCTATCCAGCCTCTTGTAATAAGCCTGTCGGCTGATCTGCATAAAACGGCAAGCAATTGTTACGGTGAGGTTTTTAACCGTTTTTTCTTTAATAACTCGGCTTTGCGCTTTTTTGACAAACGAACTCCAAAGTCTCTATCCATGACTTTAACCACAGCTTCGAAAAAATCGGATTTAAGCCGAGCTTCTTCAAGTTCCTTTTCAAGGATCTTAATGCGTTGTTCCGGCGTTTGTTGTTTAGAAGATTGGGTCATAGCTGAACCTCTATAAAAAGTATCAGGGGTACCGTTTGACCAATCTAACCTACCATGCTTACGAAGCCAAACTAAAACAGTAGAGCATCCTTGTATACCATAGTGATCTTGGGCTTGTTTATAGGTTATTTCGCCTTTTTCAACTTGGTCAACAAGCTGTAATTTAAAAGCGAGAGAATAATCGCGTTGAGTCCGTTTAGTGATTGGTTTCATTACATTCTCCAATTTCAGATTGGAAAAGTGTCAACCTTATTTAGGACGGGTCATTTTTTATATTTAAAGCCCTTAGTAATAAGGGCTTTTTTTTGTATTAAAATATAGATAAATAAGGGATTGTTTTATTATGAGATAAGGAGTCATCATGAAAGTAAACAACACTCGTTTTCAAACTAATTTAATAAAAGATATCGATATAAATAAAAAAGAAAATCATAAAATAAAAAATGAAATTAATAGTATTTTAAATAACTTCAATAATTTTTATGTGGGAGAGAAGAGTAAAACTTTTTTATCTAAGTTGTCTTTTTTTATAAAGAAAATATTTAATTTAAAGACTGATTTGACTTTTTTGTTAGATAAAGGACAACATGCTAAGATAAATAATTTATCCACTCTTTTTGACAGAGATGGGCAAATAAAAACTAATAAATGTAGACTAATAAAATCTGACTTTGTTAGTTTTAAGAAAGAGACATTAGAATCATTCTTTTTAAGTTTAAATATAGCAGTGAAAAATGATTCTTATGATATAGCTAAAAAAATAATACAAAAATATCTTTATGAAAAATCCAAAACAAAAGAAGACTTCATTACTATAATGAGTATCTCTTTAGATGTGATTAATAATTACGAAAAAGAACAATTTGAACAATTGAATATACATAATCCAGAATGTTCTAGTATGTTAAATTATATTAACTTTAATTATAGACAATGTATTGACACTGCAATAGATTATACTTGTAAAGAGCTTGATGGAAAAATATCCCATAAAATGAGTAATTCAATAATGTATTTAGTTAATACAATACATGATATTTACTCGATGGAAATGGAGAAAAATCTAATTATAAATATAACTAAAATTTTTATTGATAAAGCAAAAAAGTATAATGTTGGAAATTATAATAATGATGGTTTTATAAAATCAATATTAAATCTCTTGGAAAATAAATTGAAAAATAGTGAGGGCGTAAAAGAATTTGTGGATAGTATGCTTGAGTCAGGATTATTAGAGTCCAATGATATTATTAAATCGGAAGAAAAAACAGCAGGGGATGAATATTTTATATCTGATTTTAATCGAAAAATGAAAAGTTTTTTTAGTAAGAATAACTATGATGATGAAATAAAAAATAATATTGCCAATGTTATTAGAGATAATTATGAAACAATTTTAGATAAAATGAGAAATAAATCTAATCGTCTTGAGAATGAAATGGTTTTGCTGGATATTATTGATTATTTAAAGAGTGATAATGATTTAAGTTTAAATTTACTATAAATAAGTTATTCCTCTTTAATAAATTTTATTAAAGAGGTTTTTTATTTAACTCAATGCGACTTTAATACCTAAACCAATCAGTACTACACCTAACACTTTATCAATTCCTTTTTGGATTTTATTAAGCACTCTTCTGACAGGTGCGCTTTGGATTAATAAAACCAATAAAGGCCAGTAAACTATGGCTAAGCCCCAAATAATAAAGGTATACCACAGCTTTTCTCCAATGCTTGAATCAACACTTAATACCTGAGTGAAAACGGCAAGAAAAAACAAAGTAGCTTTAGGATTGAGTAAATTACAGAGAAAGCCTTGCATAAAGGCTTTTTTAAAGCTGATCTGCGAATGCTTATCTAAGTTTTCATCAATCGAATGATTAGATTTTGACAGCAAACTCTGAAAACCAATCCATAGCAAATAAGCAGCACCAGCATATTTCAAAATGGAAAAGAGCCAAGGTGTTGTTGTGATAAGAACGGCAATACCTGCAACACAATATGACATATGCACAAGTAATGCTGCCACAATTCCAATTGCAGTCATCATTGCTGCAGATCGTTGATAACGCGCCGCATTTTTTACAACGAGAAAAAAGTCTGGGCCCGGTGAGATCATACCAAGTAAAGCAATTGTAAAAACGACTAAAGAAGTTTCAAGCATAATAGCGCCTTGTATATAACAATATTATAATGATTGAATCTTATATGATTAAGTTAACACTTCGAGTATAAAGCAATTATTTATTATCTAGGAAGCATAATTTGTATCGACTCAGGTTTTAGCTTTACGTATAGTGTGAGCAGTTTTTTTCCCATCTTTACCCGTAGGTGTGTAAATGAATATTAGTTTAATCGCAGCATTAGCGATGGATCGCATTATTGGTATGGAAAAGGCAATGCCTTGGACATTACCAGGTGACCTCGCATGGTTTAAAAAGAATACGCTAAATAAACCCGTTATTATGGGCCGGGTGACTTATGAATCTATTGGGCGTCCTTTACCGAATCGTCTCAATATTGTGTTAAGTAGCCAACCAGGAACAGATAGTGAAGTTGTTTGGGTGAAGTCTGTAGAAGAAGCTTTGCAAGCTGCTGAAAATCATGATGAAATTATGGTTATCGGTGGTGGTAAAGTGTATGAGCAATTTTTACCTATGGCTAATACACTCTATCTAACACACATCGATGCTGAAGTAATTGGTGATACAACATTCCCTGATTATGAGCCTGATGAATGGAATTCTACCTTTATGGAATATCATGAAGCTGATGAAAACAACTCTCATAACTACTGCTTTGAAATATTAAAAAGAAGAAAATAACAAGAATTAAATAAAAAGGGAGATTAAATATCTCCCTTTTTATTATTCCTATTTTATTAATATAAGAATAATAAAAAATAAGAGTTATTATACTAACTAAGAATTTTATTTATAAAAGTTTATTATTTAAAAGTAATCATTATTTATATTTTAATAAACTCACTTTATAAGAATAATATATGAGACATTAATCAATATATAGATTTTTTATTCTCAATATTGTGGTTTTCCCTGCTTATTTCGCATCGAAAAAAAATAACATATTGATTAATAACGATTAGTTTTTATTATTTTTTATGGTGTTCGTTTTTATACAAGAAATGTTCTTTTTAGTATCAAAAAATAAATTAGGTAAAAATAAGTAGGGTGGAATGAGTAAAGCGCAAAAATTGAGTTTTTACTTTTTGCGCTTGAAATGAAGATAATGAAAAGGGTTACTTAGGTGCAGATAGACTAGCTTGAGTGAAATATTGTTTATCTTCCCAGCGCAAGCAAGTGAGGTTTCCTCCCCAGCAACACCCAGTATCGAGAGCATAAACATTATTAGGGGTGCCTTTTCCTTCAAGAGAGGCCCAATGGCCAAAAATAATGCTATAACCTTCCGGAAGTTGACTCGGTAAATCAAACCAAGGTTTTAATGGTGCAGGGGCTTCTAATGGCTTGTCTTTACAAATCATATCTAATTGACCATTAGGGAAGCAGTAGCGCATTCGAGTGAATGCATTGGTACTAAAGCGTAATCGTGCTAAGCCAGTAAGTTCTGGTGACCAATTATTGGGTAGATCGCCATACATTGAATTAATAAATAAAGGATAGCTATCACTACTTAAAATGGCTTCGACTTCACGAGCACACATTTTTGCAGTTTCTAAATCCCACTGTGGTGTGATCCCTGCATGTGCCATAATAATTTTCTTTTCTTCATCAACTTGAAGCACAGGTTGGCGTCTTAACCAATTAATTAACTCATCGACATCTGGGGCATTGAGTAATTCATTAAGTTTATCTCTTGGTTTATTCCGGCTAATTTTTGCAAATACACCTAAAAGATGAAGGTCATGATTACCCAAAACAAGTTTTAGAGAAGAGCCTAAGCTTTTTACAAAACGTAGCACTTCAAGTGAGTCTGGTCCTCGAGCAACAAGATCACCGGTTAACCATAATGTGTCCTGTGTAGGATCAAAATTCACTTTATCAAGAAGGTGGCGCAGTTCATGGTAACAGCCATGAATATCACCAATTAAATAAGTTGCCATAATTAATTTATCAATGTTGGAAGTGCAAGGCGGAAAACAGGGATCTCTATTTGAAATAATCGACCGTCAGTATCAATCATTTCATAATGGCCTTCCATTGTTCCCATCGGTGTTTCAAGAACGGCACCACTGGTATAGCTGTAATGCGTACCAGGTTCAATCAGTGGTTGCTCACCGACAACACCTTCACCCCGAACTTCTGTCGTATTACCTTGTGCATTGGTAATTAACCAGTAACGGCGCAGGAGGCGAATTGCACATTTATTCAAATTATGAATTGATACCGTATAAGCGAACACATAGCGTTCATCTTCAGGAGATGATTGGCTTTCAATGTAAACACTTTGTACTTGTATCGCCACTTTTGATGAGGTGAACATAATGCCTCCTGTCTCTGGCTTTATCTTATGCCTGTGTATCTTGCTTTTGCGATAACCAGTTTGCCACTTTACAGTATTGCTCAACAGAAATATTTTCTGCCCGAGCAGTCGGATCGATCCCCAGAGCAACCATATCTTCTGCTGTTAGCAATCCACCTAGACTGTTACGCAACGTTTTGCGTCGCTGGTTGAATGCTTGTGAAGTAATACGGCTTAGCATTGCAATATCCGTAACTGGATATGGCTTTTCTTTGTAAGGGATCAAGCGAACAACGGCTGAATCAACTTTGGGTGCGGGTTTAAATGAAGTTGGTGGAACTTCAAGTACAGGAATGATTTGGCAATAATATTGTGCCATCACACTCAAGCGACCGTAAGTTTTGTTGCCATGACCTGCAACAAGACGGTTAACCACTTCTTTTTGTAACATAAAAGTCATATCAGAAATGGCATCAGCAAAACTGAAAAGATGGAACATAAGTGGTGTGGAAATATTATAAGGCAAGTTACCAAAGACACGCAGAGGCTGCTGACGTTCTTTTGCTAATTGTGCAAAATCAATCGTCATTGCATCTTGCTGAATAATGGTCAGCTTGTCTTTTAATGTAGGATGAACTTCTAAACGAGCAGCTAAATCACGGTCGATTTCAACTACTGTCATTTTATCCATTCTCGCGCCAACTGGTTCTGTGATAGCACCTAAACCGGGGCCAATTTCAACAATGGCTTCACCGGGTTGTGGATAAATAGATTCAACAATACTTTCAATAATATAGCTGTCTGTTAAAAAGTTCTGCCCGAAGCGTTTGCGGGCAAAGTGCCCCTGATGGACTCTATTATTCATTACAATTTTGTATCATATTAATGGCTAAATTTAATGCGGTGCAAAAACTGCCAGCATCTGCGCTTTTTGTACCTGCAAGCTCAAGGGCTGTGCCATGATCAACAGAGGTACGAATAAAGGGAAGACCGAGTGTTATATTCACTGCACGACCGAAACCTTCATATTTTAGCACAGGTAATCCCTGATCGTGATACATCGCAAGTACAGCATCAGCATGTGTTAAATATTTAGGCTGAAAAAGGGTATCAGCAGGATAAGGTCCATGGAGACAAATACCTTGCTGACGTAATTGTGTTAATGCAGGCTCAATAATATCAATTTCTTCACGCCCCATATGACCACTTTCCCCTGCATGAGGATTAAGGCCACAAACGTAAATTTGAGGTTCTGCTATGCCAAATTTAGTTTTTAAATCATGATTTAAAATGGTGATAATTTCATGCAGTAGTTCACCTGTAATTGCATCAGCGACATCTCGTAGAGGCAAATGTGTGGTTGCCAATGCGACTCTTAATGTGTCTGTTGCTAACATCATGACCACTCGTTCACAGTGACTACGATCGGCAAAGAACTCGGTGTGTCCTGTGAAATGCACACCCGCATCATTAATAATTCCTTTATGAACGGGGCCGGTTACTAATGCAGAGAATTCGCCATTAAGACAGCCATCACAAGCACGAGCTAATGTTTCTACAACGTATAATCCATTGCGCGCATCTAATGTACTTGGAATAACATTGGTATGAAGGGCAATAGGGAGTACACAAATTTGGCTTGGTGTGTGTGCTTGAGGAGGTGTTGCCCGATCGTATTCAACTAATGAAAGAGGCAGGTTTAATAATTCTGCTCTTGTTTTAAGTAACTGAGGATCAGCACAAACAACCCAAGGTAAATCCCAACTCATTTGTGCTAATGAGATAATCAGGTCAGGACCAACCCCGGCTGGTTCGCCGGGGGTGATAACAAGTGGTTTTATTTGCTTAGTTTGCATTATTCTCGTTCATTATTTTCACATAAGCCCCTACTCGTAGCTCTTGCATCCAGTTTTGTACTTCTTCATTAAACTTACGATTAAAGAGTAAACGGTATGCTTGTTCTTTATTAGCGGCATCTGTTTTATCAACACTACGTGTGTCTTCTAATTCAATTAAATGCCAGCCAAAATTTGAACGAACAGGTTGGCTTAATTCGTTTTTATTTAAGCGCATTAACGCATCGCGGAATGCTGGATCGTAAACGTCAGGCATTGACCATCCTAACTCACCACCACGTAATGCTGAACCAGGATCTTCAGAGTACTCTTTTGCTGCATCAGCAAAGCTCATTTTGCCACTACGAATATCGGCAGAAATTTGCTGTAATTTGGCATAGGCTTGCTCATCATTCATGATTGGAGAGCTTTTCAGCAGAATATGACGACTTTTAACTTCAGTAACAGAAAGGGTATTAGTTCCACCACGAATATCGTTTATTTTGATAATGTGTAAGCCAACACCTGAGTGAAGAGGCCCTACAATTTGCCCTTTCTGTGCATTAGCTAACTCTTTCGCAAACAGTGTTGGTAATTCATCAATAGATGCCCAACCCATATTACCGCCATTTAAAGCTTGTGGATCAGCCGAATAAGTTGCTGCTAACTTACCAAAATCAGCACCATTTTTAAGTTGATTCATTATGCGAGTAATGACTTGCTTTGCTTTTTCCATTTCTGCTGGAGCAGGGTTTTCTGATAATGGAATTAGGATATGGCTCAGATTAAGATCAATACTTTGACTTGCTTGGCTTTCAATTTGCTTAGCAAGAGAATCAACTTCTTGAGGCAAAATAGTAATACGGCGGCGAACTTCATTGTTACGTACTTCTGCCAGCATCATTTCTTTACGAATATCTTGGCGATATTCGTTGTAAGAAATGCCATCAGCTAAGAGGCGTTTTTTCATTTGATCAAGTGAAATTTTATTTTCAGCAGCAATACCTTGAATGGTAGATTCTACCGCAGCATCAGGAATATCAATTTGCATTTGCTGTGCCATTTGCAAAATGATGTTATCCATCACCAAACGCTCTAGAATTTGTTGGCGAAGAACTTGCTCATCAGGCATTTCCTGGCCCGCACTTTTTGCGTTCATTTTGACAGTCTGTAGCATTCTATTGACGTCACTTTCTAGAACGACACCGTTATTGACGATAGCCGATACACGGTTTAATTCTTGTGCAGCAAATGTTGTTGAGCTGGTAGCTGCACCGACCGTGATCATTAAGCCGATAAACAGCGTTTTCCAATTTTTCATAAGTTTCCCATTATGTGTTTTCCGCATCTTGTTGCGGGATGACATATTTATTCAGCCAATTCCGTAGTCTGATTAAATCAGAATGCTCTTTGATAAGGTAAGATACCGCGTTCAAGCATTTTCTGGCTACCCAAACTATGATTGTTACTTAGGCCTCTGAGTTCCACGTTGATTGACCATTTATTGTCAATATCACTGTGGTCAACTTTCCAGCCAACAATTTTTCGTTCATAACCGACGTTCACAGCCCAGCAACAGGTATTATATTGCACACCAACCATCTGGCTAACAGGTTCGGATTCTTTAGTATCAAAGTAATAAGCACCCACAAGACCCCAGCGTTCTGCTAATGGCCAACTGCCTACAACACCAACTTGCGAAATACCTTTTTGGTATTCAGGAAGTTTATTAATACCACCATCGTAAGGACGAACACGTGTTGCTTGGATATAATCACGATCAACATAACGATAACTCAACTGTAGAAGATGATCGCTATCGGCGCGATATTCCATAATCGCATCACCCATTGATACGCTACCTAAACGACGGTCATATTGTAAACCACCACGCATACCTACGGTATCAGTGATCCGCCAGTAGGCATCACCCGCCCAGACCATTGAACCTGTCTCATCTTTACTATTAATGATTTCATTACCAGTAGAAGAAGGACCTGTTCTCGGGCGCTCAAAGAAGTAGATTTGACCTACAGAAATGTTAAAACGTTCAACCAATTCGCTATCATAAAAACGAGAAGTTACACCGGTTGTTAATTGGTTTGCAGATGCAATGCGGTCTAAACCACCATACATTCTATCGCGGAAAAGTCCGCCATAGTTTGACTGTAATAACGCAGAGTCAAAGTTATTGATATTGGATTGATCTTTATAAGGAACATAAAGGTACTGAACCCGAGGTTCAAGGGTCTGTGTAATATCATTGGTTTGATATTGACGCTCAAAAACCACTTTCATATCAGATTTAAACTGTGGTAATACACGATTAACACTGTCATCTAATTGGTTAGGGTATCTTTTCTTATAAGCATCAGGAATGTCCTGATCGTAATGGGTTGCCATCACTTTCAGTTCATTATTAAAGCTAGCCCAACCTGTAGATGCAGGGAGTGAAATCGTTGGTTCGATATGGAAACGATTTGCTTCAGGTGTATTTTCACCCACGCTGGTAAAACGCACAAACTGAGCATAAGTTCGGAAATCAAATGGCCCGATATCATTCTTATAATAATTCAGATCAAGCTGTGGCTCGGCACGATAAGCTCTTGCATCTTTATTATCAGAGAAAATTTGGAACTGTTTAGTGGTTAATGTGGCATTCCAGTTCTGTTGTGCATAACCCGTACTAAATTTCTGAGTTGCATAACCATCAGTGGTATTACCGTATTGAGAGGTAAAATCAGTGAAGTATTTGTTGTCACTTACTTTCGTGTAATCGATATTAAATCGCCATACATTGTTCATGACACCACTGTGGCCCCAGTAGAATAACCAACGTGTGGCGGTATCACGAGGAAGATAGCCTGCTTTATTTTCTTCTTTGTCTTTATTGTATTGGCTATCGTGATTAATCCAATCTACAGCAATCGTACCGCGTCCTGGTGTTGTTAAATAACGGAATTCGTTATCTAATTTTAAACCACGGCGGCTGATATAGTTAGTTGTAATAGTGGTATCATAATTAGGGGCGATATTCCAATAGTAAGGGAGTTGGAAATCAAATCCTGAACTACGAGAATAGCTTCCGTTTGGAATTAAGAAACCAGAGCGACGTTTATCACCGATAGGTAATTGAAGGTAAGGGCTGTAGAAAATAGGAACATTAGCAACGCGAAAGCGTGCATTCCAAATTTCAGCAACTTGTTCTTCGCGATCTAAAATGACTTCAGAGCCGACAACGCTCCAGCTATCATCGCCAGGTAAACAAGAGGTGAACATACCTTTATCCATAATGGTATAGCGGTTTTCGCCACGCATTTGCATCTTATCGGCATAACCACGGCCTTGGCGGCCAACCATCTGGTAATCACCTTGTTCAATATCCGTATCTTTATTATTAAGATTAGACCAAGCACGAGGGCCTTTTAAGATGATTTGAGGATCATCATAAGAGACATTTCCTGTCGCGGTCACCATTCTTAATGGCGTTTCTCCCTCAGTTTGTGTCAGTTCAACACTGTCTGCACTTAAGGTTTGGTTTCCCTGTTTAATATCAACATCACCTTTATATTTGATCATGCGAGGATATTCACCTTGCATATCATTTGCAGTGATAGTGACAGGCAAGTCATTAGGATCGCCTTGTACTAATGGTTTGTTATAAACGGGAACTCCCAGTAAACATTGGGAGGCAAGATCAGCATAAGCAGGCTGACCGTATATTGTGGCCCAAACTAAGGTGGCCAGCAGTGTGGGATAACTTTTTTTCATAAGTATTTATGTGCTTCCGTCATCAGTGGCTTCATGCTGATAAACAGCCAGAAACTAACGCAGGGAGTTATGCGACACCAGCCCAACGTTCTGAACATTGTTCTAACGGTAACCGAAAAGTAGGCGTAAACCTCATTTTTTCGATGTTTCTGTGTTGAAATAGGGTTATAGCCTTATTAGAAACAAAAAAACACCGCGCTGATGCGGTATTTCGTGCGGTCTAATAACGCTAAAGTTATTCGTTTGGTCACTCATTTTACTTTAACACAATTTAAACGAAAACAGCATTACCTCTGTCCAAAGAGAAACAGTAAATATCTTCATTTTAAGAAAAAGTCTATTTAGACGTCGCTTGGTGTTAGGTGTGCAAGCAAATGAATAGTATGATAATGCAAAATTGCAGGCAGAGCATTGAAGATTTGAGGAGTCTATGCGCTATTGGGGAAAATTATTAGGCCTTATCATCGGTAGTTTTGCGGGGGTAGGCTTCTGGGGCATTGTTATTGGTGTTTTTCTTGGACACCTCTATGACATGCAACGAGGTAAATTAGGAAGTGGTGGGCGCTATACTCGTGATAGACAAGCTTTTTTCTTTGCTGCAACTTTTCAAGTTTTAGGACACCTAACAAAATCAAAAGGGCGAGTCACTCAAACGGATATCTCACTTGCAAGTGAATTGATGGATAGGATGAATTTGCATGGAGTGGGGCGTCAAGCAGCTCAGCAAGCATTTAGAGAAGGTAAATCACCCGATTTTCCCTTAAGAGCTACCTTGCAACGTGTTCGACAAATTTGTGCTGGTCGTCGTGACTTACTTCAGATGTTTCTGGAAATTCAGTTACAAGCGGCTTTTGCCGATGGCCAATTGCACCCGAATGAAAGAAAAATGTTGTTTATCATTATTGATGAGCTGGGTTTTTCGCGTGCGCATTTTGAACATATATTAGCAATGATGCAGGCTGGTCAAAATTTCCACTATCAAAATAGGCAAGGATATCAGCCTCAACCTCAAGGCCCAACACTCGCTGATGCGTGTAAGGTACTTGGTGTTAATGAGACCGATGATGTTAAAACCATAAAAAGGGCTTATAGAAAATTAATGGGAGAACATCATCCAGATAAACTTGTAGCGAAAGGTTTGCCACCAGAAATGATGGAAATTGCAAAACAAAAAGCACAGTCTATACAAGTTGCTTACGATTTGATTAAAAAAGAAAAAGGATTTCGTTAACATCTTGTAAAAGAAGATGAGAAAAGAGAGAATTATTTCGTGATAGAGATAACTTAGGTTGAGTTGAGTTTATTATTTATCACGGTAAAATATAAGTGAAATTTAATTATTTCATTCTCTCTTCTCTTAAAAAAGGAACTATATCCATGTCAAACGTCCGTGTTCTTGTTGGGGTTATGGGATTAGCGCTTTGCCTGCTCCTTGCTTCATTGAGTTCAGTGACTGTTTTAGTGTCATAAGACATTAAAAATCGGCAAGGCATTCAAAATGTATCGGGGATCGAAAAGCAGGATGCGTAATAAATAATTCCTGAGCATGTAACTGCAGGCGAGGTGCCATCGCTCTTGCCTGCGGATGTGCATAAAAGCGATCCCCTAAAATAGGATGCCCCAACGCTAACATATGTACCCGCAATTGATGTGAACGCCCCGTAATTGGCGAGAGTTTGACTCTTGTCGCATTCTCTTCATACTCCAGCACCTCATAAAAAGTTTGCGCGGCTTTCCCTGTTTCATGACAGACTTTTTGTTTTGGTCGATTTGGCCAATCACAAATTAATGGTAAATCAACCAATCCTTCTTCTTTTTCGACATGGCCCCATACACGAGCAATATAGGTTTTCTTCGGCTCACGCTCACGAAATTGACGTTTTAGCTCACGTTCAGCTTCTTTATTTAGTGCAACAACAATGACGCCACTGGTTGCCATATCTAAACGATGTACACATTCGGCATTAGGAAAATCAGCTTTAATGCGCGACATAATACTGTCGTTATGCTCTGGCGCTTTGCCCGGCACAGACAGTAATCCACTGGGTTTATTGACGGCAATAATATGCTCATCTTGATATAAAATATGTAACCAAGGATCAGTCGGCGGGTTATAAACTTCCATCATGGTGGGTATCTCATCAAAACAACGGGGAGTAAAAGACTCCCCGCTTTAATGGTAATTATTGGTGGGTAACAACAATTAAACGTATTGAATCTAAACGCCAATTTGCTTCATCTAAATGATTAAGAATATGGGTACGCTCATTTTCAATCGCTTCAACTTCATCATCACGAATATTTGGATTTACAGCGCGTAAAGCCTCTAGGCGTGATAATTCATGTGTTAATACGCGATCAGCTTCTTCTTTTGCTTTTTGAATAAGTCCTTTCGCTTCGACTTCCATTAACGGTTCAGAAGCTTTGAGTACATGGTGTACTTCGCTTTGTACCGCATTGACCAGTTTGCTAGAAGTATGGCGGTTAACCGCATTTAATTGGCGATTAAAACTTTCAAACTCAACTTGAGAGGCTAGGTTATTACCTTTTAGATCAAGTAATAAGCGAACGGGTGTTGCTGGTAAAAAACGACTTAAGTGAAGATGTTTAGGCGCTTGCGCTTCTACGACATAAATTAGTTCAACTAACAATGTTCCCACTGGTAATGCTTTATTTTTTAATAAAGAAACGGCACAACTTCCTGTATCGCCAGACAAAATTAAATCTAAGCCATTACGGATAATGGGGTGTTCCCAACTGATAAATTGGGTATCTTCACGAGATAGTGCTTGCTCTCTATCAAATGTGATAGTGCAACCATCTTGTGGTAAGCCAGGGAAATCAGGCACTAACATATGATCGGATGGCGTTAAAATAATTAAGCTATCACTGCGATCTTCTTGATTAATACCGACGATATCAAACAGGTTCAACGCAAAGTTAACTAATTCAGGATCATTATCTTGAGCTGCAATTTCACCCGCCAATTCAACGCCCACTTCACCACCATTAGAGTGTATTTCTAATAGACGGTCACGGCCTTGCTCAAGTTTAAGTTTCATTTCATCATGCTGTTTACGACAAGCCGCAATAAACTCGTCAAAGTCAGCTAATTCATTGGGTTGAGCAAGATAATTAACTAACGCATCATATTTACTGTCGTAAATAGTACGGCCAGTTGGGCAAGTATGTTCAAATGCATCTAATCCCTCATGGTACCAACGTAACAATACAGATTGTGCTGTACCTTCCAGATAAGGAATGCTGATATCAATGTCACGATTTTGACCAATACGATCAAGACGACCAATACGTTGTTCTAATAAATCAGGGTTAAACGGCAGATCAAACATAACCAGTTGGTTTGCAAACTGGAAGTTACGTCCTTCTGAGCCGATTTCAGAACACAATAAAACTTGCGCGCCTTCTTCTTCGGACGCGAAATAAGCTGCAGCGCGATCGCGTTCAAGTAAAGACATTCCTTCATGGAAGACAGCCGCACGAATAGCTTCACGCTCGCGTAAAACTTGCTCTAATTGCAATGCAGTTGCCGCTTGCGCACAAATAACCAGAACTTTTTCATTGCGATTTGCAGTTAAGAAACCGAGCAACCATTCAACACGAGGATCAAAGTTCCACCATGTTGCGTTTTCACCTTCGAATTCTTGGTAAATGCGTTCAGGGTAGAGCATCTCTTTCGCACGAACTTCGAGACTCTTTTTCGCTGCCATAATTTCAGCAACTTTAATCGCTGTTTGATATTGTGTTGGCAGTGGCATTTTAATCGCATGAAGTAAGCGATTAGGGAAACCTTTCACACCAGAGCGTGTATTACGGAATAACAGACGACCCGTTCCGTGTCTGTCCATTAACATATGGATAAGCTCTTGGCGAGATTTAGTGCGTTCTTCGCCTTGGGTATTTGCTGCTTTCAGTAATGGCTCAACATCTTGCTCACTAATCATTTCACTGATGATATTTTGTTGTTCGGTATTTAAATCATCTTCTGATAGCAAAATAGTGACAGCATCGGCAACAGGGCGGTATTTTTGTTGCTCATTGATAAATTCGTTGTAGTCATGGAAACGACTCGGATCAAGCAGACGTAAACGAGCAAAGTGGCTTTCTTGGCCTAACTGCTCAGGCGTTGCGGTTAATAGCAACACTGAAGGAATAGATTCAGCTAATTCTTCAATTACTTGATATTCACGACTTGGTGCGTCTTCACTCCACACAAGGTGATGGGCTTCATCGACAACTAGCATATCCCATGTTGCTTCAACGAGATGTTCAAAACGTTGCTTATTTTTACGCACAAAATCTAAAGAGCAGATGATCATCTGTTCTGTTTCAAATGGGTTATCGCTATCTAACAAGGATTCGCTATAACGGCTATCATCAAACAGTGAAAAACGCAGATTGAAACGACGTAACATTTCAACTAACCACTGATGTTGTAAGCTTTCAGGCACGATAATTAACACACGCTCAGCACGGCCATCCATTAACTGTTGATGGATAATCATACCGGCTTCAATGGTTTTACCCAGACCCACTTCATCAGCTAATAAAACGCGAGGGTTATGACGTTTACCCACTTCATTGGCAATGTAAAGCTGATGAGGAATAAGGCTTGCACGAATACCACGTAAACCGCTTTGTGCTTGTTTAAATTGTTCGCTTAAGAATTTACGTGCACGATAGCGTAAGGCAAAGCGATCCATACGATCAATTTGGCCTGCGAAAAGGCGATCTTGTGGTTTATTAAAAGTGAGTTTGTTATCTAAGAACACTTCACGTAATTGTGCGGGCTCTTCGGTGTCTAAACGTGCACCTTGATAGATAAGAAGGCCATTATCTTCTACAACGTTATCGATGGCGAGTTTCCAGCCTTCGTGACTGGTGACGGTATCCCCCGCATTGAACATCACCCGCGTTATTGGGGCATCATGACGGGAGTAAAGGCGGTTTTCGCCACAGGCAGGGAAAAGTAAGGTCACCATGCGGGCATCAACTGCCACAACAGTACCCAGTCCAAGCTCGCTTTCAGTATCGCTAATCCAACGTTGACCAAGAGTAAAAGGCATATATATAAACTCAGCTCTCAAATATATAATTTAGGAATTATTAATGAATGCAGTATTGCGGTGTTGTCATTAAAATTTGTGGGATAAAAATGCCTATTCTTGAAACAAGAAAAGTTAATTATCACCAAAGGGGCGTTATGTTAATAGATGCAAAGCAAACCGTCACCTGCAAAATGACACATCTTAAAATGTGAGCGTCATTTGTCCATTTAACAAGGTTGAAAAATCATCTTGTATAAAAGGCAGGATAGCATCTGCAATCGGCATTAACTGCTTATTGATATAGTGTTCGTAATCAGGTGCAGCGGTAATGTGCTCTAATGGTTCAGGTCCCAAGAGGGTAATTATATAACTAATCCAACCGCCTTGCTGATATTGTTGAGGTCTATTTTGGGATAAATTATATTCGTCAGCTTTACGTGCAGCTTTAACATGAGGGGGAACGTGGTGCTGATATTCTGATAATTTTCGACGTAACCGTTTACGATACACTAATCTATCATCATGTTTTCCCGCAAGCGTATCCGCGACATAATCACGAATAAACTGCTGGTAAGGTTGTTGATGAAAAATACGAGTATAAAGCTCTTGTTGAAATTTCTGAGCAAGGGGAGTCCAGTCTGTTCTGACGGTTTCTAATCCTTTAAACACCATCTTATCATTGCTTAATCCTGCATAACGCTTTTTACTGCCTGTTTCCATCCCTCGAACAGTTGGCATTAAAAAACGACGATAGTGTGTTTCATACTCCAGCTCTAATTTGCAATCAAGTTGATAGGTTTCAAAAAGGTGTGTTTTCCACCATTGGTTAACCTCTTGTACTAACTGATGCCCAATTTGTTGGGCTTGTTGTTCAGTATGTGGCGATTTAAGCCAAACAAAAGTAGAGTCTGTATCACCATAAATAACTTGATAACCTTTAGCTTCAATTAATGCCCGAGTTCTTTTCATAATCTCATGACCACGTAAGGTAATTGAAGACGCTAGACGAGGATCAAAAAAACGACATCCCACGGAGCCTAAAACACCATAAAAAGCATTCATAATAATTTTGAGTGCTTGAGAAAGTGGGGCATTTTTATGTAATTTTGCGTTATCTCTTTCGTGCCAAATTTGCGACACAATAGTGGGTAAACAGTGCTTCTCTCGCGAAAACCACGCTTGGCGAAAACCTGGAATAGCCAGTTTTTCATCGGGTTGATGTGTTCCTTCAATCATTCCAACAGGATCAATTAAAAAAGTACGAATAATTGAGGGGTAAAGGCTTTTGTAATCAAGCACAATAACCGAATCATATAAGCCGGGAGCTGAATCCATAACAAAACCACCGGGGCTATGTTCTTCGGGTTTTTCTCCTTGGTTAGGCGCAACATATCCAATGCGGTGCATTGAAGGGAGATAAAGGTGTGTAAATGCAGCTACAGAGCCTCCACTTCTATCAACAGAAAGTCCTGTAACACAAGCTCTTTCTAATAAAAACGCCATAAGAGATGTGGCATCAAAAATGCGGTTTACTAAAACACAATCTTGCCAGTTATAGTAGGCTAACGCAGGCTTATCTTCTTTAAAACGTCGATTAATTTCATCCATTCTGGCATAAGGTGTATCAATGGCTTTACCTTCCCCTAACAGGCTTTGCGCGACTGATTCTAGGCTAAATGAGGGAAAATTCCATGTCGCCATTTTCAGTGCTTCAATACCATCAATAATTAAACGGCCTTGTGCAGAGGCAAAAAAATGTCCTTTTTTAAATCCATGCTCGCGCCACTCCAATGGATTGTTTTGGCGGCCTAGTAGCAAGTTGACGCCATAACGTTGCGCATGGGTATGTAAAATACGTAAATCGAATTGAATTAAATTCCAGCCAATAATGGCGTCGGGATCGTAATGTTGTATCCACTCATTAAGTTTTTCAATTAAACGCAATCGGCTACTGACATAACATAATCGATAACCTTTGGATTGCTGACTCTCATTCTCTGTAGATAAATTATCTGTCAGCATAAACACAACATTATCGCCACAACCCGCAAGTCCAATAGAGTAAAGTTCACCGAATTCGCTGGTTTCAATATCTAAAGACACTGTTCGCAGTGTAGGGCGATAATCAGGTGCGGGTTTTAGTGTCACGGTATTGTTTTGTTGATAACGAAACCAAATTGGTGCGGTGATAAAACGTTCCATCATATAACGTTCATGAGGACGTATATCGGCTTCATAAAGACGTATGTGATGCTCTTTGAGTTGCTGTTCTAGTTGAGTGAGTTGTCGGTGTTGTTTGCAGTAGACGCCAAAAACAGGCTGTCTTTCAAAATCTTTTAAATCGAGAGGGCGAATTTCTATATCAGGATTTTTATTCACAAGTGAACGTAAAACGGTTTCATGTTGACGAGCAACAAAGCCAATCGCTTGTTGCAACGGAACTGTGACTTTACGAGGGCCATTTTCTGTCGCTAACCAATAGGAGACGACGATACCTTTTGGGGTGTCGCTCCAGTGGCGAGTGAGAATAAAGCCTTGTTCAGTATGGTCAACCATGGGCACCTAATACACACAAAAATTCGCTAAAGATGTGTTTATTATAGCCAAAATAGTGGTTATTTATACAGTTAATTTAGGGCATATTTAATTAGAGGGAATACCTAAAATAAGTGATTGATCCACTTCACCATTTATCAACGATTGTGTATTACCATCATACACAATTGTTCCGTTATCAATCACAATTGCTCTTGAGGCAATCTTGATAGCATCTTCTAAGCTATGTGAAACCATCAATAAGGTCAGTTTTTTTTCTTCACAAAGTTGTTCTAGTAAAGCCAACATTTCAATACGCAAAGCGGGATCGAGTGCAGAAAAAGGCTCATCGAGCAATAAGATAGGTTGTTCACGTACGAGGCAACGAGCAATGGCAACACGTTGGCGCTGACCACCTGATAATTGTGAAGGTAAACGGTCAAGATATTCATTTAAAGAAACTTGCTTGGCTCGGTTTTCTAACAGTATTTTTTGTGTATCTGTGAGTTTTAACCCTGGATCTAATCCCAAGCCAATGTTTTGTCTAACTGTTAAATGAGGAAATAAATTATTATCTTGAAATAACATAGAGATAGGGCGTTTTGCAGGTGCAGTTTTAGTGTGATCACAACCATTAAGAAAAAGGATTCCTTTTTCAGAAGGTAAAAATCCAGCAATTAAACTGAGTAAGGTACTTTTCCCCGCGCCACTTGGGCCTAATACGGCGATACGTTCACCGGTGTTTACAGCTAAGTTAAACACAAGGTGTTGGTGTTCATAGGTATAAGCAAGGTGCTCTAATTTAATCATGAGATTTTCCTGCCAATCGTTCTATTAGGCTAAAAAGAGAGAAGCAAAGTAGCAATAAGATCATGGCTGTGACAGCACCATCTTGCGTGTGATAAGCCCCAATTTGCTGATAAAGATAGAAAGGAAGTGTTCTAAATGTTTCATTACCAAATAGAGCAACAATACCAAAGTCACCAATAGAAATAACACAAGCAAAAGCAAGTGCTTGTGAAATCGGTTTTCTTAATGCTCGTAACTCGATCCAACGAAGTCGATTGATACCCTGAATATTAAGCGATTGACATAAAAGTCCATAACGTGAAGCAATATCATTCATTGGATTTTCGAGCACTTTTAAAGCATAAGGAATGGCAATTAATGCGTTGGTTAAAATCACTAATGTATATGGTGATTCAGGGAGTCCGATTGTATTGTTTAATAACAAGAAAAAACCTGTTGCCAATACAATGCCCGGCATTGCCAGAATAATCAACCCACTCATTTCCATAGCTTGCCCCGCTTTTTTAAAGTGACGTAGGCGAAGTTCTCGGCTACTCCATAGCAACATCATTGTTAATACAACACAAACAATACCTGCGCCAATCGCAATAATGAGAGACGTTGTAAAAGCCTGCCAAAGTATGGGTTGTTGTATCACTCGTATTAATTCGCTGTTAAGACCATCTGTTATCACCGCTAAAATAGGGGGGACTAAAAAAAGGATCGCGAGCATAATAATCAGAGTATCGGTTATTTTGCTAAAGAGAGGATCATTGGGATCACGCCAATGCTGTTTTTGGCTATCTCCGACAAAGAGTGTACCTTTGAGTTTTTGGCTGATAAGCACTAAGCCTAAACAGCAAAAGAGCTGGATCAGTGCTAAAAGTGCAGCACGATGTAAATCGTAGTCATAACTTAATGCTTGATAAATTGCTAGCTCAACGGTTGTTGCCGCAGGGCCTCCACCTAACGCCAGTACAGTAGCAAAGCTTGCAAAACAGAGCATAAAAATCAGTGACGCAGTGGGAAGTATTTGTCGCCATAAATAGGGAAATTCCAGAAAGCGAAAACGCTGCCAACCATTCATGCCTAATTGTGAGGCTAACTGGCGTTGTTCTGGCGAGATACTTTCGAGAGCTTGTAACAGCATTCGGGTTGCTAATGGCATATTGAAGAAGACGTGTGCCAATAAAATGCCTTGTAAGCCATAAGGGGTAAATTGGTAATTAATCCCCAGCCATTCACAAATTTGAGCAATCCAACCGACTCTTCCATAAACCGTTAAAATACCAAAAAGTGCCACTAAAACGGGTAGAACAAGGCTCATGGCACATAAACGTAAGAAAAGTGTTCTGCCTTTAAATTGGCGTCGATAAAGTGCTTTAGCGAGCCAAATGGCAGGTAATATTGAAAATAAGGCAGATAAAAAGGCTTGCCAGAAAGTAAAGCGCACGACATGCCATAAATAGTCATCAGCAAAAATAGAGGATAATTCGCCACTTGGCGCATTAAACCATAATGCACCAAATGACAATAAAGCCACAATAAGCAGTAAACCCGAGGCACATAGCCCCGGGATAAGCCATCTTCTCATTAGCGACTAACCGCAGATTGCCAATTACGCGTCCATGTTTGGCGCTCTTTAGCGACAACATCGGCATCAAATTGCAATGATTTTTCTGGTTTAGGCATCACCGAATAGACATCTGGTAATGGCATATCTATTACGGGATACATCCAATTGGTGGTAGGAATTGTTTCTTGGAAAGCCGGAGTGAGCATAAATTGCATAAATTGCTGAGCTAATTCAGGTTGTTTACTCGATTTGAGTTTAGCTGCAACCTCGACTTGTAAATAGTGTCCGTCAGAGAAAATAGCCGCTGCATAGTTATCTTTTTTATCCGCTAAAATATGATAACCCGGAGATGAAGTATAACTTAGCACAAAATCACCTTCACCTTTTAAGAATAAGCCATAAGACTCACTCCAACCTTTTGTAACGGTAAGGGTTTTCTCAGATAATTTCTTCCATTGAGAGGCGGTGTTTTCAGGATAAAGTGATTGCATCCATAGCATTAAGCCTAAGCCTGGTGTACTGGTACGAGGATCTTGATACAGTATTTTCCACTTTTCTTGGCTATTTAGTAACTCATCCATGCTTTTGGGTGGGTTAGCAATACGGTTTTTATCATAAATAAACGCAAAGTAACCGTAGTCATAAGGTACAAAGGTGTCGTCAGTCCATTTTTCAGGTAAGGCGAGTTTTGATGTATCGATATTGCTTGGTGCAAAAAGCCCAGTTTCTTTGGCCGCATGTATCAGATTGTTATCCAAACCTAAAATAATGTCAGCTTTACTCTTGCCACCTTCCATACGTAAGCGATTTAGCAAAGAAACACCATCAGAAAGGGCAACAAGCTTTAATTCACAATCACACTGTTGTTCAAATGCTTTTTTAATGGCAGGTCCTGGGCCCCAATCTGCGGTAAAAGAATCATAAGTATATACAGTGAGTGTCGGTTTTTGAGTATTAGCTTGCGCTGAGAACGTGCTTATTACACTCAGTGCACCCAGTAGGAAAGTAAAGCGAAGCGATTTAGTTAACACATTTAGTTCCTCAGTAAAAAGTCAGGAAGGATCTGAGGAGTGAGGACTGCAAATTATAAAAGATTGCATCATCCTGACTCAAATCCCTACGCCAGTATTAGCTGGATCAGGTTCCACGGGTTTTTCTCAGCCTAAAAAGGCACCCCGTTGAGACTTTCCCATTGTAGATAAATCCACGCGTTGTGCAAAGTCTGTTGATAGAGGTTTACCGTCTGTGAGTAGTATGAAACAATGAGTTATCTTTCAAATTTGGTTATTGAGGTAGTCTAGTGATCGATGATGATGGCTACCGCCCGAATGTAGGGATTGTAATTTGTAATCGGCAAGGGCAAGTGCTTTGGGCTCGTCGCTATGGGCAACATTCATGGCAGTTTCCTCAAGGAGGAATTAACCCTGGAGAATCGCCAGAGCAGGCAATGTACCGAGAGTTGTTCGAAGAAGTTGGGTTAAGTCGCAAGGATGTTAAAATTCTTGCCTCCACACGTAACTGGTTACGTTACAAGTTGCCTAAGCGTTTGGTGCGTTGGGACACAAAACCTGTTTGTATTGGACAAAAACAGCGTTGGTTCCTTTTGCAGTTAACAAGTAATGATAAGGACATTAACGTTCAACAAAGCAAAACGCCAGAATTTGATGGCTGGCGTTGGGTGAGTTATTGGTATCCCGTTCGACAAGTCGTCTCTTTTAAACGCGATGTTTATCGTCGTGTAATGAAAGAGTTCGCACCAGTAGTCATGCCATTGCAAGAACAAATGTCTTTACCTCGTCCATCGTATGGATATCGGCGTAAAAGGTATTAGATAACACTATGCTGACACGTTTGCGAGAAATTGTAGAAAAAGTGGCTATGGCAGCAGGGCTTCCAGAAGCACTTGAACTCTTAGTCAAGGAAACGTGTCAGGCAATGCACACGGATGTGTGTTCTATTTATCTTGCTGATAAGCAACGTAGTTGTTTTTATCTAATGGCCACAAAAGGGCTTAAAAAACCCAGAGGACGTGCTGTTAGCCTCTCGTTTGATGAAGGCGTTGTTGGTGAAGTTGGACGCCTTTCTGAGCTTATCAATCTCGCGGATATTCGTGAGCATCCTAGTTTTAAATACCTTCCTCAAGTAAAAGAAGACGATCTGCGTGCTTTCCTTGGTGTACCTATTGTTTATCGTCGTCAACTCCTTGGTGTTTTAGTTGTTCAACAAAAAGAGCGTCGCTTATTTAACGAGAGCGAAGAGTCTTTTATGGTGACATTAGCAACACAATTAGGCGCAACATTATCGCAAGTACAAACTAAAGGGCTATTTGGGCAATACCGTCAAAGTCGCATTAAAGCGTTATCGGTTTCGACCGGAGTGGTAATGGCTTATGGTTGGCAAGAAATTTCCCAGCCAGTTCTTGAAAATGTATTTAAAGCTAGCGCGCTTGATATTAAGGCGGAATTAAATCGACTCACTGTGGCTTTAGAAGATGCTACGGCAGAATGTCGCCGTTTTAGTAAACGTTTTATGGCGAATGCACAAAAAGAGAGTGCCGCCATTTTTGATCTCTACTCGCATCTACTTAATGATCCCCAACTTAAACACAAAATGACAGCGATTATTACTCAGGGATATGTCGCAGAATGGGCTGTAAAAGTGGTTGTTGAGAAAGTTTCGTCACAATTTTCTAGCCTGAAAGATGGCTACATGAGAGAAAGAGCCTCCGATCTAAAAGCATTAGGACGGCGTTTATTATTTCATTTAGATGATGAAGTCAGTTCAACCAATATTTGGCCTGAGCGCTTTATTTTGGTGGCAGATGAATTAAGCGCAAGTTTATTGGCAGAATTACCTGAACAACAACTTGCGGGTGTGATTGTGCGAGATGGTGCAACACACTCTCATTCAGCGATCCTTGTTAGAGCAATGGGAATTCCCGCGATTATGGGCGCGGATATTCAACCTGAACTTTTACATAATCGTATGCTTATTCTTGATGGTTATCGTGGTGAGATTTTTATTGAACCAGAGCCTTTTATTACTCAAGAATATAAACAGATTATTGATGAAGAAAGTGTATTAAGCCAGATTGCAGAAGATCAATTAGAACAGCAAGCTGTTCTCAAAAATGGTGAATCGGTTAGTGTTCAATTGAATGCGGGATTAAATATTAAATACGAGCAACGTATTAGCGTGGGAATAGACGGTGTTGGTTTATATCGGACAGAAATTCCTTTTATGCTACAAAGCGGTTTTCCATCAGAAGATGAACAAAAAAATCGCTATCGTGAAATACTCTCTTTTTTCCCTGATAAACCCGTTGTGTTACGTGCATTAGATGTGGGTGCAGATAAACAACTTCCTTATATGCCCATTAATGAGGAAAATCCTTGCTTGGGTTGGCGAGGAATAAGAATATTACTCGATCAACCTGAAATTTTCCTTATTCAGCTTCGTGCTATGCTAAAAGCAAACCTCGAATTTAAAAATTTGAAAATATTGTTGCCGATGGTGACAAGTATTGATGAAATTGACGAAGCGAGAACATTGCTATTACGTGCATGTGATGAAGTGAGTCGAGAGTTAAAATGTGAATGTGCTCTACCACCGTTAGGTATTATGCTTGAAGTTCCCTCGTTGGTATTTATGTTGTCACAATTAGCTAATCGGGTTGATTTTATCTCTATTGGAACAAACGATTTAACTCAATACTTGCTTGCAGTCGACCGTAATAATACCCATGTTGCATCACTCTATGATAATTTGCATCCTGCATTATTGCGTTCATTGAGTTTGATTGCGACACAATGCCAATATTACCAGTTACCAATCAGTGTTTGTGGCGAAATGGCAGGAACACCTATCGGGGCATTGCTGTTAATAGGGCTTGGTTTTAGGCAGTTAAGCATGAGTGGACGTAGTTTACCTAGGGTAAAATACTTATTACGCCATCTTGATCCTGTGGTGTTACAGCCTTTTATGCAACAAGTGTTGCAAGCTGAAACAGCAACAGAAATCAAAAAATTGTCTTCTGAATTTATGGAAAGGCAGGGATTAGGTGGATTAATTCGCGGAGGTATCTGACATGCCTTTGTATAAGCCTTTTCTGTGTTGGTGATAAAGAGCAAACACAGAAATTATTAATTAAGTGAAGTAGGGAATAATGAGTATAAGCTACCTTAAATTTCCAGAGATTGATCCCGTTATGTTTTCTATCGGGCCTGTGTCATTACACTGGTACGGTATGATGTATTTAGTTGGATTTGTCTTTGCCTTATGGCTTGCAAATCGACGAGCCGCAAAACCGAATAGTGGTTGGAATAAAAATGAAGTTGAAACATTACTTTATGTCGGTTTTGTTGGTGTGTTTATCGGTGGTCGCTTAGGTTATGTTTTATTCTATAATCTGCCAGTCTTTTTAAATGATCCTCTTTACCTCTTTAAAGTTTGGGATGGCGGTATGTCGTTCCATGGTGGTTTAATTGGGGTAATTTGTGCCATGATTTGGTTCGCAAAACGTACTAAACGTGGATTTTTTCAAGTGGCTGATTTTGTCGCGCCTTTAATCCCGTTTGGTTTAGGTTTAGGTCGTATTGGTAACTTTATTAATGGTGAGTTATGGGGTCGCGTCACATTAGATACGCCTTGGGCCTTCTTATTTCCAAACTCTCGTTCTGAAGATCTTCAGCTTGTTGCTCAAGATCCATCAACGCTGCTACCTATTATTCAAGAATATGGGGTTTTACCTCGTCACCCTTCACAACTTTATGAAATGTTGTTAGAAGGGGTAGTGTTATTTATTATTCTTAATATTTTTGTGCGTAAAAATCGTCCAGTAGGCAGTGTATCGGGTCTATTCCTGATAGGTTATGGTGCATTCCGTATTATTGTTGAATTCTTCCGTCAACCTGATGCGCAATTAGGACTATTTAGTGGTGTGAGTATGGGACAATTACTCTCAATTCCAATGATTTTGTTGGGCATTATTTTTATGGTATGGGCTTATCGCCAAGATAAAAAAACACCACAAAACCCAACACCAACTCACAAATAGTGTGAGATAAATTTTTATTATTAGCTAATTAACAAGAGAGACAACATGAAGCAGTATCTGGCATTGTGTCAACGCATTATCGATGAAGGACAATGGATTGATAATAAACGGACAGGAACCCGTTGTTTAACGGTGATTAATGCCGATCTGGAATATGATGTTGCGAATAACCAATTTCCGTTAATAACGACACGAAAAAGTTTTTATAAAGCCGCAATAGCAGAACTGTTAGGGTATCTGCGAGGCTATGATAATGCAGCACAATTTCGTGAAATTGGTTGTAATACATGGAATGCCAATGCGAATGAAAATAGTGCATGGTTGAATAATCCTCATCGAAAAGGTGAAGACGATATGGGTCGTGTTTATGGCGTTCAAGGACGCCAATGGCAACGCCCTGATGGTTCTCATTTTGATCAACTGCGTAAAGTAGTAGATAACCTGACTAAAGGTATAGATGATCGTGGTGAAATCATTACATTTTACAATCCAGGTGAAACGGAACTAGGTTGCTTACGCCCTTGTATGCATACGCATACCTTTTCACTTGTTGGTGATACCCTTTATTTAACCTCTTATCAGCGTAGTTGTGATGTGCCATTAGGTTTGAATTTCAACCAAATTCAGTGCTTTGTCTTATTAGCGCTGGTGGCTCAAATTACAGGACATAAACCGGGTAAAGTATTTCATAAGATAATCAATGCACATATCTATGAAAATCAATTACCTCTAATGCGTGATGTGCAGTTAAAAAGAGAGCCTTTACCGTTACCAACGTTGCATATCAACCCAAAAATAAAAACATTGGAAGATATCGAAACATGGGTAACAACGGATGATTTTACTGTTGAAGGCTATCAATGTCATGAAGCAATAAAATATCCATTTACGGTGTAATTTCTCCTTTGCTTTTAAAGCCCCTGTTTAGTGATAAACAGGGGCTTTTTTATTGGTTTTTTATTTAAAATTTAAAGCATTGTCAGTATTTATTAATCATAAATACGTTTTATTTGTATTTGCTCTGAAAGTATTGTTATTGCGTACCTATTCGAGAAAAACGCTTATCTTTGTTTACCTTTAAGGCTGTGGTCTGCATGCTCATTACCGACTAAAAAGGAGAAACAAATGAACAATAATAGGGAATTAAGCCTAAATAAGGAGTTTCAGAAAAAAAGTGAGCAAGGTATCAGTTTACTCGAAATACTTATCGTGATGCTGATAGTCTCTATTTTAAGTTATCTATCAATTTCTTCTTATCAACATTTTATTAAGCAACGCCATTTAATACAGAGTGTGCGAGAAACCATAGTTTTTCTTTCTTACCAGCAACAGCAAGCGTTGCTGTTTAATGTCAAAATTAAAATATCACTTCATTTATCGCCCAGTAACAAAATAGTCGCTATTCCTTTTTCTCTACGATACTTACCTGAAAAACAAACGATTTATCAATTAGCCCTAGGTATTCAACTTAAGCAATCAACAGTCTCAAATTTTACGTTTGGTGGAATTCGCCAAACGTTAAAACCTATGAGTTTTGTGCTTAAAAATGAAGAGGATGAAGTGAAAATTATTATTTCATCTTTAGGCAGGATAAGAGCGTGTAGCCAGAATATAAAGGTGTTTTCATCATGTTAAAACGATCTGTATTTTCTTTTTCATCAGGAATGATATTGATGGAATGTCTCTTTGCTATTGCGATAAGTGGGATTTTATTTCTCTGCATCAGCAGAGCTTACCCCCAGATAATAAATACGCTATTCCATTCTTATCAGCAATATCAATTAGATATTTTTTTAAGAGAACGATTATTGGTACTAGAAACGCAATTAAGGCGTACAGGGTATTGTTATGGTGATTGTGTTAATACGTTGAAGGCAGATGGCCTGCAAATATCGCCTTTAAAAATAGGGCAGTATCCTAATCAAGAAAAAAATTCCTGCGTTATTTTTGCTTACGACATAAATAGCAATGGTCGATGGGAGTCACCTTTGTCAAAAGAGAGTGATTATTTTGGATACCGCCTTAAAAAGGGGCAATTAGAGCAATTAAGAGGAGTAAAAGATTGTGCTTCTTCAGGGTGGCAACAATTTTTCGAAAATAACGAGGTTGAGGTAACTGAGTTTATTTTACAGCCTTATGCTAAAACGTATTCTGTGAAAGAAAATCTGTATTTTTATCTTTCTATTTCTTTAAAATTTCATTTAAAACAAAAGCCTGAAATAAAATCACATTATCAAAATATCATCCGTTTAAGGAATGTGACTGCACTATGAATATTTATTTCACTCTCAGGAGCAATGAACAAGGCTTAGCGGGTATATTTGTCGTGATAGGTTTTATTGGCATGAGCTTATCTATGCTTGGAAATTTTTCTTACCATTACAGGCAATCTGAACAAATAGTGATGCAAGAGTTACAAGCAAGACAGGCCTTTTTATTTGCTGAATCTGCACTGCAATGGGGGATAACACAGGATTGGGACCTTTCATCAATACAATTAAACAAATGGCAATGCCGTCCTTTTTATGCTGATCCCAAAATAAAGAGCTGCTTATTTTTAATCTCTGCAGATAAGGCCTTACTTCAAGGTCAAGCAGAAAGCTTACTAGGTTATAAAATATATCATTATCAATGGATTGGTTTTAAAAAAGGAAAAGAGAAAGCTATTGTGTCTGATCCAAATGGATGGCTAGATTATTGCCCATTCGTGCATAAGGAGTGTGTATCATAAAAAAAGGTCAAAATAGATCAGAAAATGGTTCTATCTTACTTAATACAATGTTTGTATTACTATTTTTTAATATTAGTTTTGTCGCTATTATAGGGTATAGTCAATCATTAAAAGCTGATTTTCAGCGGTTAATTCAATTACAGCAAACAGGGCAAGGGATTTTTGTTTTATTTGAAAAATTGCCTGATAAATCACCTTACTATTTTGCTGATAACCAGAAAATAATGATGCATTCTCTTTCATATTCTGAAGGCTGTCAGCAAATGGAAGGTTATGCTGCTAATAATATTTTACCCACGATAAATTTATACTATTGGTCATGCAATCCATAAGATGAGGATCTGATGTTTCATATATATCACTCAAATCAGTTGTCATTATTAAAGTCACTTATGGTGCACTTTATGCAGACCAGACCACTGTATTCTCCCTTTGAACAAGAAGTGATCTTAGTACAAAGCCCTGGCATGTCTCAGTGGTTGCAAATTCAGCTTGCTGAAAGTTTAGGAATTGCAGCAAATATTCGCTATCCATTACCTGCAACATTTATTTGGGAAATGTTTACGCGGGTGCTATCAGGTATACCTAAAGAAAGTGCTTTTTCTAAAGATGCCATGACATGGAAATTAATGGGATTATTGCCTGAATATTTATCCCATGAAGAATTTAAACCGCTACTTCATTATCTTGATGATGATGAAGATAAACGTAAATTACACCAATTAGCAGGGCGTGTTGCCGACTTATTTGACCAATATTTGGTATATCGTTCAGATTGGTTAGCCTCGTGGGAAAAAGATGAATTGATAGAAGGGCTGAGTGAAAATCAGCGTTGGCAGAAAATATTGTGGGTAGCATTACAGCAATACACGAAAGATCTCAATCAGCCTCAATGGCATCGTTCTAATCTTTATCAGCAATTTATTTCGACATTAAATGGTGCAAAAGAAGGAGAACTTCAGCACTGTTTTCCGCCCCGTATCTTTATTTGTGGTATTTCGGCATTACCGCAAGTTTATTTGCAGGCTCTGCAAGCTATCGGGCGTCATACAGAGATCTATTTACTCTTTACCAATCCTTGCCGTTACTATTGGGGTGATATTCAAGATCCTAAATTTCTTGCTCGTCTTAATAGTAGAAAACCTCGCCATTATCAGCAATTACATGAATCACCTTGGTTTAAAGATGAAAAAAACGCTTCTTCGTTATTTAATGAAGAGGGAGAGCAAAATATCGGTAATCCTCTATTAGCCTCATGGGGAAAATTGGGTAAAGATAACCTCTATTTTCTTTCTGAACTTGAGTATACCGATGTATTGGATGCTTTTGTTGATATTCCAAGAGATAATTTACTTCATCAATTGCAAGCAGACATTCTTGATTTAGAAGATTTTTCACAACTAGGTACAACACTTAAAACCTATGAATGTAGTGAAAAAAAACGTATTATTTCACTAGATGATCACTCGTTGACCTTTCATGCAAGCCATAGCCCACAACGCGAAGTGGAAGTATTACAAGATCAATTACTGCATTTGCTTGAGCAAGATCCCGAATTACTACCAAGGGATATAATTGTGATGGTTGCGGATATTGATAATTATACGCCCTATATTCAGGCCGTTTTTGGTAATGCACCTGCTGAACGCTATCTCCCTTTTGCTATTTCTGATAGAAAAGCACGTCAAGCACACCCAGTATTACAAGCCTTTATTACGTTATTAGAACTTCCTCAAAGTCGTTTTACAGCAGAACAAGTATTAGCTTTACTTGAAGTGCCTGCGTTAGCTGGGCATTTTTCTATTTTTGAAAGTGAATTAAAACTGCTACGCCGATGGGTGGATGAATCAGGCATACGTTGGGGATTGGATGATGAAAATGTAGCTTCATTTTTACTTCCTATCACTGGTAAAAATACCTGGGAGTTTGGTTTACTGCGTATGCTGCTTGGTTATGCGATGGAAAGCGACAATGGTCCTTGGAAAGGAGTGCTTCCTTATGATGAATCTAGTGGGTTAGTCGCAGAACTTGCAGGGCATCTTGCTGATTTTCTTTACACATTAAGTGAATGGCGTACACGTTTAAGTGAAACTCGTTCCTTAGAAGCATGGTTAGAGATTGGACAGCAATTAGTTGATGCCTTTTTTGAAGCTGATGAAGAGACTGAGTTAGTTTTAGCGTTGATCACACAACAGTGGCAAAAAGTGATTGAAAATGGATTGAAAGCGCAATATCAAAATGAAATTCCATTAGTGCTTATTCGAGATGAATTAACGGTACGATTTGATGATGAAAAAATCAGTCAGCGCTTTTTGGCGGGAAGCCTAAACTTTTGTACGCTAATGCCTATGCGCTCAATTCCTTTTAAAGCAGTGTGTTTGTTGGGAATGAATGATGGCATTTATCCTCGTAATATTCAGCCATTAGGCTTTGATTTAATGGCAGAAAAACGACGTCGTGGTGACAGGAAACGTCGAGATGATGACCGTTATTTATTCCTTGAGGCACTTAGTTCGGCCGAAAAATATCTTTATATCAGTTATATCGGCAAATCGATACGTGATGATAGAGAATGTAATCCATCAGTCTTAATTAAAGAGTTACAAGACTATATCGGTCAAAATTTCCGTTTACCTGATGATGGAAAACTTAATGTTGATGATAGTGCAACTCTCATTAATCAGCATTTATTAACACAGCATAGTCGTGTTCCTTTTGCTCAAGAAAACTTCCACATTGAGGCTTCCTCTCGTTCTTATGCCTCAGAATGGTTACCAGCTGCCAGTGGGCAAGGGGAGGCTCATCAAGGTTTTACTGAGTCATTAGATGATGATATATCAATAGATAAAGTCTCCGTTGATGCACTTTCTCGTTTTTATCGTCATCCGATCCGTGCATTCTTCCAACAAAGATTAAAAACAAACTTTGTTATCGAAGAGACAGAATTACCCGAAGAAGAGCCTTTTGTGATAAACGCACTTCAACGCTATCTATTAAATCAATGGCTATTGAAAGCATTGATTGATGAAACGTCAACAGGAGCACTCTTTGAACGTATTAAAGCAGCAGGGCAACTTCCAGCAAGTGCATTTGGTCAAATTTATTGGGAACAACAAATAGAAGAGCTACTCCCTTTAGCTGAAAAAGTGAGAAGTGAACGATTAGCGTCGTATTCTGTCACATTAGAGCAAAGTTTTAGTGCGATGCCATTGATTGGACGTTTAAATGAAGTGCAAGCAGATGGCTTATTACGTTGGCGACCTGCGAGTTTAACGGCTAATGATTTATTGCAACTATGGATTGAACATCTGGTTTATTGTTTAAAAGAGGGAACTGGCGAAAGCCGGTTTTATGGCAGAAAAGAGACGCAATGGTGTTTATTGCCAGTTGATCCTGAATTTGCTTATTCGACTTTAGATAATTTAATTCACGATTATAAACAAGGGCTAAATAGCCCATTAGCGTTATTTGCGAAGAGTGGCTGGGCTTGGTTACAAGCTTGCTATGATAAAAAAACACAAGAATTTTTACTTGATGATGAAGAGACACTCGCAAAAGCGGAGTTAGTGCTGCTACAACATTTAACGGATAGCTATAATCGAGATGGCGAAATGAGTGATATGTATGTTCAGCGTGCATTCTCTCAATTAGACGAGCATTTTTTACAAACAGTAAAACAGACGACATTAACGATATTTAAACCAATAATTCCATTTTTAAAAAAATAAGGGAGCTCATATCAGATGAGAAAATACTTATCGCAACTATGGATCATGTTGCTATTGATGCTAGTGAGTATCAACAGTTTTGCTGCTGATCCACTTTGGCAAGTATTGCCAGATAGCATTGAAAAAAGTGAAAGCGATCCTCGGCAATATCAAGCGATTAAATTGCCTAATGATATGACTGTATTACTGGTTTCTGACGAAAAAGCCGTTAAATCATTAACGGCAGTTGCGTTACCTGTTGGCGCATTAGAAGATCCAGATAGTCAGCAAGGACTTGCGCACTATTTAGAACATATGGTGTTAATGGGATCGGCTAAATATCCTCAATCTGGCAGTATGTCAGAGTTCTTACAAAAGAACGGGGGATCTCATAATGCGAGTACCACTACATATCGTACAGCTTTCTACTTAGAAGTAGAAAATAGCGCCATTAATGAAGCGGTCGATCGTCTTGCAGATGCTTTAGCTGAACCTTTACTTGATCCTAAAAATGCCGATCGTGAACGTAATGCAGTTAATGCCGAGTTAACCATGGCGCGTGCGCGTGACGGTATGCGTTTTTGGCAAGTTAGAGCAGAAACCTTAAACCCAGCACATCCAAGTTCTCGCTTTATGGGCGGAAATTTAGAAACGCTGAGTGACAAGCCAAACAGCAAACTTCAAGATGAACTCATCAAGTTCTATCAAACACACTATTCTGGCAACTTAATGAATGGAGTGATTTATAGTAATAAATCACTTGATGAATTATCTAAATTAGCCGCAGAAACCTTTGCTCGTATTCCAAATAAAAAAGCAGATATCCCTGTAACCACAGTGCCTGCGATGACGGATAAAGAAAAAGGGTTAATGATCCATCTAGTACCTGCTTTACCGCAAAAAACCTTACAAATTGAATTCGGTATTGATAATAACGTTGCCGATTTTCGTAGTAAATCTGATGCATATATCGGTTATTTAATCGGTAATCGTAGTTCTGGAACACTTGCAACATGGTTACAAGATCAAGGTTTAGCTGAAAGTATTAGCGCATTTTCAGAGCCGTATATCGATCGTAACCAAGGCTCCTTTACGATTTATGTTGCACTAACAGATAAAGGTTTAGCGCAAAAAGATAAAGTTATCTCAGCCATCTTTTCATATCTTCGTTTAATTGAGTCACAAGGCATTAGTCAGCGCTATTTTGATGAAATTGCGAATGTTTTAGATCTCTCATTTCGTTATGGTTCTATTGTAAGAGATATGAATTACATAGAAGGCATTTCAGATATGATGTTGCGTTATCCAATCAAAAATATCCTGAATGCTGATTATATTGCCGATAATTATGAACCTTCAGCAATTCTTTCTCGCCTAGGATCACTGACGCCAGAAAAAGCACGTATTTGGGTGATAAGTCCTAATGAACCGTCTAATAAACAAGCTTATTTTGTTAATGCACCTTATCAAGTTGATAAAATTACAGCTAAACAATTAGAAACATGGCAGAAGTTGTCGGATGATATTTCATTATCCTTACCGACACTTAACCCATATATTCCTAATAATCTGTCGTTGATTGACGCTGATAGTAAAATCACTAAACCACAATTATTGTGGCAAGATAAAAGTGCTCGCTTGTTCTATATGCCATCACACTATTTTTCTGATGAGCCAAAAGCCAGCGTGACATTAAGTTTAGTAAATAAGAAATCAGACATTACGGTTAAACAGCAAGTTACACAAACCTTAACTGATTATCTTGCTGGTTTAGCACTCAGTGAATTATCTTACCAAGCTTCTGTTGCAGGTATGAATATCTCATCCTCATCAGGACAAGGTATTGATTTTTCAATGAATGGTTATACACAACATTTACCAGAATTAGTTAATGCAACATTAAAAAGCTATATGAGCTTTGAATCAACGCAAGAAGAGCTTGAACAGGCTAAATCTTGGTATCGTGAACAACTTGAAGTAACTCATAACCTAAAAGCGTTTGAAGCAGCTATGCTGCCAGCTCGCCGATTAAATACTATTCCGTATTATGAAGAAGCTGACAAACTCAAAGCATTAGAGTCAATTACACTGCAAGATATTATTGATAACCGCCGTGAAGTGATTAAAAACGCAGCACTTCAAGCACTGGTTGTTGGTAATTTAACGCCAGAGCAAAGCCGTGATATAGCGAAATCTGCACATGAGTTATTAGGTAATCAAGGAACAGAATACTGGATTGGTGAAACATTAGTATTCAATAAATTAGATGCCGTTGAATTTCAAAATAAATCAAACAGTACAGATAATGCTTTAGGCGAACTTTATATCCCTACTGGGTATAGCCGCCTTGAAGGTCAGGCTATTTCTTCTGTGTTAGCTTCAGTTATTAAACCTTGGTTTTATGATCAATTAAGAACAGAAGAGCAACTTGGTTATGCTGTATTTGCTTATCAAGGCACTATGGGTGAACAGTCTGGCCTAGGTTTCTTATTACAAAGTAATGCTAAACCTCCGGTTTACTTAAATGAACGTTATAATGCATTTTATCAGCAAGCCTACGAACGTTTGAAAAAAATGAGTGAGGCTGATTTTAATCAGTATAAGCAAGCAATTATTACTGAAGTTAAACAACCACCTCAAACTTTCTATGAAGAAGTCTCTCTTTATCGAAATGATTTCCATCGTAATAATTTAAAATATGATGGACGAGAGAAATTCTTAGCTGAGCTTAATAAAGTGACGTTAAAACAAGCTATTGAGTTTTATGAAAAAGCAGTAATAAAACCAAATGGTTTTGTGTTTGTTTCTCAAATAATTGGCAAAGATGGTAAAGATGCTGATTACGCGCAAAATAAAAAATGGAAACGTTATACGACAGTCAGTGAATTACAAAAAACGTTACCAGTTGAGGAAATTAAAGAGTGAGTGAAGCGATACAGGCACAGCCATTAAATCCTTATACACTTCCTTTGTACCAAAGGCGCCTTATTGAGGCGTCTGCGGGTACAGGTAAAACCTATACCATTGGATTACTGTATTTGCGATTACTTCTTGGTTTAGGGGGAGATTCTGCGTTTTATCGACCTCTAAGCGTTGAAGAGATCTTGGTTGTGACATTTACAGATGCGGCAACCGATGAATTACGTGCACGTATTCGTAAAAATATCCATGAGCTAAGGCTTGCCTGTATCCGTCATGATGTTGATAGTGGTGACAAAACATACCAAGAATTACTCAAACAAATTCCTAATAAAGAGTTAGCCGCGCAGTGGTTATTAGAAGCTGAGCGTCAAATGGATGAAGCTGCTATTTACACTATTCATGGATTTTGCCAGCGTATGCTGGCAAACAATGCATTTGAGTCAGGTGTATTGTTTGAACAAGTCTTGATCCAAGATGAATATGAGCTGAAAAAACGTGTTTGTGCTGATTTTTGGCGTCGCCACTGTTATCCCCTTTCTTATGATGTTGCTAATGCGGTTAGCCAGATTTGGTCTGGTCCAGAGCAGCTACTTTATGAAATACAGCCTTATTTACAAGGTGAGATGCCAGAAATAGAAGGTGTGGCATTAGACAGCGAAAATGAGTCGGTAAAAGAGCGACATCAAGCTGTTATTGAAGCCATTAATAAGGTGAAAGCGCGTTGGAATGAACATCATCATGAAGTTGAAGCGTGGATAACGGCCTCAGGAGTGGATAAACGAAGTTATAGTAGCCGTTTTTTACCTAAATGGATTGAAGAAATCACGTTATGGGCCGCAACGCTTGAAACAAAAAGCTATCAGTTACCTGATTGCTTGGTTCGTTTTTCTCAAGAAATTTTAAATGAAAAAGCGACCAAAGGCCCTGCTCCTGAGCATATTCTTTTTGTTGAAATTGAGAGTCTAACAAAACAAAGCTTAACACTGCGTGATGTTATTTTAGTGAATGCTATCCCCGAAATACGCCAAGGTATTGAAAATGAAAAAATGCGTCGGGGTGAAATGGGATTTGATGATCTCTTAACACGCTTAGATAGAGCATTAAAACGTGAAGGGGGAGAAGCATTAGCACAGGCTATTCGTGAGCGTTATCCCGTTGCAATGATTGATGAATTTCAAGATACCGATCCTCAACAATACCGTATTTTTGATGCTATTTATGGTGAGCATCAAAACAGTGGGTTACTTTTTATCGGTGATCCTAAACAGGCAATTTATGCTTTCCGTGGTGCTGATATTTTTACTTATATTCAAGCGCGAAAACAAACAACACACCATTACACTTTAAATACTAACTGGCGTTCTGCTCCGGGAATGGTGAATGCGGTTAATAAACTTTTTATGCGTTCTAGTGCTCCGTTTTTATTTGAGCATATCCCTTTTATTGAGGTGAGTTCTGCTGAAAAAAACCAAGATATGGCTTTTATTTACCATGGTAAATCGATCTCACCTTTTAACTTTTGGCTTGCTGAAGGTGAAAGCCTATCAACGGGAAATTATGAGCAAATTATGGCAACGCAATGTGCAGCTCAAATTCGTGATTGGTTATCAGTAGGCGATCAACAGCAAGCATGGCTCCTAGAGCAAGGTGAAAAAAAATCACTGACATCGGCTGATATTATGGTGCTGGTTCGTAGTCGTAGAGAAGCATTACTTATTCGTGATGCACTAAACTTACTCTCTATACAATCTGTATTCTTATCAAACCGTGAAAGTGTATTTGAAACGAATGAAGCTAAAGATTTGCTTTGGTTACTGCAAGCAGTTGTAACGCCAGAGAAAGAGCGTGTTTTAAGAGCCTCTTTAGCTAGTCGGTTATTTGGTTTTAGTGCAAGAGAAATTGATAGCCTAAATCGTGATGAACAACGCTGGAATAGTTATGTAGAGAAATTTGCTGACTACTATGTATTATGGCAAAAACGTGGCGTTTTACCGATGTTGCGTAAGATTATGATGGATAATCAGATTGCCGAGGATCTACTTGCCAGTATTGATGGTGAAAGGAGACTCACTGATATCATGCATATTGGCGAATTATTGCAGGAAACCTCGTTACAGCTTGATAGTGAACATGCGCTTATTCGTTGGTTAGCACAACAAATTTCTCATCCTGATGCGCAATCAGAAAGCCAACAAATGCGTTTGGAAAGTGACCGAAATCTTGTGCGAATTTGTACTATTCATAAATCCAAAGGCCTTGAATATCCTATTGTCTGCTTACCTTTTGCTTGTAACTATCAAGAGCAAAAAGGGGCGCTTTATCATGACAGAGAAAAATTTTACGCTAAGTTAGATATTTTTAGCAGGCCTGAAAGCTTGCGTTTAGCGGATGAAGAACGTTTAGCAGAAGATTTACGCCTACTTTATGTAGCATTAACTCGTTCTAAATTTTGTTGTTATGTGGGCGCTGCGCCATTGGTGAAAGGGAATAAACGTAAATCGGGACTGACTGATCTTCATAAAAATGCTTTAGGGTATTTATTACAGCAAGGTGAAGAAGGGAATAGCGAATTATTACATCAATCAATCCATGCATTACTCGATGAAAATATTAGTGTGATCACGCTCGATGAAGTTTCAGCACAACGTTACCAACCTCAGTTAGTCAATGAGGCAAAATTAGAGGCTGCAGTATTTAAACGTAAAATCCATGATAATTGGCGTATAACCAGTTATTCAGGACTAACTTATCAACATTCAAATCGCGGATACCATTTCGATTTGGGCGATATTGAGGCTTTAGTGCAATCTATTGCTCCTGGATTGGATACTGATGCCAAAGGTGAGAAACAACGAGAAGAAACCGATGAAAATTCGATTCATCATTTTCCTCGTGGTGCGGTTGCGGGAACATTCTTACATGGCTTGCTTGAAGTCTTAGATTTTTCTCAACCCATTGATGAACAATGGATGCAAGAGCAATTAACGGCTCAAGGATTTGATGAAAAGTGGGCGCCATTATTAGTAACATGGATGGAAACACTGTTTTATACCCCTCTTAATGATGATGGATTATGCCTTGCTGATATCCCTAAAACACAACAACTTGATGAGTTACAATTTTATTTGCCAATTGAACAAGAAATAACATCATCTCAGTTGACTCAATTAATAAGTCAGTTTGATCCCTTATCAAAACGTTGTGCTGCTTTACAATTCCAGCAAGTAGAAGGCATGTTAAAAGGTTTTATTGACTTAGTGTTTTGCTGGGAAGGGAAATACTATGTGGTGGATTACAAATCAAATTGGTTAGGTGAATCGAGTGAAGATTACACTCAAGAAGCGATGGTCAATGCAATGATAGATCACCGTTACGATTTGCAGTACCAACTCTATACATTAGCATTACATCGTTTTTTACAGCAACGCATTCCAGATTATGATTATAAAAGCCATTTTGGGGGAATTTATTATCTTTTCTTACGTGGTATAGATAAAGCACACCCTGGAAATGGAGTTTATGCTTATTTACCTGATGAGGCGTTTGTTTTGGCGCTAGATGCGTTATTTACAGGTAAAAGTATGAAAAGTAGCACTCCTGATGTAGTCGATGAGAAATAAAAATGATCAAACTATTAGAACAAGCGATTACACAAAATGTATTACGACCGTTAGATCTTCGATTTGCACAAATGCTGGTGGAAGATGAAAATCCGATTTTACTGTTTATCTTTGCTTATTTAAGCGCTCAAACAGGAGCTGGGCATGTTTGTTTGCCATTAAATATTATCAAAGAAAATCAATTGTTTGATGGTAGGCAAGACGAACTTTCTCGCGCTATTTGGCAAAGAATGGGAGAGCCTTCTACTGATCAAATAATTGAAGCGTTAATACATAGTCATTGTGTTAATCAAGGTGGTGATAATTCTCCATCACCTATCATTTTAGATAATGGACTTCTTTATCTGCAAAGAATGTGGAGCTATGAAGAAAAAGTGGCTCAATTTTTTAGGCAAGAACATCCGGTGGTTGATATTGATGAAAATGCATTAATTAAAGCACTCAATCAGCTTTTTCCAACAGCAAAAGAAAATAAAGAAACTAATTGGCAGAAAGTAGCTGCCAGTGTTGCTATCACTAGCCCTATCTCTATTATCTCTGGCGGCCCAGGAACAGGAAAAACCACAACGGTGGCAAAAATCTTGGCTGCTTTTGTGATGCTTACTTCGAATGAGAAACCCATTATTCAATTAGCAGCACCAACTGGAAAAGCTGCTGCCCGATTAACTGAATCCCTAGGTAAAGCACTTGCTCAACTTGCTTTAAGTGAAGAAGAAAATAAGTGGATGCCAAAGCAAGCACAAACTATTCATCGTTTGTTAGGGGCTCAGCCGGAAAGCCAGCAAGTGCGTTACCATAAAGATAATCCATTACAACTTGATATTTTAGTGGTTGATGAAGCGTCAATGGTTGATTTACCTATGATGGCTCGCTTAATTGATGCACTCCCACAGCAATGCCACGTTATTTTCTTGGGAGATAAAGACCAACTCGCTTCTGTTGAGGCTGGAGCTGTATTAGGGGATATTTGCCGTTTTGCGGATGATGGTTTGAGCCAAAAGCGATTTGATAAAATTGATTATTTAACACAAGGTGAGTTATCAAAATCTGCAGATATTATCTCTGTTTCTAACACACCCGTTTCAGTTGTTAGTGATTCACTTTGCCTATTACGAAAAAGCTATCGATTTGGCTCGAATTCAGGAATTGGTCAACTTGCTTTTGCTGTAAACCAAGGACAGACCAAAACAGCACTGACATTGCTGAAGAAGGCAGTAATTACGCCTCAACAAATTGAAATGGCACTAGATACTCAAGATGTGAATTTTATCCCATTAGAGAGTGATGAAAACTACTTACTGATGATACAAGATGCAGCACAAGCCTATCGCCAGTATCTCTCATTGATAGCAGAAAAAGCCACTCCTGATGCGATCCTTAACGCATTTAACCAGTATCGTTTATTGTGTGCATTAAGAGAAGGGCCATTTGGTGTAAGTGGGTTAAATGATCGAATTGAAATGCTATTGCACCGTCAACGATTAATTCGTCGCCCTACAAATAGCTATCAGAGTGACTACATTGGACGTCCGATTATGATCCAGAGAAATGATAGTACACTTGGGCTGTTTAATGGTGATATTGGTATTATGCTCAATAATGATGAAGGCGAAATGAAAGCCTTTTTCCAATTGCCAGATGGTACCTTAAAAGCCATTCAACCTAGCCGGTTACCTCAACACGAAACGGCGTATGTTATGACAGTGCATAAATCACAGGGATCTGAATTTACACATACAGCATTAGTATTACCTGAAAAATTTTCGCCAGTGGTCAGCCGTGAATTACTGTACACCGCCTTAACTCGCGCTAAACAAAAACTTTCTCTTTATGCCTGCGAATATATGGTGAAAATGGCTATTCAAACACGTATTCAGCGTCGAAGTGGTTTAGTCGATAAGTTACGTTACTAATCTCTATCAGATAAGACAAAAACAATAAAAGACAGATATTGAGAGGGATACCTGTCTTTTTGTTTATATTTGATAGTTACTCTTTATGTAAATCTAAAATCAAAATTTTGGAGCGACGCTGATAATTGTAGAGCGCCTGCTTTTCAATGGGTAATTTATCAATTTCAGCAGGTTCAAATCCTTTTTCTTGAAACCAGTGAATACTGCGCGTTGTTAAAACAAATAGTTTTTCTAATCCTAATTGCTTAGCATGGGCAGAAATTCGTTGTAGTAATACCTCACCACGACAAGAGCTACGATAATCAGGATGAACAGCAACACAAGCCATTTCACCAATTTTTTCTGATTGATAAGGGTAAAGAGCAGCACAGGCTATAGTCATATTATCGCGTTCAATAATGGTGAATTGATCTATCTCCATTTCTAATTGTTCTCTTGAACGTCTGACTAAAATACCTTGCTGCTCTAATGGGCGAATAAGTTCGAGTATGCCACCAATATCATTGATATTGGCTCTACGAACTTTTTCTGCACTTTCCATCACGATTTGAGTTCCTATACCATCGCGAGAGAATAGCTCTTGAATAAGCGCACCATCAGATTGATAACTTAATAGGTGACTGCGCTCTACGCCTCGGCGACAGGCTTTAACGGCACCTCGCAAAAATCTGACTGTACCTGAGTGGTAATCGCCTTCGGTTTGTAGCTCTTGGATTTTATCTTCGGCTTGATTAGGTAGTAATTCAGAGACAATGTGTCCATCTTCATCGACAACACCCTGGAAAGAGCAAAAACCAATAATTTTTTGCGCTTTAAGTTTTATAGCAAGTTGTGTCGCTACTTCTTCAGATGTGAGATTAAAGCTTTCACCAGTAACAGACACTGCAACAGGGCCAATTAATACGATGGCGTTACTGTCTAATTGACGGTGAATAGCTTCTTCATCAATACGACGAATTTTTCCGCTATGACAATAATCCACGCCATCATCAACTCCCAAGGGTTGTGCAATGACAAAGTTGCCACTAACGACATTAATATGCGCACCTTGTAATGGTGTATTACTTAAACTCATTGATAAACGTGCAGTGATGTCGAGCTGTAATGTACCCGCTGCTTGTTTAACAATTTCTAAGGTTTTACTATCAGTAATACGAGTATATTTATGATAAATTGGTGAAACTTTTTGTACTTCAAGTGCCATATCAATTTGTGGTCTTGCGCCATAAACAACCACTAAACGGATACCTAAACTGTGTAGTAATCCAATATCGTTAATGATAGATGGAAAATTTTCATGTGCGATAGCTTCGCCACCCAACATAATGACAAATGTTTTGCCTCTATGTGCATTAATATACGGAACCGAGTGGCGGAATCCATCGACCAATTCGGTGCTACGCTCTTTCATAAAACCCTCTCAAGTGAATTTTTATTCGCATTTAATGTATTTTTATTCTTTTTGATGAGGAATGGCAAGTAAAATCCTATCTTATTGTTTTGCATGAGGGCAGAATATTCGTGTAAATGTGAGTAATTGTGCTGTTTTTAAGTGACAGTAGAGTGTGGATTGGGTAAAGTTTTTCGTTCTTAACTTTTTTTATCTCTTTTTAGAGTTTATTGACGTTAATCGTTTTTTTGGAATATTTTCATGAGTCATTCTGAGCACAATCAAACTCGTCGTCGTCTTATTAAAGGAATTGGCGCGTTATTATTGTTAAGTGTTAGTCCTGTTGGCTTTGCTGCGACAGCATCTATTGTTGCTGTCAGGGTTTGGCCAGCCTCGACTTATACTCGCGTGACTATAGAATCAAAAACACCACTGAAATATCGTCAGTTTGCATTATCAAACCCAGAACGTATTGTGGTGGATTTAGAAGGTATTCAGCTTAATAGCGTATTAAAGGGTATGGCTAATCAAGTTCAGACTAGCGATCCTTATTTAAAGTTGATCCGTGTTGGTCAAAATACGCCTAAAACAGTGCGATTAGTTTTTGAAGTAAAAACACCAGTACAACCACAAATGTTTACTCTAAAACCTGTTGCGGAATTTAAAAACCGTTTGGTGTTAGATTTCTACCCAAGCCATGGTGCAAATGCTGAAGATGATCCACTCTTAGCACTGTTACGTGAATATAATGATGGTGATTTACAACAAGCGGTACCAGCCCAAACAGACACCCGAAAACCGGGTAGGGCAGGGAGAGACAGACCTATCATTATCATGATCGATCCTGGGCATGGTGGGGAGGATCCTGGTGCCATTGGAAAATACAAAACACGTGAAAAAGATGTGGTATTACAAATTGCACGTCGCTTAAGAACATTAATTGATAAAGACGCCAAAATGAAGGCGTATATGACACGTAATGAAGATGTGTTTATTCCATTAACGGTGCGTGTTGCTAAAGCACGAAAAATGCAAGCTGACTTGTTTGTTTCTATTCATGCTGATGCATTTACGAATCGTTCTGCCAGAGGTTCATCTGTTTTTGCGTTATCAAAAACAGGGGCGACCAGTAATACTGCACGCTATCTTGCACAAACACAAAATGAGTCTGATTTAATCGGTGGTGTGAGCAAAAGTGGTGACCGTTATGTTGATCATGCGATGCTTGATCTTGTACAAACGGCAACTATCAATGACAGTTTAAAATTTGGTAGTGAAGTGCTTAAGTTGTTGGGAGGGATTAATAAACTACATAAGAATAAAGTTGATCAGGCAGGGTTTGCGGTATTAAAAGCCCCTGAGATCCCCTCTATTTTAGTAGAGACTGCCTTTATCAGTAATATCGAAGAAGAGAAGAAACTGAAAACGGCTAAATTCCAGCAACAAATTGCAGAATCTATTTTTAAAGGGATCAAAGCTTATTTCGCTAATGGCGGTGAATTAACCTTAGCTGACCGTAGCTAATCTCTTCCTATACCCTTTTTTATATTCCAGTAGAAAGCTAAGATCATGTGTTTTCTATTGGAATTTCTATTGTATTTTCAGCACAATAAATTTATCCAATACGTTATTGAAATAAAAGAAAATTGATGTAGTAAATCTATGATTGATAAGATCAGCTTTTTGAATTAAAAGAGAAAGTAAAAATGAGAGGAAATCTTGAAGAAAAATTGGTTGCGGGAGCTGGATTTGAACCAACGACCTTCGGGTTATGAGCCCGACGAGCTACCATGCTGCTCCATCCCGCGACTGAATTGTTATTTATAGAATTGGTTGCGGGAGCTGGATTTGAACCAACGACCTTCGGGTTATGAGCCCGACGAGCTACCATGCTGCTCCATCCCGCGACTGATACTATAAACTTACTGCTTTGTGAATTGGTTGCGGGGGCCAGATTTGAACTGACGACCTTCGGGTTATGAGCCCGACGAGCTACCAAGCTGCTCCACCCCGCGTCTCCACAGAGGGGCACTATACTCAGGATCTGCTGAGTTGCAAGTTTTTTATGAAATTTTTATCGTTTTCTTTTAAAAACGGTCAGAAATAATACATGAGGATGCAATTTTAGGCAGTTATACTCGTGGTGCTTAAAGTTGTAGGAGCTGACTATACTCATTGGAGTCACATCGTTTATCTATGTTTCTCTCTCTATTTCCACTTGTTGTGACTTAATGTTTAAAAGTCATATTGATTAGGGGATAATAGAAAACCTTAACTATCAGTATATCCATATTCATATCTTTATTGATTTGGCTTTGGTATCTTTTTAATTCAAAATCAACACTCAAATTTAGTCATTAAGCGGGCAAAAAATGATTACTTGGCGAAAATCGTTAATTTTAGGTATGTTAGCGCTTGCCTTGACAGGATGTCATCGTCCTACAGAGCAAGGTCAGCAATATAAAGATGGGAAACTTAAACAAGACTTGATCGAAGTCAGCTCGCCAAATACACAAGGTACACCGATTAATGGCCCAGATTATCTGCAACAAGTTAATCAGATAAATCAAACATCATCTCGTTTGTATAATAGTAACAAAGAGACTTATCAAGCAGTTGAAAACTGGCTACGTTCAGGGGCTGATACTCGCCAATTACGTCAATTTAATCTTTCCGCCTTTCAAATGGAAGGTGTTGATAACTATGGTAATGTTCAGTTTACAGGTTATTATACGCCAGTCCTTGAAGCTCGTTTAACACGACAAGGTGAATTCCAATATCCTCTTTATAAAATGCCCGCCAATAGTCGCTCGAAACTTCCTTCACGTGCAGCTATCTATAATGGTGCATTAAGCCAATCTTTAATTGCGGCTTACAGTAATTCCATTATGGATAATTTTATGATGGAAGTTCAGGGAAGTGGTTACGTTGATTTTGGTGATGGAAAACCACTTACCTTTTTCGGTTATTCAGGGAAAAATGGGCATGCTTATCGAAGCATAGGTAAAGTGCTAATCGACAATGGTGAAGTAGAAAGAAAAGATATGTCGATGCTTGCTATCAGAGAATGGGCTGATAAACATAGCGACACTGAAGTGAGAAAATTATTAGAAGAAAATCCTTCATTTGTTTTTTTTAAACCTGAGCCTTTTACACCAGTAAGAGGAGCAAGTGCTATTCCATTAATTGCACTTGCATCAGTGGCTTCTGATAGAAGTATTATTCCTGCGGGAACTGTATTACTGGCTGAAATTCCTGTGCTTGATAATTCAGGTAAGTTTACAGGCGAATATCAAATGCGTTTGATGGTGGCATTAGATGTAGGTGGCGCAATTAAAGGGCATCATTTCGATATTTATCATGGGATTGGTAAAGATGCAGGTCATATGGCAGGTTTTTATAATCATTATGGACGTGTTTGGGTATTAAAAAAATCACAACTTAACTTGCTAAATCCTTCGTCATAAAACGATTTACTATTTATCAGATTATTATTAACGGTAAAATCAGGCAAACGACATGGCTATTGATATTAATAGCCATGATTATTTCTGTTATTTAGGTTGTTATCGCATTATGCAAAATTCATTATCAGATTCATATTTACAACGCTTTTCTGGAATAGGACGACTTTATGGGCAAAAAGCGTTGTCTTATTTTGCTCAGGCTCATATTTGTGTCGTGGGTATAGGTGGAGTAGGCAGTTGGGCTGCGGAAGCGCTGGCACGCAGTGGTATTGGTTCTATCACCTTAATTGATATGGATGATGTTTGTGTAACTAATACAAATAGGCAAATACATGCATTAAAAGAAAATGTGGGTCAGCCTAAATGTGACGTTATGAAACAGCGTATTTTAGAAATCAACCCAGAATGTAATGTCACTAGTATTGATGATTTTGTCACGGTTGATAATGTCGCTGAGATGATGAATAACGATTTTGATTATGTGATTGATGCGATTGATAGTGTTAGACCAAAAGCTGCGTTATTAGCCTATTGTCGCCGTTATAAAATTCCTGTGATCACAACGGGAGGGGCTGGTGGGCAAATTGATCCAACCCAAATCCAAGTGGTTGATTTAGCAAAAACAATTCAAGATCCTTTAGCAGCTAAATTAAGAGAACGTTTAAAATCTGATTTTAATGTTGTAAAAAATAGCAAAGGTAAGTTAGGTATAGACTGTGTTTTTTCTACTGAACAACTGGTTTATCCACAAGGTGATGGTACAGTTTGCGCAGCGAAAAGTACTGCTGACGGTGTAAAGCGAATGGATTGTTCTGCAGGATTTGGCGCAGTAACGATGGTAACCGCTTCTTTTGGTTTTATTGCGGTGTCTCATGCGTTGAAGAAGATGTTAGCGAAGGCTCAACGTACTTGTCATATTTCAAGTTGAAGCGTTGTTGACGGCGTTCATTCGCACTAGTCACATACTTATGTATGTGACTAGCGACTCATTCCTTTGTCGCCTAGCTGTGACTTGAATTATTTAAAGTATCAAACTTAATACTGGGATGTGAGTGATTTTAGCCGTGCGATAATTGCATTAACTCCGTCTGTACGAGATTGGCTAATCTGATTAGCCAATCCTAATTGATCGAAAATCGCTAATATATCGATATCAGCTATTTCTTGTGCCGTTTTATTTTCAACTATAGTTAAGATAATCGTCAGTAAGCCTTTTACAATACGACCATCACTATCGCCATAAACATGGTATTTGCCGTTATTATTTAACTCGACACCAAGCCACACTCTATTTTCACAACCCTTGATCTCTTTTTCTGTAGTTTTTAATGCATCAGGTAATGTGGGCAATTTTCGTGAGAGCTGAATTAATTGACGATATTTATCTTCCCATGCTTTTGATTTTTGAAAATCATTAAGCAATACCTCTAAGGTAATTTCATGACCAAAAGGGTGTTGCGTGGTGAGATGATGTGTGTTGTTCATTATGATTATTCGTCTTTTAAGAGTGTTAAAGCAAAATTAATGGCATTAATAAAAGCATCAATATCAGCACGTTGATTATAAGGCATAAAAGAAATACGTAAACAGCCTGAAATATTTAATGAATCAATAAGAGGCTGTGCACAATGTTGTCCTGTACGTAATGCTATGCCTTTCTCTGTGATTAATGTTGCTAAATCACTATGGTGGATACCTGCAAAATTAAAAGAGATGACGGATGAGTTTGGTGCGCGATAGCTGATAAATCCATCTAACTCACGTAGGCGCCTTTCAGCTTCATCAGCAAGCTCCAATGTATATTGGTTAGCCTGAGACATATCTTGTGTTTCTAGCCATGCTAATGTTGCTGAGAAAGCGATAACACCCGCAACATTAGGTGTTCCGGCTTCAAAACAGTGAGGAATAGCGGCAGGTGTAAAACTATTAAAGGTTGCATTTGTTAGCATTTTCCCCCCCCCATGCCAAGGTGCCATCTCGTCTAAAAGCTCACGTTTACCATAACAAATACCTAATCCATTAGGGCCATAAAGCTTGTGCGCGGAGAAAACATAAAAATCAATATCAAGTGCGCTCACATCCGTTGAGTGGTGTGCGATACCTTGTGCACCATCAACAACCAATAAGCAATTATGATATTGGTGAACACATTGAGACACTTTATCTAATGCGATTTGAGCACCTGTTACATTCGACATTTGGCTAATTGCCACAATACGAGTTCGCTCACTGATCAAGCGATTTAGATCCTCAATTGAAGGCAAAAAATCATCTTCAATAGCCCAAGGGATCACCTGTGCACCTGTTTGTTCTGCTAGGATCAACCAAGGTATAAGGTTGGCATGATGTTCTTGCTCACTCACTATTATTTCATCACCTGCTTGTAAACGTGGGCGAAAATAGCCTTGAGCAATCAAGTTGAGTGATTCTGTGGTGCCTTTTGTCCAAATAATAGTATCACTATCAGCACTATTAATTAATTTGGCAACTTGTTGACGAGTCGCTTCAAACTGTTGTGTGGTTTCTTTAGCGTGTTGATATTGGCTACGATGAACCGTTGCAAAATTGTGGCGATAAAAATTATCTGAGGCTTCTATCATCGCAAGAGGCTTTAATGCCGTAGCTGCGCTATCAAGATAAACTGTGTTTGCTTCAAGAGCAGGAAATTGTTGTCGAAATAATTCAGGGGAAAATACGTTCATAATTATGCTGTGTTAGTAGATGAATAACGTTTCGTAATTTGTAGTAAAAATAGGGCGTATAGATTATACGGTTAATTATATTTATTTATAATGAAAAACTAAGAACATCCGTTTATAGCATGATAGTGCGCCCATAATAACACAACAAAGATGGCGAAAGTTCACTCAATAAAAAATCACAGATAGCAGATTTATTATGTGTTTTTTCTTTAATTTAATCATTTTAAAGAGAATATGATGCATTTTTCAGAACATTGACAATAAATTTATTGTAAAGAAAAGATGAAAACATCAAAAGTGAGTGTATAGAAGATGAAAAGTTAGATAAAAATAGGGAATAAAAAAAGCACCGCCTTGGCGGTGCACTATAAAATCACTATGGACAGACAGGGTAAATGTACAGGAAGTGAAAAAAAACAGTAGCATCAGCTACTAAGTCTGGAATTTCCAGACAACTTGCAAACACAACATCACAACCACAAAGCCAAAAGTTTTGCAGTATTACTACTACACAACTTTTCGTTCCGGCTTAGGAAGTGCGCTTACTATAGGTATTTACTGGCTAATCATCAAGGGACAAATTATAATGCTTCGCATAAAAAAAACTAATGATGAAAGTTAGGGTCTACTAATAGCCAAAATAGGGGTTTAAGAGCCGAATATGTCTAAACGTTTACCACCATTAAATGCGCTTAGGGTTTTTGATTCAGCTGCACGTCATTTAAGTTTTACTAAAGCTGCTGAAGAATTATTTGTGACACAAGCAGCAGTGAGCCATCAAATTAAAACACTAGAAGAATTCCTTGGGCTAAAATTATTTAGAAGACGTAATCGCTCGCTTTTATTGACTGAAGAAGGGCAAAGTTATTATCTCGATATCAAGGAAATTTTTTCATCAATTAACGAGGCAACTCGCAAATTATTAGCGAGAAGCGCGAAAGGTGCACTGACTGTTAGCCTTTCTCCAAGTTTTGCGATTCAATGGCTTGTACCTAGGTTATCTGGATTTAATCAAGCTTATCCGGGGATTGATGTACGAATTCAGGCTGTTGATAGAGAAGAGGATAAGCTTGCTGATGACGTTGATGTGGCAATTTTTTATGGTCGAGGAAACTGGACAGGGCTACGAACAGACCGTCTTTATGCTGAATATTTAATTCCTGTTTGTGCGCCATCTTTACTTACAGGTGAAAAACCACTAAAAACCCCATCAGATCTGATTTATCATACGCTACTACATGATACATCTCGTCGAGACTGGCAAGCTTATGTTCGCCAATTAGAGATACAAAATCAGATCAATGTGCAGCAAGGCCCCATTTTTAGTCATAGTTCAATGGTGATCCAGGCCGCTGTACATGGGCAAGGTGTTGCATTAGTTAATAATGTCATGGCACGTAGTGAAATAGAATCAGGTCGGCTAGTTAGACCTTTTCCAGATGTCCTTGTCAGTAAAAATGCATTTTATTTAGTTTGCCAAGATAGTCAGGCTGAATTGGGTAAAATTGCGGCTTTTCGCCAATGGATTTTATCACAAGCAGCGAATGAACAAGAAAAGCTGGGTTTACTGACATCATCTTAATATTATGATTGGCAAAATATCTTCTAAATTAGGAAGGAATAAACAGTGAATAGTCGTACATTGCTTATGTTTTCCGCGATTAGTGGCTTTTTTTATGTCGCTTTTGGTGCATTTGCAACACATAAGCTAGCACCTCATTTATCGCCACAACATTGGGAATACATCCAGTTAGCGATGCGTTACCAGATTGTACATACCTTGATACTTGTCGGGATCGCAGCAATATTAATGCGAAAAACCATCTTATGGTTTTATTGGGCAGGTATTTTCTTTAGTGTTGGTATTCTACTTTTCAGTGGTAGCCTTTATTGTATGGCGCTAACACAAGTTAGATTGTTATCTTATTTTACGCCAATTGGTGGGTTTAGTTTTCTTATTGGTTGGACTTTAATTTTTATTGGCGCTTTGCGTCTAAGGGCACCGGCGTCTCGCCATGAATAAAGTTGCATTATATTGTCGCCAAGGTTTTGAAAAAGAGTGCGCGGCTGAGATTACGGATAAAGCAGGTCAAATCGGCGTTTATGGCTTTCCTCGTGTTAAAGAGGGAAGTGGCTATGTGATTTTTGAATGCTACCAAGAAGGTGAAGCAGACAAAATTGCACGTGAAGTAAATTTCCGTGAATTAATTTTTGCTCGTCAGATGTTTGTGACAGGTGAATTACTTAAAGATTTACCGCCAGAAGATAGAATTACACCAATTGTTGGAATGCTAAAAGGTGCTGTTGAAAAAGCGGGTGAACTTCGAGTTGAAGTTGCTGATACTAACGAAAGTAAAGAGCTATTAAAATTTTGCCGTAAATTTACGGTGCCATTACGTAATCATTTACGTAATGAAAAAATTTTGCTGAAAGTAGAGAATTTTAGCCGTCCTATTATCCATGTGTTTTTCATTGCACCGGGATGTTGTTATGTTGGCTATTCTTATAGCTTTAATAATTCCGCATTCTATATGGGTATTCCTCGATTAAAATTCCCATCAGATGCACCAAGTCGTTCGACACTGAAACTTGAAGAAGCATTTCATATCTTCATTCCTTATGACGAATGGGAAGAGCGCTTAGCTAGTGGAATGAAAGCGGTAGATTTAGGAGCATGCCCCGGTGGTTGGACATATCAATTAGTGAAACGCAGTATGATGGTACATGCTGTTGATAATGGTCCAATGGCACAATCTTTGATGGATACAGGGCAAGTTCGTCATCACCAAGTTGATGGTTTTAAATTTGAACCTACATCTAAAAATATCACATGGCTTGTCTGTGATATGGTTGAAAAGCCAGCTAAAGTTGCTGCGTTAATGACAACTTGGGTTGCCAATGAATGGTGTCGTGAAGCTATCTTTAACCTAAAATTGCCAATGAAAAAGCGTTATGAGGAAGTCTCTCATATCCTTGAAAAAATAAAGTCAGAGTTAGCTGAAAAAGGGGTTAACGTTAAGATCCAAGCTAAGCAACTTTATCATGATAGAGAAGAAATAACTGTTCATATTCAAAATATTTGGGCTGCTTATCGACCCGATCGTGAATTCTAAAAACGTTCAAAGCACATCGATTTATTGATGACAATAAAAAGCTAAGCTTATAAATTGAAGCTTAGCTTTTTTAATGGGATCTCGTTATTTAAGGATATCTGCTCGTTGAATTTTAATAATTGAGAGCTTAGCTATTTTAAACGTAACTGTTGTAGATTACCGTTTAATTGAATATCAGTGCGTAATGTTGTGATTTTCCGACTGATAAATGCAGACTCTTTATGGGTAATAAGTTTGTTTTGCCATTTAGTAGGAACATCATCAATATGCTGATAGAGCGATTCTAGATCTGGGTGAATTTGTAAAAGCTCGGTGGCACTTTTAGGTCCAATACCAGGAACGCCTGCAACCTTACTGCTGCTTACGCCTGTTAATCCCCAATAATCAGTAAGCTGAGATGGTTCGACACCAAATTCTGCTCTGATAAATTCTAAATCTAACCAACGTCGTTGAAAATAATCGCGTATACGAATAGAGGGTGAAAGTAATTGGCAATACCCTTTATCGGTTGAAATAATCGTGACTCGAAAACCCGCACTCGCCACTTTTGTTGCCAATGTTGCAGCGACATCATCCGCTTCATCACCGCCAGAGTGCCAGCTTTGTATTCCTAAATTGAGTAACATTGCTTTAATTTCTGGCAATTGTTGACGCAGGTCATCAGGCATTGGTGTGCGACCTGCTTTATAATCAGGTAAGAGTTGATGTCGCCAACTACCGTCTCTGTCATCTTCATCAAAGACCGCTACGGCATGAGTAGGTTGGGTGTGACCAAGCAGTTGGTTGACGCTCTGTTCACACACAGTCTGGCAGGAAGAACCTGATGCCGCATGAATGCGGCGGATCAGGTTTAAAGCATCAATAATCAGCAAATGTATCATAATAAATTAGCTGATAATCTCATAACATGGTTGGTAAGCTGTACCGCCTGGAAGTTTCATACGATGTTGCTCAACAAAGCCCGCTAATAAAATATCCATGCGCCGCATAATTTCACGGTCACCATGAATTTTATAAGGGCCGTAAGCTTCAATCGCCTTCATACCTACTTCTTTTACGTTACCTGCAACAATACCAGAGAATGCACGACGTAAGTCAGCGGCTAATTTTTCAGGTGATTGATCGGTGCTTAAGTTAAGTGATGCCATATTTTCATGTGTTGGTTCAAAAGGATGCTGTAAGTCAGCATTGATTTTCATTGACCAGTTAAAGCTATAAGCATCACCAGTACTACGACGATTATCTTTTACCAATGGCATATATTTTTTCATAATGCGAGCCACTTCAGGCGCATCATCAATAATAATTTGGTAATGGCGTCGAGCCTCATCACCTAATGTATTTGCGATAAAATCGTCGAGTACATTAAAGTAATCAGCACTCTCTTTCGGGCCAGTTAAAATCAGTGGTAATACTTGATCTTGGTTTTCTGGAGACATAAGAATACCAAGTAGATACAGTAATTCTTCGGCAGTTCCCACACCACCAGGAAAAATAATAATACCATGTCCAATACGAACAAAGGATTCCAGACGTTTTTCAATATCTGGCATGATAATCAGTTCGTTAACCAATGGATTTGGTGGCTCAGCCGCAATGATTGAAGGCTCTGTCATACCAATAAAACGGCTATTTTTATATCGTTGTTGAGCATGGCCGACCGCAGCACCTTTCATTGGTGCTTCCATCGCGCCTGGACCACAACCTGTACAAATATTAAGTTCTCGTAGCCCTAATTCGTTACCCACTTTTCGGCCATAAAGATACTCAGTTTCATTGATAGAGTGGCCACCCCAGCACACAATCATATTAGGATCTTCATCGATATGAAGGGCCCTAGCATTACGCAAAATAGAGAAAATAGTGTTAGTGATATGAGTGCTATTTTCTAAATTAAGGTGCAGGTCACGTTTGGCTGTTGTGATTTGTCCATGAACAAACAAAATGTCACGAAGTACAGCAAATAAGTTAGCTTGCAGTGAACGAATAATTTTTCCATCAACAAAGGCGTCTTCAGGAGGATTGACTAACTCTAATTTAACGCCACGTTCACGGCGCAGTACGTTAATATCAAAATCTTGGTATTTAGATAACAGTTCTTTACTACTATCAGTAAGGCTACCAGAGTTGAGGACAGCAAGAGAACAATTACGAAACAGTTGGTAAAGATCACTGCTTGCGGTTCTCTTTAGCATATCAACTTCTAGCTGTGAAAGCAGATCCATGGAACCTAATGGGCTGACATGAGTTATCACGTAGGACTCCTTTTTCTCCTGAAATAACAAACTGAAGTGCAACTGATCTTGGTATAACACAGATCATATTAACATACAGGCATTATTCCTATTATTGTCTGGCTAATCGACTGACTTTTGGAACAAACTCACAATTACTACGCCAAGGATTGATATCTAATCCACCACGTCGCGTATATCTTGCATAAACAGTTAATGTTTCTGGCGCACAAAATTGCATGATGTCGTGAAAAATTCGCTCAACACATTGTTCATGAAATTCATTATGTTGCCTAAATGAGACTAAATAACGTAGCAATTTTTCACGATCAATTTTTTTGCCTTTATATTGGATAGCGACAGATCCCCAATCTGGTTGATTGGTAATAAGGCAGTTTGATTTTAACAGATGACTGACTAGAGTTTCTTCAACCAGTGTATCGGTTGTCGATCCGTTTAACCATTGTGCATCAAACTGATAATTATCGATTTCAATGTCTTGTTCATCAATACACTCTCCAGCAAAATCAACAATAGATTGTGATGTAAAATGTGAAAGTGGGTAAATAGTCAGATTCACTTTACCTTTAGCACAAGAAGTTAAATCTTTAAGTAAGGTTTTTTCAACGATATCCCAGCTTTCAAAGCGAGTTTGGTTAAAACTGTTGAGATATAGTTTAAAGCTTTTAGACTCAATGAGGTTTTCCGTCTTTGCATCTAATTCAACATGACCAATTGCAACTTGTGGTAACCCTTTGTTATTAAGCCAAGAGAGTTCATACATAGTCCAAATATCACCACCATGAAATGGCAAATTTTCAGCAGTTAAAGAAAGTGAGTCTCGGTTTAGGCTACGTGGTACACCTTGTAATAATTCGGCATCATAGTGATCATGATATTGAATCTTTTTGCCTAAAGATAATGTTTCAAGAGATTTATCACCTTGATATAAAGACATAATTTACATCCTAACTTTAACTGAAAATAAAAGAAGGTTAATTATACTATTGAAACATCAATAGTATACGAATGCTTTATTTTTGATGCTCTGAATTAATAACATAATCAGGTAACATAAAGGCTAATTTTTATTTAATAGATAAAGCTGATAACCGTGATTGAAAATATTTCCTCTGAATTAAAAGCCTTCACCCAAAAATATGTTGAGTTATGGCAAGAAAAATCAGGTTTACCTCCTGCGAGTGAAGATCTCTATGGTGTTCCTTCCGTTTGTATTTCAAGAACAGGTGATGAAGTCGTTTATTGGCTACCTCAACCTTTTGTGGGAACGGATAAACTAGAAAAAGTTGAAAAAGCGATGGGGATTATTATTCGCCCTGAATTACATAATTACTTTACCACTCAGTATGCGGGAGATATGCAAGTTCGCTTTAGAGATACACACTTGAGCTTAATCCAAGTTTGGAGCGAAGAAGATTTTATCCGCCTACAAGAAAATATTATTGGGCATTTGGTGACACAAAAGCGGCTGAAATTAACGCCAACTTTATTTATTGGCACAACAGATTCAGAAAACGACATAATTTCTGTATGTAATGTTTCTGGCGAAGTTATTCTTGAAACTTTTGGTCAAAAGAAAAGAAAAGTTTTAGCGGAAAATTTATTTGTTTTTTTATCAGAATTAGTCGTGGTGTATAGTGAATGATGTAGTCTTAAAACTATTCTTTGTGTGAGACATATCTTACAAAAAAGAGTCTGTTTTTTTAGATAATGGGTCCTTGTATAAGAGTAAATTTGATTTATTTAAGTAGAGCAATAACTTAATAACCTATTGTTTTTATTTATGGTTATTTCTATTTGATTGCTTTTATTTTGTGGGTTGTTTAACTAATCAATTATTGGCATTCTACGTTCACCAACTAAAGGACTGCTTGGTGGCCGATATAATGTAAAGTAATCAAGGGCACAGGAAATAGGATATTTCCATTAATGTGGATACAGACTTAATCACAGGGATAGATAAAACGGTCTTGCTTGGATGCATGTGTTGTACAGACAGCTATTTTTCTTGTCTAAAAGGAGTTTCGGCTCCTTTTATTTTTTTATTTGTTTTCTGCTATTCCATCCCAATGTTATCCTTATTCGTAAGTTTTATATAAGGAACACATGATGACAGCAGAACAACGTATTTTAGCGAAATTGCTCTTAATCGAAAAAGAGATGAAGAACATTGAGCTATGGCAATTAGGATCACCGACTGAGCAAGCATTTGAAAGTATTGAACCTTTTTGTATTGATACAATGAGTGCTCATGAATGGTTACAGTGGGTATTGATTCCACGATTGTCATCAATGATTGAAAATGAGATGCCATTACCTAATTCATTTGCAATCGCGCCTTATTACGAAGAAGTATTCAAAGATGATGAAAGTCGCGACTTTACTGATTTACTCAATCATTTGCGTGAACTTGACGCAATGTTTAAATCATAAGGCTGACAATGCTAGATATTATTTATCAAGATGAATATCTTGTTGCGGTGAATAAACCTGCGGGCTGGCTTGTTCACCGTAGTTGGCTCGATAGACATGAAACGGTGTTTGTGATGCAAACACTGAGAGATCAAATAGGGCAACATGTTTTTCCTGTACACCGTTTAGATAGACCTACGTCTGGTGTTCTATTAATGGCACTCTCTTCAGATGTTGCTAGGGCTCTTTCTCAATCTTTTGAACAACATAAGACAGAAAAAATTTACCATGCCGTTGTCAGAGGGTATGTTGAAGAAGCGTTAGTGATTGATAGTCCTTTAGTGGAAGAGTTAGATAAAATTGCAGACAAATTTGCAACTCAACCACCACAAATTCAAGAATGTGTAACACATTGCCAGCCATTAGCAACCGTTGAAAAAGAGGTTGCGATTGGGCGCTATCCTACATCTCGATTTAGTTTATTAGAATTGCGTCCTGAAACAGGTCGTAAGCATCAATTACGTCGCCATATGTCTCACATTCGCCACCCAATTATCGGCGATACTGCTCATGGTGATCTACGTCAAAACCGTGGTGTTGTAAATCATTTTCAATCTCATCGCTTGATGTTACATGCAAGCCATCTAAATTTAATTCATCCAATCACATTGCAACCGCTTAATTTAACGGCTAAATGGGATCTCCCTTGGCAACACCTTATTAATCAATTTGGTTGGCGTGGATTAAGATCTGAATTAGAGCTGTATGGCGAAGATTTATCTCATCACTTTTAATTCCTTTCTTATTCAAAATATTGATTTCTATATGTGACTATCAAGGCTTTTTTACTTAAGTCTTGATGGTTTGCGCAAATTTATAATCTCTATTAACTATTTGTAAAATATATAATTCTATAAATTGATCTGATCACATGCATTGAAACGTGACAGCTATCATGTATTCATTAAGCGATTTATTTTATGATGTGAAATAAATAAGGCTTATCATTAGATAAGTTTATGAAATAAAACCCACACTACTTTAAACAAATAAAAAACTTACAACATATAAAACCCACACTCCGGGAGTCTGCTTGATGTTTAAAAACCTATTTGTTGTTTTACAAAAAATCGGAAAGTCCTTGATGTTACCGGTATCTGTATTGCCTATTGCCGGTATTTTATTAGGGGTTGGTTCCGCAGATCTATCATGGATCCCCTCTTCTGTTTCTCAAGTTATGGCAGAAGCTGGTGGTTCAGTTTTCTCTAATATGCCACTTATTTTTGCCATTGGTGTTGCATTAGGCTTTACCAATAATGACGGGGTATCAGCGCTAGCTTCCGTAGTGGCTTACGGCATTATGTCTAAAACCATGATAGTGGTTGCTCCTTGGGTTTTAGGGCTTTCACCAGCTGAAATTGAGGCTCAACATCTTACTGATACTGGTGTGTTAGGGGGGATTATTGCAGGTATTATTGCGGCCTCCATGTTTAACCGCTTTTATCGCATCAAATTACCTGAGTATTTAGGATTCTTTGCTGGTAAGCGTTTTGTTCCTATTATTTCGGGATTAATTGCTATTTTTGTTGGGATTATCTTAGCTTTTATTTGGCCTCCTATCGGTACCGCTATCCAACGTTTCTCTGAATGGGCAGCCTATCAAAACCCAGCTGTTGCTTTTGGTATTTACGGTGTTGTAGAGCGTGGATTAGTACCATTTGGTTTGCACCACATCTGGAATGTACCGTTCCAAATGCAAGTGGGTGAATATGTAAATAGTGCAGGACAAGTATTCCACGGTGATATTCCTCGTTATATGGCAGGTGACCCAACCGCTGGTATGTTGTCAGGTGGCTTCTTATTTAAGATGTTTGGTTTACCTGCTGCCGCTATTGCGATTTGGCATTCAGCACGCCCTGAGAATCGTGTAAAAGTGGGAGGGATCATGATTTCTGCGGCATTAACTGCCTTCTTAACAGGGATCACTGAGCCTATTGAGTTCTCATTTATGTTCGTCGCTCCAATCCTTTATGTTATTCATGCTATTTTGGCTGGTTTAGCGTTTGTTATTTGTATCTTGTTAGGTATGCGTGATGGTACAAGTTTCTCTCATGGCTTGATCGACTTTATCGTATTAAGTGGTAATAGCAGTAAGCTGTATCTATTCCCAATTATTGGCATACTTTATGCCATAACTTATTACTCAATTTTCCGTTTTTTAATCGTGAAACTAAACCTGAAAACACCAGGTCGAGAAGTTGAAGATAAAAACGCAAAACAAGCGGATAAAAGCGCGATGGGGCAATCTTTAGTTGCTGCTTTTGGCGGTAAAGACAATATCAGTAGTTTAGATGCATGTATCACACGCTTACGCATTGGTGTAAAAGAGATCGATAAGGTTGATCGTGATGAATTGAAAAGATTGGGCGCTGCTGGTGTAGTTGTAGTCGGCTCTGGTATTCAAGCAATTTTTGGTCCTAAGTCAGATAATCTAAAAACTGAAATGGATGAATATATCCGGTCTTTGGACACGACTGAACAAGAATAAATTATTTTTGATTGAATTATAAAAACACTCTTATGTGTAAACAAAGAGTGTTTTTTTATTGAAATAATATAGATGATAATTATGTAATTCTCTTAGGTATTAATCTGAATCTAGGAGGAAGTATGAATTCAACATTATCGATAGTAAATAATAAAAAATTTGTACTCTTACTAGAAGATAGTAAAGAGGCCTATTTTGAAGAAAAAGATTTATTTTCATTTATAAAATATAGAGGTGAAGAACTAAAGATCTTCAATAAAGATAAGAGGTTTATATTTTCAAAATTTAGTTGTGAATTAAAAAGTACATTTGAAAAGTATATTTTAAATAATAAAAATAGATTGGAAAAATTAAATAAAATTATTATTGAAGAGGGGTTGGTTGATAAAATAAAGATCTTTGATGGAAAAGTAGATGTGTTAAACTTAAATAGTGGTGATGATCTTAATCGTTTGTTTTCTTCATTGTTGAGGAATAAAAGTAAACATAGTACACTCTTTAAAATGTTATTTAGTGATAATAATATATTAATTAATAACTTCATCTCCAAAGATAAAAAAGAAATCTTTCATAATATTGAAAAAATTGCAAATAATATAAATAGCAATGGGGTTTTATCATTATTTAAAAGTAGAAAAAAAACAGAAATATATGATAAAAAGATGTCAGTAATGTTGGAGGTTCAATCAATAAAGCCTGAAATTATGCGAACCGAAAATGATTACACTAGTAAACCAATAGATACTGGGGGTTGTAACAAAATAAGGCATAATAAAAAAGAAGAATGTAGTGATGACTTAAGGGAAATAAGAAAAGTAGATAATGAAAAATCAAAGATAATAAAAGAAGTTAATGAAGGAAAAGAAAGGTTAAATAAATTTTTAGACATCTTAAATGAAGGGGCACTTAATATTATTAGATCTATAATTCATATATCTCATTTTATTAATTGTAATGATAAAAATATTGACGAGAAATTTATTAATGAACTTGATATTGATGTCGATAAATTAAGAGATAGAAGTGATAATGTTAATTTAAATGGTGATTTCTTTAAATTAAGCATTGAAGATTTGAAAGTGAAATTAAATGAATTAAATTTAATTGTTAGTGAGCTTGATAAAAATAAAAAAAGAATAGCTATGTTTAAAGAACATAAATTAAACATTATTTATGAAGGGATTAGTTCATATAAACTCTTTACAATTAATCAGAATGACGTTGATTTTAAAAAATATTTTTTTGATAAAATAAGAGACGTTTCTTCTCAATTGTACCTTTATCATGGTTCATTAGAAAACCCTAAGGGACTCTTCTTTAGAATATATAAATATTTGTTTCCTAATAAGTATCTAGAAAAACAAAAGAAAAGTCATAATGCTTTTAATCAATTAAATATGTTATATAAAAATTTGTTCTGTTTGCTGCAATCTAAAGATTTTAAAAATAATTCAGTACCTAAATGGGCATGTAAATTAGTGGCTAAAACAATAAATGAATCTATACCTATGAATGATATTTTTTGGCAATTATCTAAAGAGCGAACAGAATGGAATAAAATTTATAAAGAATTTATTCTTGAGAAAGAAGGTGCATAATTTGTATATTGATAACGGTAGTATGTGACTTTCTATGTTTGTTGATAGATGGAATAGAGGATATTATGGCTAAAATCGGTATTTTTGTAGGTACAGTTTACGGAAATGCATTAGCGGTTGCTGAAGAGGCTCAACGTATTTTACTTGAGCATAAACACCAAGCTAATGTTTATGAAGAAGGAACTCTTGCGGATTGGAAAAAATATTCGACCGTATTAGTGATAACGTCGAGTACAGGGCAAGGGGATTTACCTGATACTATCGCACCTTTATTTCATGAACTGCGTGATAATTTGGGGTATCAGCCACACTTAAGTTACGGCTTAATTGCTTTAGGTGACAGTAGTTATGACCATTTTTGTGGTGCAGGTATGCAATTTGAAGCGCTATTACAAGAACATCAAGCCAAGCGTATTGGAGAAATATTAAAAATAGACGGTATGGATATCGCAGAGCCAGAAGTATTTGCAATAGATTGGATAGAGAATTGGGTTAGTCAATTAGGTTAATTGAGAAAACAATTTAGTAAATCTAATTGGTCAATATGAAAATGAGTAAAGTGTCATATTTTAAATACCGCTTATTTCTATTTTATCAGAAAATAAGCGGTATTTTATGTAAAACTAACGTCTTAAATCGACTAAAATTAATTAGCCTTTGTGTCATATTATCAACGACGGGTTAGTTTTTCTAAATCAGCTTCAATTTCAGCAATCTTATTTGCAACAACATGTTCAAGATGGCGTAAATCGTCCAGAATTTTATGTTTTAAATCGACTTCTACTTGGTCTTGTTGGCAAATTTGATCTAATTCTTCAATAACATAACGTAAGTTAGTATTGATTTCATTTACTTCTTTAAAACCTTGCCCTGATTGACCATCAGAAATCGTTTTACGTTGACGCGGATATTTAAATTTTACGCTTTTTGCAAAAAATTCACCTTTATCTTTGCGAAAATAGATTTTTAAAATATCGTTGTTAGCTTCTTGGCGTAGGGTATAGCGGTCAATATCTTCAGGATGCGGGATCCCTAAATTTTTTAAATTATCGTACATATATTGGCACCTGATAGAAAAATGGGTGAAAGAATAGCGAACAGAATTAATTCTATCCGCTGTTCTTATATTAGTCGATAGTTCTTAACAATTCATTAATACCAACTTTTCCGCGTGTTTTAGCATCCACTTTTTTTACGATCACTGCACAGTACAGACTATAACTCCCATCTTTAGACGGTAAATTACCTGACACAACGACAGAGCCGGCGGGTACTCGGCCATAATGTACTTCGCCCGTTTCTCTGTCATAAATTTTGGTACTTTGGCCAATATAAACGCCCATTGAAATAACTGCACCTTCTTCGACAATTACGCCTTCAACAATTTCAGAGCGTGCGCCAATAAAACAATTATCTTCAATAATGGTTGGGTTTGCTTGTAGTGGTTCTAAAACACCGCCAATTCCTACACCGCCAGAGAGGTGAACATTTTTACCGATTTGAGCACATGAACCTACTGTTGCCCATGTATCGACCATGCTACCTTCATCGACGTAAGCACCAATGTTGACATAAGATGGCATTAAAACAGTGTTGCGGGCGATATAAGCACCTTGTCTAACGGCTGCTGGAGGGACAACACGAAAACCTTCTTTTTCAAAACGATCTTGGTCATAGTCAGCGAATTTCATAGGTACTTTGTCAAAATAGCGACTTTCACTGCCATCTATCACTTGATTGTGATTAATACGAAAAGAGAGTAGAACCGCTTTTTTCAACCATTGATGAGTCACCCACTGACCGTCAATTTTTTCCGCCACTCGCAGTTTCCCGCTGTCTAACTGTGCAATAACGTTATTAATTGCGTCACGAATATGAGGCTCAACGTTGTTTGGAGTGATATCGGCACGTTGTTCAAAGGCGTTATCAATAATAGATTGTAATGCTTGCATCAATAGTATTTCCTATATGTATTGTCGTGGGTTCCTATATTTTATCCTTTGAAACTAGGGCTTTTGTCAACCTTTCTACGACTTCATCCTTCATTTTTTGGTTTAATGCCTTATTTTCGCTATCGGTTAATACGAAGAAATCCTCAACACGTTCACCTATTGTGGTGATCCTTGCGCCATGTAGTGACAATGAAAGATCAGCAAAAACTTTACCAATAATTGCTAATAATCCTGGGCGATCTCGTGCAAATAATTCCATATAAGTGCGTTTATTATGATTAGACGCAACAAAGTTAATTTTTGTTGGAACATCAAAGTGGCGTAATTTTGCAGGCAGAGAACGTGTTTTCGCGTTGTTGTTATAAGGAGCTGATACAACTTGGATCAAAGCGTTGCGGATAGCATTATATCTATCAGTAGCTAGAGGCTTACCATTAGGCTCTAACACAATAAAGGTATCCATAGCCATATTATCGCGGTTAGTAAATATTTGTGCGTTATGGATGCTTAAATTACGTCTATCAAGTTCACCTGCAACGGAGGCAAAAAGAGAGGGTCTATCTGCGCACCAAATAAATATTTCTGTGCCACCATGTTCTGTTTGTTGGCTGATTAATACCATGGGATCAGAACTATTATGTTCAATTAAAGCAAGGGCATGCCATGCAATCTGTTCTGGTGTGTGTCGCAAAAAGTAATCGGCGTGACAACGCCCCCAAATTGCTTGCAATTTTTCTTCATCAACATGCTCTGTACGTAAAATAGTTAGTGCTTGCAAACGATGATGACGGATGCGTTCACGTAAATCAGGAATAGAATGCATACCTTGGCGTAATTGGGCTTCTGTAGATAGAAAAAGCTCACGTAATAAGCTCTGTTTCCAACTATTCCATAGACTACTGTTGGTTGCGCAGATATCAGCAACAGTCAAACATAAAAGGTAGCGTAATCGACTTTCATTTTTTACTTCTGATGCAAATTGAAAAATGATGTCGGGATCTTGAATATCACGTCTTTGTGCTGTGACAGACATAAGTAAGTGATGACTAACTAACCATTCAACTAATGCTGATTCCCTTTGATTTAAACCATGTTGTTGGGCAAAGTGGGCAACATCTTGAGCACCTAGCACAGAGTGATCACCATGCCGGCCTTTAGCTATATCATGAAAGAGTGCAGCTAAACGGAGCAATTCAAGCTGTGGCAGTTGTGGGTAAATATCAACACAGAGTGGGTGTTTTTCATGATTTTCTGGGGAACCAAAGCTTTCGAGCTTTTGTAAAACACGGATAGTGTGTTCATCAACAGTATAAGCATGGAATAAATCAAACTGCATTTGCCCCACAATGTTATTCCATTGTGGAAAATAAGCTGCGAGTACACTGTGTTTGTGCATAGGAATAAATGCACCAGAAACAGCATGAGGATGACGCAAAATCTGCATAAAAACTTGGCGTGCTAGTGGGTACTCACACAAAGGCTGAACTAAATGACGGCGCGCATAACGTAAATGGCGTAATGTTGTAGAATAAATTCCAGTGATCTCTTTATGCTCTGCCATACGCAAAAATAGGCGCATAATGGCGATAGGATCATCAAGAAAACAGCTATCATCGATAACATCAATCAAAGAGCCTCTTAGCTGGAATTCATTATCTAATGGTCGAGGTTTTACATTGGGTTGTAAAGCAAGGATGGCTTCATCAAATAACTGAAGCAGCATATCGTTTAACTCACTAACACGGCGAGTAACGCGATAATAATCCTTCATCATTTTTTCAACCGGCTGATTGCCTTCTCCTTGATAATTTAAGCATTGAGCAACGTTAAGTTGTCTATCAAATAGTAGGCGATTATCGTAGCGAGAAAGCACTAGGTGTAATGCAAAACGAATTTTCCACAGAGTGTATTGGCACTCTAGTAATTCTTGTCCTTCTGCGGGAGTTAAAAAGCCAAAGTTCACCATTTCTGAGATGGAGGTTGCACCAAAATGTCGATGAGCGACCCAAATTAAAGTATGAATATCGCGAAGACCGCCAGGGCTACTTTTAATATCTGGTTCTAGGTTATAGCTGGTACTATGAAATCGTTGATGTCTTTGTTTTTGTTCTTCTATTTTGGCTGCGAAAAAATCAGGTGATGGCCAAAATCCTTGGCTGAAAATATGATTAATTAACTGTTGATAAAGTGATTGATTACCACAAACCAAGCGAGCTTCTAGCAAATTTGTCGCTACCGTTAAGTCAGAGAGACCTTCTAAAAGACACTCTTCCATTGTTCTAACACTGACACCGATCTCAAGACGTACATCCCAAAGTAAGGTAATTAATTTACTGATTTTTTCGGCTATTTCTGGTGATAAAGCTGAATCACTTAAAAATAGAAGGTCAATATCAGAAAGGGGGTGTAGCTCTTCTCTACCATAACCACCAACAGCAATAATACTAAGGTCAGGATAATCAGATAATTGAGTATAACGCCATAATTGAGTTAAGAGTTGGTCAATGAAATGGCTACGGGCTTGAAGCAATAAAGTTACATCGACATTGTGGTGAAAAGCATCAGCTAACCAAGACTGAAATTGTTCGATAGATTGTTTTAGTTCAGTGTGATTTTGTGTGTTTTTCGTCAGCAAAAAAGGGGAAGGGGGCTGTGTTTGAAATACGTTATTAGTGGTCATCATTCGTCTTCTTACTCAATGTTTGCTTATAGCATTAAGACTAATGTTAAAACGATAACCTGACTAGCAATTCTGTTATTCCATTATAAATAAAATAAAAAAAGCGACACATCTCGAAAGAATATGTCGCCTTTACACTGTAAACTGAAGAGTATTATTCGTTAATTAAAACCGCAGAAATAAATGGTTCTTCTTCTTTGCGTAATGTCATGATTTCACAGCCGTTATCAGTAACGACTAAGGTGTGTTCATACTGTGCAGACCAGCCCCTGTCTTTGGTTTTAACAGTCCAGCCATCTTTCATTGTACGAATACGGTAATCACCAGTATTAACCATAGGTTCAATGGTGAATGCCATCCCTTTTTGTAACACCACACCACTATCATCTGCATCATAGTGGAGGACTTGTGGCTCCTCATGGAATCCTTCGCCGATACCATGGCCGCAGTATTCACGAACAACAGAAAAATCATGCCCTTCAACAAATTTTTGAATAGCTTTACCCAGTTCACGTAAGCGAATACCTGGTTTTACCATTTTAATTGCTAAATATAGGCTTTCTTGGGTGATGCGACATAAACGCTCACCTTGAATGGTCGGTTTTCCTACGATAAACATTTTTGAGGTATCACCATGAAAACCGTCTTTAATAACAGTGACATCAATATTAACAATATCACCATCTTTAAGGATTTTTTCTTCGCTAGGAATTCCGTGGCAAATAACATCGTTAACAGAAATACAAACTGATTTAGGGAAACCATGGTAGTTCAGACAAGCAGGGATTGCTTGTTGTGCATTAACAATATGTTCATGACAAATACGGTCTAATTCAGCGGTATTTACGCCAGGTTTTACGAAAGGTGCGATAATTTCAAGAACTTCTGCCGCAAGACGACCTGCGACGCGCATTTTTTGAATATCTTCTTCTGTCTTGATTACAATAGCCATTTGAGTTCTTCGTCTAGATTAAGGCCACAATACGCATGACATAACACAAGTTGGTTGTTTCATATTTTGTATTGCAGGTTAAATGAATGATGATGAGAAATAATTCTGATTACCATTTATGATATCAGCAGAAAGTAGGCATGCCAATAAAGAGGATGTGTGTAATCTGTCTAATATCGAGAATAATTACGAACATTACGCCTTCTGAATCTGATTGTCTTTACATATTGCGCTTTTCTCTTTGGCTTTTTTTATAGAGATTTGATATTAGAGCAATATTCATAGTAATCACTTTAATAATCTCTTTTTTTCTCTATTTAATATCGCCAGTTTTATGTCAAATTCGCCATTATCAAACACAAGTAATAGTGGTTTCTTAAGGTTATTTATGGTATAAAGCGCGCCGGAGTTCTGTTATTGCATCACATCTAGAGCAGTAACAGTAAATCTGAACATTCAATTGTGTTAATTACACACACAAATCGGCACATAACGCCGGGGTGCTCTTATGTAAAGGTTAAACCTTTACAGCTGATGAGTCGGTCGTATGGGATTTGTGGACGAAATAACCCCAAATTTAAATTTATAGAGGTCTAAAATGGCAACTGTTTCAATGCGCGATATGCTGCAAGCCGGTGTTCACTTCGGTCACCAAACTCGTTACTGGAATCCAAAAATGAAACCATTCATCTTTGGTGCGCGTAACAAAGTTCATATCATTAACTTGGAAAAAACTGTTCCAATGTTCAATGAAGCTCTGGTTGAACTGAACAAAATTGCTTCTCGTAAAGGCAAAATCCTGTTTGTTGGTACTAAGCGCTCTGCCGTTGAAGCTGTTAAAGAAGCAGCAGAAAGCTGTGACCAGTTTTTTGTAAACCACCGCTGGTTAGGCGGTATGCTGACTAACTGGAAAACTGTTCGTCAGTCAATCAAACGCCTGAAAGATTTAGAATCTCAGTCTCAGGACGGTACTTTTGACAAACTGACCAAGAAAGAAGCGTTAATGCGTTCTCGTGAACTTGGTAAGTTAGAAAACAGCCTGGGTGGTATCAAAGACATGGGCGGTTTACCTGACGCTCTGTTTGTTATCGATGCTGAACACGAACACATTGCTATCAAAGAAGCAAACAACCTGGGTATCCCAGTATTTGCTATCGTTGATACTAACTCTGATCCAGATGGTATCGACTTCATTATCCCTGGTAATGACGATGCAATCCGTGCGGTTAAATTATATCTGACCGCTGCAGCTACAGCTGTTCGTGAAGGTCGTTCTCAAGATCTGGCTGTTCAGGCTGAAGAAGGCTTAGTCGAAGCTGAATAATAAGGCATGCTCGTAAGAGCCCTTATTTAACCAGGTATTGCTATATATTGGTTAGGGGGCCTCAATAGGCCCCCTTTACACATCTGCTATGAGAACATCTATGGCTAGTCCATAGAAAAGTCGAGGAAGAAACAAATGTCTGGAATTACCGCTGCATTGGTAAAAGAACTGCGTGAACGTACTGGCGCAGGCATGATGGAATGTAAAAAAGCGCTGGTTGAAGCTAATGGTGATATCGAATTAGCAATCGACAATATGCGTAAATCAGGTCAAGCAAAAGCGGCTAAAAAAGCAGGCCGTGTTGCTGCTGAAGGTATCATCCTTGCAGAAGTTGCTGCTGATGGTAAATTCGGTGCGCTGGTTGAACTGAACTGTGAAACAGACTTCGTTGCTAAAGATGCTGGTTTCATCGCTTTCGGTAAAGAAGTTATGGCTACTGTATTAGCAGACAAAACTGATGATATCGAAGCTCTGAAAGCTAAATTTGAAGAAGCTCGTACTGCATTAGTTGCTAAAATCGGTGAAAACATCAACATTCGTCGCGTTGCTGTATTAGAAGCTGAAGAATTAGGTACTTACCTGCACGGTGCTCGTATCGGTGTTTTAGTTTCAGCTAAAGGCGCTAACGAAGAACTGATCAAACACATTGCTATGCACGTTGCTGCAAGCAAACCAGAATATGTTCGTCCTGAAGATGTTCCTGCTGACGTTGTTGAGCATGAGCACCAAATTCAGATGGATATCGCAATGCAATCAGGTAAACCACGCGAAATCGCAGAAAAAATGGTTATCGGTCGCATGAACAAATTCACCGGTGAGATTTCTCTGACTGGTCAGCACTTCGTAATGGAACCAAGCAAAACTGTTGGTGAACTGCTGAAAGAAAACAATGCTGATGTTATCAACTTCGTTCGTTTCGAAGTAGGTGAAGGTATTGAGAAAGTTGAAGCTGATTTCGCAGCAGAAGTTGCTGCAATGAGCAAATAATAACGCTTAGCGTTAATAGAGCCGCCTAATGGCGGTTCTGTTTTGTTTTAATCTCCACTGACCGTTTGCTTTTTTTTGTTAAAAAGAGAAGCTATCTAAAACCTCCAATTAACTAATCTGCTTAGGACAGAACACCATGGCAACCAATGCAAAACCCGTATATCAGCGAATTTTACTAAAGCTGAGTGGCGAAGCTCTACAAGGCGCAGAAGGTTTCGGTATCGATGCGAGCATACTTGATCGCATGGCTCAAGAAATCAAAGAACTCGTTGAATTGGGTATACAAGTCGGTGTCGTAATTGGCGGTGGTAACTTGTTCCGTGGCGCAGGTCTTGCGGCGGCAGGTATGAACCGTGTTGTGGGCGACCACATGGGAATGCTCGCGACAGTAATGAATGGCTTAGCAATGCGTGATGCATTGCATCGTGCTTATGTTAACGCACGGCTTATGTCAGCATTTCCACTAAATGGTGTCTGTGATAACTACAGTTGGGCGGAAGCAATTAGCTTATTACGCCATGGTCGAGTCGTTATTTTCTCGGCTGGTACAGGCAATCCATTCTTTACTACCGATTCAGCTGCGTGTTTACGCGGTATTGAAATTGAAGCTGACGTTGTATTAAAAGCAACGAAAGTGGACGGCGTTTATTCAGCCGATCCAACCAAAGATCCTGATGCAGTACTTTATGAACAACTAACTTATCAGGATGTATTAGAACGTGAATTGAAAGTCATGGATCTTGCTGCATTCACATTAGCCCGAGATCATAATTTACCTATCCGCGTATTCAATATGAATAAACCGGGTGCATTACGTCGGGTTGTAATGGGTGAAAGTGAAGGAACTTTGATTTCTCACGCTTAATACACAGAGACAACGGTATAATTTGGCGTTAACATCAAGAGTACGCCAATTCATTTATGTCGATATAGTTTGATATCGACTGGAAGATAACCAGTTCCCAAGGGTTTATAACGTGATTAATGAAATCAAAAAAGATGCTCAAGAACGCATGGATAAAAGCGTTGAAGCACTAAAAAGCCAGATTAATAAAGTTCGTACTGGTCGTGCGTCTCCAAGCCTTTTAGACGGTATTGTAGTGGAATACTACGGAGCGCCAACCCCATTAAACCAAGTTGCTAACGTTGTTGCAGAAGATGGCCGTACACTGGCAATTACGGTTTTCGACCGTACTTTAGCTCCAGCTGTCGAAAAAGCGATTATGGCATCAGATTTAGGTTTAAACCCTTCATCTGCTGGTACGATTATTCGCGTTCCACTGCCACCATTAACAGAAGAACGTCGTAAAGACCTAATCAAAGTTGTTCGTGGTGATGCAGAACAAGGCCGTGTTTCTGTTCGTAATATCCGTCGTGATGCTAACGATAAAATAAAAGCATTACTGAAAGATAAAGAAATCAGCGAAGATGATGAACGCCGTTCTCAAGATGACATTCAGAAATTAACTGACATGTTCATTAAAAAAATTGATGAAGCATTAGCACTGAAAGAAACAGAGTTAATGGAATTCTAATTTTATATCTTTTTTTGATAATGCCGCTTTTAGCGGCATTATTTTTGGTTATTTATTTGAAATTTCGTGCTTAATATCTTCTTTTTGTCACATTATTTATTAAAGTTTTCATCTTTCTCCCTCATTTACCTTGTCATACTGATATAATTCTCTTTAATTAAAACGTTGTAGACATACTGATTGATTAATAAATGAAACAAATAACTATATTAGGCTCAACAGGGTCTATCGGAACGAGCACACTTTCCGTTATTGAAAATAATCCTGGTGAATATCAGGTTCTTGCCCTAGCAGCAGGAAAAAATGCAAATAAAATGGCGCAACAATGTGTCACTTTTCAACCTAAATATGCTGTGATGTCTGATGAACAAAGCGCAAATCAGCTTAGACAGTTACTCGCCAATACATCCTGTAAAACAGAAATCTTATCCGGCTCCCATGCAATTAATGAGATAGCAGCACTCGATGAAGCTGATCAAGTCATGTCTGCGATAACCGGTGTTGCTGGACTAAAACCAACACTTGCAGCTATAGAGAAAGGTAAAAGAATTTTATTAGCCAATAAAGAATCACTGATAACCAGTGGGCGTCTTTTTTTTGATGCGGTGGCTAAATATGGTGCAACTGTATTGCCGATTGATAGTGAACATAACGCGATTTATCAAAGTTTACCTAAAGCTATCCAAGAAAATTTAGGCCATGCATCTTTAGCTGATGAAGGCGTGACCAGTATATTACTAACGGGTTCAGGTGGACCTTTTCGTTATACTCCGTTAGAAGAACTAGAGGCAATGACGCCAGACCAAGCTTGTGCACATCCAAATTGGTCGATGGGGCGAAAAATCTCAGTTGATTCAGCAACAATGATGAATAAAGGGTTGGAATATATTGAAGCTCGCTATTTTTTTAATGCTTCAGAAGAAGAAATGGAAGTAATTATTCACCCTCAATCCGTTATTCATTCAATGGTTCGCTACCGTGATGGCAGTATTATTGCTCAAATTGGTGAACCTGATATGAGAACACCGATTGCGTACTCAATGGCTTATCCTCATCGTACTCAATCAGGTGCAAAAGCATTAGATTTTTTTGAGATTCAATCGCTAGAGTTTATTCGTCCAGATTATCAACGTTACCCTTGTTTAGCACTTGCCATTGAAGCATCTAAGCGTGGGCAAGCGGCAACAACAGTGTTAAATGCGGCTAATGAAGTCGTTGTTGATGCTTTTTTACACGAAAAAGTGAAGTTTACTGATATTGCTAAAATTAATCGCAAAGTTGTTGAACATTTTGACCTATCAGAGCCTCAAAGTATTAATGATGTTCTAGAAATTGATAAATTAGCCAGATTAGAAACTCATCAGATAATCACTCAATTTGTATAATGGTGATTATATTTAATATAGGGTGTTTGTTCGTCTTTCTGGCTAATGGTATAGTTGCCGAATCACTAAAGACAATAATGAAAATTAACAGTTCATTACTAAAGCTACTGCTTTAGCAACTTTGAGGCTTTGCCAAAGGCCGTGGGTGACACGGTTTTTTTTTGTGCATGGGTTATCCGAAGAGGACTGTCTGTATCAGTATCAGATTAGCAAAGGGTTAAATTGAGTGAACTTATCCAGTGACGATTCATCCGCATCAAAACCAAAGCATGTTGCTATCATTATGGATGGCAATGGACGCTGGGCTAAAAAGCAAGGGAAACTCCGAGTAACGGGGCATCGCGCGGGAATTAAAGCAGTTCGGGATGCGGTTAGCTTTTCCGTAAAACACAAAATTGAATCACTGACGTTATACGCATTTAGTAGCGAAAACTGGAATAGGCCTGAGCAAGAAGTCAGTTCTCTCATGGAATTATTTGTCTTCGCCTTAGACAACGAAGTGAAAAGCCTACATAAACACAATGTTAAACTTACGGTTATCGGCGATATCAGTCGTTTTAGCCGTCGTCTACAAGACAGAATTAAAAATTCTGTTGCACTAACTGCGAATAATACAGGACTTAATTTAAATATTGCCGCTAATTACGGTGGACGATGGGATATTACTCAAAGCGTAAAACAATTAGCGACCTCTCTCTCAAAAGGAGAAATTAATCTCGAAGATATTAATGAAAATGCCATATCTTCACATCTTTGCTTGCATAATCAACCTTGTGTCGATCTTGTGATCCGTACAGGTGGTGAGCATCGCATAAGTAATTTTCTTATTTGGCAGATAGCTTATGCTGAGCTTTATTTTACACAGGTTTTATGGCCTGATTTTGATGAACAAGTTTTTCAGAATGCACTAGATGCTTTTGCTAAACGGGAAAGACGTTTCGGTGGTACTACATCAGAAACAGATACTATAAATCTGGGAGGATAACTTGCTTAAGTATCGTGTCATCACCGCATTAATTTTAATCCCTATTGTTATTGCAGCACTATTTCTACTGCCTCCGGCAGGTTTTGGGTTAGTGATTATTGCAATATCAGGCTTAGCAGGTTGGGAGTGGGCGCAATTTATTGGCTGGCATTCTCAAGGTAAACGTATTGCAACAGGGATGGGTTTTGCTGCATTGTTGTTAATTATGCAGTTATCTTTACCCAATTATGACCACCTACTCGACACTCCAATGATAAAAAATGGTTTGTGGGCTGGTTTAATTTGGTGGGTAGCCGCAATTTTATTAGTTGTAAGTTATCCTAATTCAGCCAATATGTGGAAAAATTCAGTTTTTATTAAGCTATTGTTCGGTATATTGACGATTGTTCCTTTTTATTGTGGCATGATGGCATTACGCATGTTGGGGTATAGCACTGATACTTACACAGGCGCATGGTGGTTATTGTATGTCATGATATTAGTTTGGGCTGCTGACTCTGGTGCTTATGCATTTGGACGCTTAATGGGGAAACATAAAATGGCCCCTAAAGTGTCGCCAGGTAAAACCCTTGAAGGGTTGGTTGGTGGATTGATTACTGCTGGTGTGGCTTCGTGGTTATTTACCCATTTTGCACCCGTAATTGAAGTTCCCAATAATTTATTATTAATATCAGGTGTTGTTGTCATTGTATCGGTATTTGGTGATCTGGCTGAAAGCATGTTTAAACGTGTTTCAGGCATAAAAGATAGTAGCCAATTAATACCTGGGCATGGTGGTGTGCTTGATAGAATTGATAGTTTGACTGCAGCTATCCCAGTTTTTGCAGGATTGGTCTTCCTGATTTCTTCTGGCTTTAAACTATAAAGGTAAGTAATGGGTATCCTGTGGAATCTTGCCGCATTTATTATCGTTTTAGGTATTTTGATTACGGTACATGAGTTTGGGCATTTTTGGGTAGCTAGGCGTTGTGGGATCTATGTTGAGCGTTTTTCTATAGGTTTCGGAAAAGCTATTTGGCGAAAGGTAGATAAACACGGCACTGAATTTGTTATCGCATGGATACCTTTGGGTGGCTATGTAAAAATGTTAGATGAACGTGTTGGTGAGGTTCCTCCTGAGCGACGTCATCTAGCTTTTAATAATAAAACGGTAGGGCAGCGAGCTGCCGTTGTTGCTGCAGGACCTATTGCTAACTTTTTGTTAGCAATCGTCGCCTATTGGATTGTTTTTATGATAGGTGTTCCTGCATTAAAACCTGTAATTGCAGACATTCGTCCGAATTCTATCGCAGAACAAGCAAAATTAACGCCTGGAATGGAACTAAAATCCGTTGCAGGTATCGAAACGCCTGATCAGAACTCAGTTCGTTTAGCATTAGTCAGTAAAATTGGTGCCAAAGAGGTTTCATTCGTTGTATCAGATCCAAATTCTCTCTCAGAGAGTGAGAATATACTGAATTTACAGCAATGGAATTTTGATCCTGAGAAACAAGATCCCATCTTATCTTTAGGGATTATGCCTGTTGGCGCGAGATTGGACTCGAAAATTGTTGAAGTAACGGTGGGTTCTGCTGCTGAAAAAGCAGGTTTACAGGCAGGGGATCGTATCGTTACAGTTGATGGTCAGCCAATTGATACATGGCATCCATTTACTTATTTTGTTCGACAAAGCCCAAATAAAACATTGGCGCTTCTAGTTGAACGCAATGGCTCGTCATTGGAATTAATGATTACACCGACAGCTATTGCACTGAAAGACGGCACTGAAGTAGGGCAAGTTGGTGCGCAATTACAAGTATTACCTCCTGATGAGCAATACTTGATAATGCAACAATACAACCCATTTTCAGCACTGTATGAAGCTTCTGATAAAACATGGCAGTTGATGGGTTTAACTGTCAAAATGATTGGCAAGTTAGTGGTTGGTGACGTCAAACTAACTAACCTTAGTGGACCTGTTTCTATCGCGAAAGGCGCAGGAATGTCTGCTGATTCTGGGTTTGTTTATTATTTGATGTTTATGGCGCTTATTAGTGTCAATTTGGGGATCATTAACTTGTTTCCCCTGCCTGTCTTAGATGGCGGGCACCTGCTTTTCCTGGTTATCGAAAAGATAAAGGGAGGGCCGGTATCTGAGCGTGTACAAGATTTCTGTTATCGTATTGGTATTATGGCACTGATGCTTTTAATGGGACTTGCACTTTTCAATGATTTCTCTCGCTTATAATTGGTAAGCAGGGACCGGTTAGGAAAACACAAAACAACGATGGCGATGAAAAAGTTGCTTATAGCGTCGCTGCTGCTGGGCAGCGCCACTGCATACGGTTCAGACGGATTCGTAGTTCAGGACATTCAATTTGAAGGTCTTCAACGCGTCGCCGTTGGTGCAGCATTACTGAACATGCCTGTCCGGGTTGGAGACTCGGTTAGCAATGATGATATCAGTCGAACAATCCGTTCGTTATTTGCGACAGGAAACTTTGATGATGTCCGTGTTCTACGTGACGGAAGTACATTAATTGTTCAAGTAAAAGAGCGTCCAACAATTGCCAGCATTACTTTCTCTGGTAACAAAGCAATCAAAGAAGATATGCTAAAACAGAATCTTGAGGCTTCTAATATTCGTATCGGCGAAACGCTCGACCGTACAATGTTAGCGAACATCGAAAAAGGGCTTGAAGATTTCTATTATAGTGTTGGTAAATATAATGCAACTGTAAAAGTGGTTGTTACACCTCTTCCTCGTAACCGTGTTGATTTAAAACTCGTGTTTGCAGAAGGTGTATCAGCAACAATTCAGCAAATCAACATTGTTGGTAATAAAGCGTTTTCTACCGCTGAGCTCGTTAACCGCTTCCAATTACGTGACGATGTGCCTTGGTGGAACTTAGCTGCGGATGAAAAATATCAGAAACAAAAACTAGCTGGTGACTTAGAAACATTAAGAAGTTTCTATCTCGATCGTGGTTACGCTCGTTTTGATATTGAATCAACTAATGTCAGCTTAACGCCAGACAAAAAAGGAATTTACATTACCATTAACCTGAAAGAAGGTGATAAATACACGGTAGAAAATACCGAAATCAATGGTAATACGGCAGGCTATACCAAAGATATTGAAGAGCTTATCCAAATTGCTCCAGGCTCTCTTTATAATGGCGCACAAGTGACTAAAACAGAAAATGATATTAAAAATCTGTTAGGTCGTTATGGATATGCCTATCCTCGTGTTATGACTAACCCTGAAATTAATGATGAAAATAAAACGGTTAAACTGCATGTAAACGTAGATGCAGGAAACCGTTTCTATGTTCGCCAAGTACGTTTCGCAGGTAATGACATCACGAAAGACTCTGTTTTACGCCGTGAAATGCGTCAAATGGAAGGTGCATGGTTAGGTAGCGATTTAGTTGAACAAGGTAAAGAGCGTTTAAATCGTTTGGGGTATTTCGAAACGGTTGAAACAGAAACGCAACGTATTCCGGGTTCACCTGATCAGGTTGATATTGTTTATCGTGTAAAAGAGCGTAACACAGGTTCTCTTAACTTTGGTGTCGGTTTCGGTACTGAAAGTGGTGTGAGCTTCCAAGTGGGGGTTACTCAAGATAACTGGTTAGGTACAGGTAACGCAGTCGCGATTAATGCGAGTAAAAATGATTACTCAACTTACGCAGAATTGTCTGTTACTGACCCATACTTTACCGTTAATGGTGTGAGTTTAGGTGGTCGAGTTTTCTATAATGACTTCCGTGCAAATGATGCTGATTTATCAGGTTATACCAATAAATCTTATGGTGTAGATGGTACGTTAGGCTTCCCAATTAATGAATATAACTCAGCCCGTCTTGGCTTAGGCTATACTCATAATGGTCTGTCACGTATGGAACCTCAGGTTGCTATGTGGCGTTATCTTGAAAGTATGGGTGAAAACCCAGGCTTTGATAAGCGTGAATCCTTTAATGCTGACGACTATACTGTCAGCCTGGGTTGGACCTTTAATAACTTAAACCGTGGTTTCTTCCCAACTTCGGGTGTGAGAAGTAACTTAAGTGGGCGTGTGACTGTACCTGGCTCCGACAACAAGTACTACAAAGTAACTTGGGACGGTATGGCTTATTACCCAATTAATGAAAAAGAATCTTGGGTAACCCTGTTTAAAGGCCGTTTAGGCTACGGTGATGGGTTAGGTGGTAAAGAATTACCATTCTATGAAAACTTCTATGCCGGTGGTTCTGGTACAGTTCGTGGTTTCCGTTCAAATAACATTGGTCCTAAAGCGATTTATCTTGATGCAAATGGCAAGCCAAAACCAGGTGAACCATCAAGCGATGCAATCGGTGGTAATGCTATGGCCGTGGCAAGCTTTGAGCTGATCACACCAACGCCATTCGTAGATGATAAATATTCATCTTCAGTTAGAACGTCGGTGTTTGTTGATGCGGGTACAGTGTGGGATACCAATTGGAGTAGTACAAACTCTGCTTGGACCGCAGGTATGCCTGATTATAGCCGTGCAAGTGATATACGTGTTTCAACGGGTGTTGCGTTACAATGGTTATCACCGTTAGGTCCGTTAGTATTCTCTTATGCTAAACCAATAAAAGATTACGAAGGCGATAAATCAGAGCAATTCCAGTTTAATATTGGTAGAACGTGGTAGCGATGTAAGTAAGGTTGATGCCTGATTCACTTTGTTGAAAAAGGCATCCGATTTCTGACAAAAAATTATTTTTGGTTTTAAGGAGTTTAATCGTGAAAAAATTGTTATGTGCCGCTGCCCTAGGAATGGCATTGACCATGTCAGCAGGTGTTCAAGCCGCAGATAAAGTAGGTGTTGTGAACATCGGTCAAGTTCTCCAACAAATTCCTAACCGTGATGCGGTAGAGAAACAATTGGAAAATGAATTCAAATCACGTGATACTGAATTGCAAAACTTAGGTAAAGCATTACAGACTGCTGTTGAAAAATATCAAAAAGATGCACCAACCATGAATGCAACACAACGTGCAAATACAGAGAAAGATCTGGTTGCTAAACGTGAAGCATATGCACAAAAAGCACAAGCTTTTGAGCAAGACTTTAGCCGTCGTCAAGCTGAAGAACGTAATAAAATCATGAAACGTGTATTAGATGCAGTTGACGCAGTAGCGAAGAAAGAAGGTTATGATGTGATTTTAGATGCTAACACTGTACCTTATTTCGCAGACGGTAAAGATATTACTGCTCAGGTTCAAAAACAGGTTAAATAATAGATGTTTTCAATTCGATTAGCTGATCTTGCTCAGCAATTGAATGCACAGTTACACGGCGATGGTGATATCACTATCGCCGGTCTTGCTTCAATGAGCCTAGCAAATAGCGAACAAATTACATTTCTTTCTGATAGTCGTTATCGTGAGAAATTGGCTGAATGCAAAGCAGCTGCCGTTGTATTAACAGAAGCTGATCTTCCATTCTGCCCAGTTGCCGCACTTGTGGTAAAAAATCCGTATCTTGCCTATGCTCAAATGGCGCAGATTATGGATACAACCCCACAACCAGCACAAAATATTCACCCAAGCGCTGTGATTTCTCCTGATGCTAAATTAGGAAAGAATGTGTCAGTGGGTGCAAATGCCGTTATCGAGTCAGACGTTATCCTTGGTGATAATGTTGTGATCGGTGCAGGTTGTTTTGTTGGTAAAAAAGCGCATATCGGCGATAATAGCCGTTTATGGGCAAATGTATCTATTTATCATGAAGTTATTATTGGTAAAGATTGCTTAGTTCAATCAGGAACAGTTATTGGCTCTGATGGTTTTGGTTATGCCAATGAACGTGGTAATTGGATCAAAATTCCACAATTAGGTTCTGTTGTTATTGGCGATCGTGTAGAAATCGGTGCATGTACAACAATTGACCGAGGCGCATTAGATAACACAGTTATCGGTAATGGTGTTATCATTGATAACCAGTGCCAAATCGCACATAACGTCATTATTGGTGACAACACCGCTGTTGCGGGAGGCGTCATCATGGCGGGCAGCCTAAAAATAGGCCGTTACTGTATGATTGGTGGAGCAAGTGTTATCAATGGTCACATGGAAATCTGTGATAAAGTAACGGTAACAGGAATGGGTATGGTAATGCGTCCTATCACTGAGCCGGGAGTTTATTCTTCAGGTATCCCGCTACAACCGAACAAAGCATGGCGTAAAACCGCAGCACTTGTGTTGCGAATTGATGAAATGCAAAAAAGACTTAAGTCGCTTGAACGTCAAGTAGAAAGTAGCGACAAGTAACAAAGTACGTCATCGACGGTTGTTACCTATTTTGCGACCTGCGGGTTAACTCACTTTTTTGAGTCACAGCAGGTCGTGTTATTATTAATTAGACGCAGTTTTATTAGACAGGAAGAGTATTGCAATGAGTGAGAATCATACTCTGCAAATCGAAGAAATTTTAGATTTACTTCCACACCGTTACCCATTCTTATTGGTTGATCGTGTCCTTGATTTTGAAGAAAAGAAATTTCTAAGAGCAGTAAAAAATGTATCTTTTAATGAGCCTTTCTTTCAAGGTCACTTCCCAGGAAAACCTATTTTCCCAGGTGTATTGATCCTAGAAGCCATGGCACAAGCAACGGGTATTTTAGCATTCAAAAGTGTAGGAAAGCTGGAACCTGGTGAGCTCTACTATTTTGCTGCTATTGATGGTGCTCGCTTTAAACGTCCTGTCTTACCAGGGGATCAAATGATCCTAGAGGTAGAATTCATTAAAGAACGCCGTGGTGTTGCTCGCTTTAAAGGCGTCGCTAAAGTTGATGGGGAAATTGCCTGCGAAGCTGAAATGATGTGTGCTCGCCGCCGTGAGGTCTAGCCTATGATAGATAAATCCGCAGTCATTCACCCTTCCTCAATTATTGAAGAGGGTGCGGTAATTGGTGCTAATGTTCGCATTGGCCCTTTTTGCGTTATTGGTGCAAACGTTGAAATTGGTGAAGGTACTGATATCAAATCTCACGTTGTTATCAATGGGCATACACGTATTGGTCGAGAAAATCAGATTTATCAATTTGCTTCTATTGGTGAAGCTAATCAGGATCTGAAATATCGTGGTGAACCAACACAAGTTATTATTGGTGATCGTAACCTTATTCGTGAAAGTGTGACTATTCATCGTGGAACAACCCAAGGTGGCAATATCACAAAAATTGGCAATGACAACTTACTGATGATTAATACGCATGTTGCACATGATTGTATTATTGGTGACCGCTGTATTATTGCTAATAACGGAACACTTGGTGGTCACGTCACTTTAGGTGATTTTGTGATTATCGGTGGTATGAGTGCGGTTCATCAGTTTTGTCAAATTGGCTCTCACGTTATGGTGGGCGGATGTTCAGGTGTGGCACAAGATGTTCCTCCTTTTGTTATTGCACAAGGAAACCACGCAACCCCTTATGGGCTGAATATTGAAGGATTAAAACGCCGAGGTTTTGCTAAAGAAGATCTTCATGCAATTCGCAATGCTTATAAGGTTCTTTACCGTAATGGTAAAACTCTGGAAGAAGCACGTGAAGAGATTGGACAACTGGTTACTGATAATAATAATCCGTATGTTAAGTTGTTCAGTGATTTTCTGGAAAACTCAGCAAAATCTAACCGTGGCATCATTCGCTAATTAGGATATGACCTTGTCAGGCCAATTATCTACTGTTCAGCGTCCGTTAGTTATCGGCTTAGTCGCTGGTGAAACGTCCGGTGATATCTTGGGCGCGGGATTAATCCGCGCTCTAAAACAAATGCATCCCAATGTCCGTTTTGTCGGTGTTGCAGGGCCACTTATGCAAGCTGAAGGTTGTGAAGCTTGGTATGAGATGGAAGAGCTTGCCGTCATGGGGATCGTTGAAGTTCTTGAACGCTTGCCTAGATTATTAAAGATCAGAAAAGATCTCACTCAACGATTTTCAGCATTAAAGCCGGATGTCTTTGTGGGAATTGACGCGCCTGACTTTAATATCACACTTGAAGGTCGTTTAAAGCAAAAAGGGATCAAAACTATTCACTATGTCAGTCCATCTGTGTGGGCTTGGCGTCAAAAACGTGTTTTCAAAATTGGTAAAGCGACAGATCTCGTCTTAGCTTTTCTGCCTTTTGAAAAAGCGTTTTATGATAAATATCAGGTTCCTTGCCGTTTTATTGGCCATACAATGGCGGATGCAATCGCTTTAAATCCAGATAAAAAAGCAGCTCGTAAACATCTTGGTATACCTGAAAATGTCTCTTGTTTAGCTCTCCTTCCTGGTAGTCGTCATGCAGAAGTTGAGATGTTGAGCGCTGATTTTATAAAAACAGCACAGTTACTAAAACAACAAATACCAACACTTCATATTGTTGTGCCTCTGGTGAATACTAAACGACGTATTCAATTTGAGCAGATCCACCAAGATATCGCTCCTGAACTCGACATTCAGTTACTTGATGGGCAAGCAAGAGAAGCAATGACAGCCAGTGATGCGACGTTGTTAGCGTCAGGTACAGCAGCATTAGAATGTATGCTGACAAAATGCCCGATGGTTGTTGGCTATCGCATGAAACCATTTACTTTTTGGTTAGCAAAAAAGTTAGTGAAAACACCTTATGTTTCATTACCCAATTTATTAGCTGGTAGAGAAATAATTAAAGAGTTATTACAAGAAGAGTGTGAGCCAAGAGCGTTGGCAGAACAACTTTTACCTCTTTTAACGGATGAAGAAAAAGTACATCAATTAAAAGAAGTATTTTCACAACTTCATAGTGCTATTCGTTGTAATGCGGATGAGCAAGCAGCAAATGCAGTATTAGAATTGGCAGAGAAATAATGGAATTTGTATATCCAAAAGCAAATCTTATTGCTGGAGTTGATGAAGTCGGCCGGGGACCTCTGGTTGGTGCTGTAGTGACGGCCGCTGTTATTCTTGATCCGGCAAACCCGATTGAAGGATTAACAGACTCTAAAAAACTAACAGAAAAAAAACGTAATGCCTTGTATGACGAAATAAAAGAAAAAGCATTATGTTGGGCAATTGGTCGTGCAGAGCCTGAGGAAATAGATGAGTTAAATATTCTTTGGGCAACGATGAAAGCAATGGAACGTGCGGTTGCAGGATTATCTATTACACCTGATATGGTTTTGATTGACGGTAATCGCTGCCCTAAATTACCTATGGCTTCTCAAGCTGTTATAAAAGGTGATAGCTTAGTTCAAGAAATTAGCGCAGCGTCTATTCTTGCTAAAGTCACTCGTGATAGAGAAATGGAAGAGTTAGATAAGCTTTACCCTGATTATGGTTTTGCTAAACATAAAGGGTATCCAACAGTTTTCCATATGGAAAAACTGGCCTTATTAGGGGCAACCCCTTATCATCGAAAAAGTTTTGCGCCTGTAAAACGAGCATTAAATTTAAAGTAATCCACAGAGTAATTAAATATTATGGCAGATCCTCGTTTTATCCATCTTAGGGTACACAGCGATTATTCAATGATCGATGGATTGGCAAAAACAGGGCCTCTTGTGAAGAAAGTGGCTTCGCTGGGAATGCCTGCTTTTGCGATTACTGATTTCACTAACTTATGTGGGTTAGTGAAGTTTTATGGTGCCGCACATAGTGCAGGCATTAAACCTATCATTGGTGCCGATGTTTACCTCGAAACAGAATTATTAGGTGATGAATATGCACACCTCACTATTCTTGCCCGTAATAATGTAGGTTATCAAAATCTTACCTTACTGATTTCAGAAGCTTACAAACATGGGTATGGTGCTGCTGGGCCGATTATTAAACAAGAGTGGCTAACAACCTATAAAGAAGGGCTCTTGTTGCTTTCGGGTGGAAGAATGGGCGATGTAGGCAAGTTCTTGCTTCGTGGAAATCGTGCCTTAGTTGATCAATGTCTTGAGTATTATCAAACTCACTTTCCTGATAGTTATTATTTAGAACTTATCCGAACTGGTCGCCCTGACGAAGAAAGCTATTTGCATGAAGCTGTAGCTCTCGCTTCTGAAAAAGGTTTACCCGTTATTGCAACGAATGACGTCTGTTTTCTTGATAGTGATGATTTTGACGCACATGAAATTCGCGTTGCAATCCATGATGGGTTTACACTCTCAGATCCCAAGCGTCCAAAAAATTATAGCCCTCAGCAATATATGCGCACAGAAGAAGAGATGTGTGAATTATTTGCTGATATACCTGAAGCATTAGAAAACAGCGTTGAAATCGCCAAACGTTGTAATGTTACCATTCGTTTAGGGGAATACTTTCTTCCTCAATTCCCAACAGGGGATATGAGTACTGAAGATTTTCTCGTTAAAAAATCTCAAGAAGGTTTGGAAGAGCGTTTGGCTTTTCTGTTTCCAGATCCCGAAGAACGAAAAAAAAGACGTCCTGAATACGATGAACGTCTTGATATAGAGCTAAAAGTAATCAACCAGATGGGATTCCCTGGTTACTTCCTTATCGTGATGGAGTTCATTCAGTGGTCTAAAGATAACGGTGTTCCTGTAGGGCCGGGACGAGGTTCGGGGGCTGGATCATTAGTTGCTTACTCACTCAAAATTACTGACCTTGATCCTCTGGAATTTGATTTACTTTTCGAACGTTTTCTTAACCCTGAACGTGTTTCAATGCCTGACTTTGACGTTGATTTCTGTATGGAAAAACGCGATAGGGTAATTGATCACGTTGCAGATATGTATGGTCGTGATGCGGTATCTCAGATCATTACATTTGGTACGATGGCGGCAAAAGCGGTTATCCGAGATGTTGGACGTGTTTTAGGACATCCTTACGGTTTTGTAGATAGAATTTCGAAGCTTGTACCGCCTGATCCTGGAATGACGCTAGAAAAAGCATTTGCAGCAGAACCTCAGTTACCTGAAATTTATGAAGCTGATGAAGAGGTTAAATCTCTTATTGATATGGCTCGTAAATTAGAAGGGGTGACACGTAATGCCGGAAAACATGCGGGTGGTGTAGTTATATCACCAACAAAAATTACCGATTTTGCGCCGCTTTATTGTGACGCAGAAGGAAATAACCCAGTTACACAATTTGATAAGAATGACGTTGAATATGCAGGTCTTGTTAAATTCGACTTCTTGGGATTAAGAACACTCACTATCATTAACTGGGCATTAGAAATGATTAATGCCCGCCGTGAAAAAAAATCACTGGAACCTATTGATATCTCTGCGATCCCATTAACAGATCAGCGTAGTTTCGATATGCTGCAACGTTCTGAAACGACCGCGGTATTCCAGTTAGAATCACGTGGTATGAAAGATCTTATCAAGCGTCTACGTCCTGACTGCTTTGAGGATATGATTGCGTTAGTGGCCTTATTTCGCCCAGGTCCATTGCAATCAGGTATGGTGGATAACTTTATTGACCGTAAACACGGCGTAGAAGAGATCTCTTATCCAGATGTTAAATGGCAACACGAGAGCTTGCAGCCTGTTTTAGAACCTACCTATGGCGTTATCTTATATCAAGAACAGGTTATGCAAATTGCGCAGGTTCTTGCTGGATATACGCTGGGTGGCGCGGATATGTTACGACGCGCAATGGGTAAGAAAAAACCTGAAGAGATGGCAAAGCAGCGCTCTGTATTTGAAGAAGGGGCTATCAAAAACGGTGTAGATGGCGAACTTGCCATGCGGATCTTTGACTTGGTGGAGAAATTTGCCGGTTATGGATTTAATAAATCGCACTCAGCTGCTTATGCTTTAGTTTCTTATCAAACGTTATGGCTAAAAGCCCACTATCCTGCTGAATTTATGGCTGCTGTAATGACGGCTGATATGGACAACACAGAAAAAGTGGTGGGATTAGTTGATGAATGTTGGAGAATGGGATTAAAAGTTCTTCCTCCTGATATTAATAGTGGTTTATATCATTTTCACGTAAATGATGAAGGTGAAATCGTTTACGGTATTGGTGCGATTAAAGGAGTGGGTGAAGGTCCAATTGAGGCAATCGTAGAAGCGCGTCAGCAAGGCGGCCACTTTAAAGATATTTTTGATCTCTGTGCTAGAACAGAAACGAAAAAATTGAATCGCCGAGTGATGGAAAAACTGATAATGTCAGGCGCATTCGATAAGCTAGGGCCTCATCGTGCCGCATTGATGTCTTCATTAGAAGATGCATTAAAAGCTGCTGATCAACATGCCAAAGCTGAAGCAATAGGGCAATCAGATATGTTTGGCGTGTTAGCAGAAGCTCCTGAACAAGTTGAGCGTTCTTATGCCAATATACCTAAATGGCCAGAACAAGTTGTTTTAGAAGGTGAGCGAGAGACATTAGGTTTATATTTAACAGGTCATCCGATCACACGTTATTTAAAAGAAATTGAACGATATGCAGCAGGAACGCGTCTAAAAGATTTAGTACCAACGCCACGCGGTCAAATGGTGAAAGTCGCGGGCTTAGTGCTCGCTTCTAAAGTATTTACGACAAAACGAGGAAATCGAATTGGCATATGTACCTTAGATGATCGTTCAGGTCGCTTAGAAATTATGTTATTTTCTGATGCATTGGACAAATACCAACATTTATTAGAACAAGACAAGATTTTAATTGCTACTGGGCAGGTCAGCTTTGATGATTTCAATGGTGGGCTTAAAATGACAGTCCGCGAACTTATGGATATCAACGAAGCCCGTGAAAAATATGCACGAGGACTTGCTATCTCATTATCAGACAGGCAAATTAATGAGCAATTATTAAATCGTCTTCGCGGCGTTTTAGAACCTTATCGTTCAGGCACGATACCGGTTCATCTTTATTTTGAAAAGCATGATGCCTGCGCACGTTTACGATTTGGTGCGTCTTGGCGTGTAACGCCAACTGATATGCTTTTAACAGATCTGCGAACTCTGCTGGGTAATGAGCAGGTAGAATTAGAATTTGACTAAAATAGGAATGTTATGAGTCTTAATTTTCTGGATTTTGAACAGCCAATTGCCGAGTTAGAAGCGAAAATTGATTCGCTAACCGCAGTTAGCCAACATGATGAAAAAATTGATATTAATATCGATGAAGAAGTTTCACGCTTAAGAGAAAAAAGCCTAGAGCTAACGCGTAAGATTTTTTCTGATCTTGGTGCATGGCAAGTTGCACAACTTGCACGTCATCCATTAAGACCTTACACACTGGATTATATTCATCGTATCTTTACTGATTTCCAAGAATTAGCAGGCGATCGTGCTTATGCTGATGATAAAGCGATTGTGGGTGGTATTGCGCGTTTAGATGGCCGTCCTGTTATGGTTATTGGTCATCAAAAAGGGCGTGAAACAAAAGAGAAAATCCGCCGTAACTTCGGTATGCCAGCACCGGAGGGTTATCGCAAAGCGCTTCGTTTAATGGAAATGGCACAACGTTTTAATCTTCCTATTATCACCTTTATCGATACTCCAGGTGCTTATCCAGGCGTTGGTGCAGAAGAACGTGGTCAATCAGAAGCGATCGCACGTAACTTACGTGAAATGTCACGTTTTGGCGTGCCAATCATCAGCACTGTCATTGGTGAAGGTGGTTCTGGTGGTGCATTAGCTATTGGTGTGGGTGACAAAGTGAATATGTTGCAATACAGCACCTATTCTGTTATTTCACCAGAAGGTTGTGCTTCTATCCTTTGGAAAAGTGCAGACAAAGCACCATTAGCGGCAGAGGCAATGGGAATTACTGCAAACCGCTTAAAAGAGCTTAAGCTGATCGATAACGTTATTTCTGAGCCTTTAGGTGGCGCTCATCGTCACTATGACGAAATAGCAGCTTCATTAAAAGCACAAATCCAATCTGATTTAAAAGAATTAGATGCATTTGATTCAGAAGAGCTGACTAATCGCCGTTACCAACGTTTAATGGAATACGGTTATTGCTGATCTCGTGATATTTGAATAAATTCTAATAAGCCTCATGTTGATTACATGGGGCTTTTTTATTGGTCCATTTTAAACTATCTCTATCGAAACAATTAGAATTTGTGATATTAACTATAATATATTATATATCAATGTGTTAACTCGATCTCAAAACTAATATTAATTCACTTTTTTACTAAAAGAATAATAAGTCATATCTATCATTTTATAGGGCATTAAATCTTTAATGAGGATAAAGTGATGATATCGTTTAGTGGCAAAGTGGGAATTATTACAGGTGGTAATAGCGGTATTGGTTTAGCCTCTGCGGAAAAATTTTTATCCTTGGGTGCATCTGTGGTTATTACAGGTAGTAATTTAGCACGAGGACAAAAAGCAGAAAAATATCTAAAAGTGAAAGGATTTGTCGGTGAATTCGTGCAAATGGATGTGACGAGCGAGAAAGAAAATGAACAACTTGTTGATTATGTTGTAAATAAGTATGGGCGAATAGATTTTGTGTTTGCTAATGCGGGGGTTTTAACAGATAACATTGCTGATAAATTAGAGTATGAAAAGTGGAAGGGTGTTTTAGATGTTAATCTAAATGGACTCTTTTTGATTAATCGAGCAGCAATTCAATATTGGCTAAAAAACAAAATATCAGGTGCAATTGTTAATTGTAGTTCAATTTGTTCTTTTGTTGGGCAACATGAATTTCCTGCCTATTGTGCATCAAAAGGTGGGGTTAAATTACTGACACAAACACTTGCTATTGATTACGCAAACAAAGGTATTCGTATTAATGCGGTTTGCCCAGGTTATATTGATACACCTTTGCTGGATGGTCGCGAATTAGATAAACAAAAGTTAGCGGCATTGCATCCTATTGGACGTCTCGGTACACCAGAGGAAGTGGCTAATGTTGTCGCATTTTTGGCCAGCGATGCGGCTTCATTTGTGACTGGGGCATCTTATTTGGTTGATGGCGGTTTTACTGCTTAATGGTATTTTTAATAAAAAGCAGAATAACGATTATTCTGCTTTTTACTTCTTTAATTTCTTTATAACCTCGTATTTATCTTATTTCTAATTTTTCTTGTTGTTTGTGTAATAGAGCTACACCTTGTTTTATTTATAGGATTACTTTGTATTCGTGCAAAACCAGCGAGAAAAGCTTAACATAATCACCTGAATTCACTGATAAATGATAAAGCGATGAAACAGGAATATGACTCACTTCTTAAAGAAATCAAACTGCGCATTGATCCTCACATTAAAATTTTGGTGGGCTTTAGTGGCGGAGTAGATTCCACCGTTTTATTGCAAGGGCTTGTACGTTTACGTGATGAATTCCAATTACCTTTAGAATTAACCGCTATCTATATTCATCATGGATTAAACATCAAAGCAGATGACTGGCTTGCTCATTGTGAACAATGTTGTCAGCAATGGAGTGTCGATTTTATCAGTGAAAAAGTAAATGTAGATCCTAAAGAAGGCGGTCTTGAAAATGGTGCAAGAGAGGCGCGTTACCAAGCCTTCCGTCGATATTTACAGCCACAACAAGTGTTAGTGACTGCTCAACATCAAGATGATCAAGCCGAAACTTTTTTACTGGCTTTAAAGCGAGGTAGTGGCCCATCAGGGCTTTCTTCAATGCCAGCAAAAATGGTATTTGAAAATAGCTATTTACTTCGACCATTACTCAATATTACGCGTGAGCAAATCGAATCTTATGCTACTGAACAAGGACTAGATTGGATAGAAGACGATAGTAATCAAGATGACCGTTATGATCGTAATTTTTTACGTTTACGAGTTATGCCATTATTAACGCAGCGATGGCCCCATTTTTCGCAATCGGTGACTCGCAGTGCGGCACTGTGTGGTGAGCAAGAAGCCCTATTGGATGAGCTTTTGGAGCCAGAACTTAATGCTTTAATGGATAGCGAGTACAGTTTAGACATCAAGCAACTTGCTCTTTGTAGTGTGATAAAGCGTAATGCGTTATTAAGGCGTTGGTTTGCTCAACATAATAAAACTATGCCTTCTAGACAACAAATTTTACGATTATGGCAGGAAGTTGCTTTAGCCAAAGCCGATGCAGAGCCTAAGTTACAATTTTATCAAGATGAAGTGAGACGTTATAAACAACGCCTTTATCTTGTACCAATAATTGATGATCCTGTTAATAAAATTATTGAATGGTCACTTACTCAATCACTGTCTTTACCTAGTGGATTAGGGGTTTTATCACTAACAACTGCAACAGGCAAAAATACCGTTAGAGCGCCTTCAAAGGATGAAAAAGTTACCGTTCGTTTTGGTTTGACACAAACATCTTTGCGTATTGTTGGACGAGAACATGCTCGGCATAGTAAAAAGATTTGGCAAGAGCTTGACGTTGCACCTTGGCGTAGGACACGAATTCCTTTGATTTATTATAATGACACGTTAATTGCTGCTCTTAATACATTTGTGACTTTTGAGGGAAAAGCAACATCAGAATATGCGATTACTATTGAGTGGCGAGAGGCTCATTAACGAACAACCGCCGGTTGGCGGCTGTTCCTTATTCGGTTATTCCGATTTTATAACAATAGTCCCAAGTTCGGGATTAGAAAAACTGGCAATGATATCCAGTCGTAAATCTTTAGAGCCTTCAGACGTCTTAATTTTTAGGTATTCAACCTTTTTGCTTAAGAAAAGATCATCAGCAATGCCTTCAATAAGCTTACCATCATGTAATTCAATATGGAGTGCTAAACCACGTTGGCATGCTAACTCCAGATACTCGTAATCATCACAGTTAATTGGTTGATATTCTGTATTTGTTGACATATTCCCTCACCACTCTTTCGTGGCGGTGTAGCCGCCAGTGAATAATTCAGAATAAAATCATTATGCTGTTATTCGATGTGAGCACAATAGTTATTATAATAATTTTCTGAAATAGTTCTTTATTCGAAGTGATTTGAGAAATAACTGACAATTATAGGTGCATTTATCTTAAAGCGTATTTTATTACCCCCTTTTATTTTAAAAAATGTTAGAATCATATTGAGAATGATTTATTAAAAAGTACCCAGAATGTAGGGAGTCGATGATGGGGAAAAAATTTTTATTTGCAGCCGTTGCTGCTGGGTTATTTGTACTATCAGGTTGCCAAAATAATATTGGCTTATCACTTGATGGAAAAATTGTAGACCAAACTTACAACAGTATTCTGCCGTGTGCCGATTGTTCTGGTATCGACACCACAATTCTTGTTAATCAAGATGGCTCTTATGTCATGGAGCAAAGCTACCAAGGTTCACCTGATGATAAACGTAGTTTCTTTGAATCAGGAACATGGGTATTAGGTAAAGATAAGCTGACGTTGACTAATAGTTACGGTGAAAAGAGCTATTATTTACCTCGTGAAGATAAATTAGTCATGCTTGATATTGATGGCAACGTCATTAATTCAGAACTAAATTATACTTTAGCTAAGGTTCAGCCTAAACAGCTTGCTGGCGAGTTTACCTATTTTGCTGATGCTGGAACATTTAAAGATTGCCAATCAGGACGTGTTTACGCAGCAAATGGTATTGAATTAGAAAAAGGCTATTTCTCAACCGGTGTTGATGGTGGAACACCTGTTTACCTCGAAGTTAATGGTTATTACAGCATTCGTCCTTCAATGGAAGATGGTAAATATGATCGAGCTTTAGTGGTTACTGATGAAAAACCTCGTTTTAATCGCCATGGCTCTTGCGGAAACCATCGTGGTGGTAGAAGTTAAGTTTTAGCGGTTTTGTTTTAATAAAAAAATCGCTTATTGAATAGCCTTGCGTTTATTAGACAGTTAAAATGAGTTGAGTAAAGACAGAGTTCGGTATTGAGCTGAACTCAGTCTTTTCATTTTAAGTTTATCTGTACAGTATTATTGTGCTTGATATATTCATAAAGTATTTTTCTAACTCATCTATCTCTTTAAATTACTTTGTATAAAAAATTTTATTTTTAATATATCAAAGAAATTTCCTATTACTGCATTATCTAAATAATTTCCTTTTCGTAATGTATTTTAAATAACCTATTATTTTTAAAGATATTACAATAATAACTTATTTTGTATTGTTCTCTAGCCAGCGCTCATGAGTAGGAGAAACTGGAGAGGGGGGAGTGGAAGGCGTTAACGTTAAATGTTGCTGATCATCTGAGATACTTTCAGTTTCTTGTTTATGTCTATTGCGCTCTTCGGTGTGCGCCTTTTCTTTCTGGGTTTTTATCACATGATCAACGGGAAGAAGGGCGGTATCAAGGACAACATCAATAGGTAAACTGATAATTGAGAATATAGGGTATATTCCCAGAGTAACTAACCAAATATAAGGTTCATTAATAACTTCAACATCAGTATCAGTACCTCGGTAATAATCATTACTACTCTTTGCTCTATTTATTGTTCCACATCCCGATAATATAAAAAGAATACCAACTATTGCTCCAAGTCTTTTCATAATATTTCCTATGTAAATTTAAAATAATAGAAAAATAGTGAGTTAAAATCGCCATTTATATAACGAAATAATAAATAACATACTCGTTTTAATTTCTATTTATTACTAGATCATTCTGATAAAAACAGCTAACTACGCTATTATAATGATTTGGGTCAAAGAACCTCAATATGTTGAAATGAGTGTTTATCAGCGGTATATGACTTTGTTCGGGAAGTTAGAGCTGGAAGGAAACGTATAAAAAAGATGTAATCGGCGATTGATATATTATTCTGATTATAGTTACAAGCGTGTCTGAGAGGACACGCTTGTTATTTATCAATCAAGCCCCTTAAAGATAAGGAGCCTAATAATTAAGCGAGTTGCTCTTTAATAAAGGCAACAACATCGTCAACATTGACTAGTGATTTATCATCACTACGACGCGCTTTATATTCGATTTGATTGTTGTCTAGATTACGATCACCAATCACGATAGTGTGTGGAATACCAATAAGTTCCATATCAGCAAACATCACACCCGGACGCTCTTTACGGTCATCAAACAGAACATCAACACCTTGAGCACGTAATTCGTCATAAAGTCTGTCAGCAACTTCTTTAACGCGATAAGAACGATGCATATTCATTGGTAAAATAGCGACTTGGAATGGTGCAATCGCATCAGGCCAAATAATACCGCGAGCATCATGGTTTTGTTCAATAGCGGCAGCAACAATACGAGTTACACCGATACCATAACAACCCATAGTCACGATTTGGTTATGACCTTCTTCGTTTTGTACCGTTGCTTTTAATGCTTCTGAGTATTTTGTGCCAAGTTGGAAAATATGACCAACTTCAATACCACGTTTGATCAGTAATGTTCCTTTACCGTCTGGGCTTGGATCACCTTCAACAACATTACGGATATCAGCAATTTCAGCAACAGGCAGGTCACGCTCCCAGTTGATACCAAAATAGTGTTTACCATCAACGTTTGCACCAGCACCAAAATCACTCATTACAGAGACAGAACGATCCATAATAACTGGTAGTGGCAGATTAACTGGGCCTAATGAACCTGGACCTGCATTTACAGCTTGGCGAATTTCAGCTTCAGTCGCGAAAGTTAAAGGTGCCGCAACGATAGCGCATTTTTCTGCTTTAACTTCATTAAGCTCGTGGTCGCCACGAACTAATAATGCAACTAATGGGTGACCACTTTCTTTCGTACCATGAACAATCAGTGTTTTAACTGTTTTTTCAATTGGTAAATTGAATTGTTCAACTAATTCAGCAATTGTTTTAGCGTTTGGTGTATCTACTAAACGTAATTCTTCAGTCGCGGTAGCTCTTGGAGTTGCAGGCATTACTGCTTCTGCTAATTCGATATTAGCTGCATAGTCAGAGCCAGTAGAGAAGACGATATCATCTTCACCGCTGTCCGCTAAAACTTGGAACTCATGAGAGGCATTACCACCAATAGAGCCTGTATCTGCAAGCACTGGACGAAAATCTAAACCAATACGAGAGAAAATTTTGCTGTAAGCTTCGTACATTCTGTCGTAAGTCTCTTGTAAAGACTCTTGAGAGATATGGAAAGAGTAAGCATCTTTCATGATAAATTCACGAGAGCGCATAACACCAAAACGAGGGCGTACTTCGTCGCGGAATTTAGTTTGAATTTGATATAAGTTCAGTGGAAGTTGTTTATAAGAGGTAATTTCATTACGAACAATATCAGTAACAACTTCTTCGTGGGTTGGGCCTAAAACAAATGGGCGCTCGCCTCTGTCTGCAAAACGCAGTAATTCAGGGCCATATTGCTCCCAGCGACCACTTTCTAACCATAAATCAGCGGGTTGAACAACGGGCATTGAAATTTCAAGTGATCCTGCATTGTCCATCTCTTCACGAACAATTTTTTCAATTTTTCTCAGAACACGAACCCCTGTCGGCATCCAATCATAAAGACCAGAAGCGAGTTTACGGATCATGCCTGCGCGAAGCATAAGTTGATGGCTGACAATTTCTGCATCAGCAGGTGTCTCTTTTAAAGTAGAGAGCAAATAGTGGCTAGTACGCATTATTAGGTTCCATTAGAACAAAAATACTTAGGCTGACTGTCACGCCAGTCTACATCAATATAATTAGAGAAAGACTTTAGTCTACCAGTGACTTAGGTCTGCCAAAAGGGGCAAAGCATTTTTTTCAATCTGATTTGTTTAAAGACAACGAGAATGACGTTCAGATTGGATAATTCATGATAGCAATATCAATGAAGATAGTAGCAAGTTACCGCGGTTCAATATCAAGAACAAGTGTCTGTTGCCCATTCACTTGCCAGCGAACATTAAATTCAAGCAAATGCACCGCATAGATCCTATCACTTAGCTCATTTTTTTTATAAGCAGGGCGAGGATCTTGTTGTAATACTTGAGTAATAAAACGCGAAAGATGAGGATATTCGTTCGCATAATGTTGCAGTTGTTCTAAAGCGAGTTGTGAAAAGAAGACCGGCATTTCATTATCTGGTGCTTCTTGTGCAAAACCAGCAATCGCATTTGGTCGAGACTCTGCAAAGGGTAAATAAGGCTTAATATCAAGAACAGGAGTTCCATCAACTAAATCAAGGCTGCCTAAGTCTAAAATAACAGACTGGTTCTGTGTGTTTACTTTTTTTAATTCGACTAAAGACATGCCGATGGGATTGGGACGAAAAGTTGAGCGGGTTGCAAAAATACCTATTTTGGCATTCCCACCAAGCCTTGGGGGGCGAACTAAAGGGTGCCAACCCTGTTGTGCTGTTTGATGAAAAACAAAAATCAGCCAAAGATGACTAAATTGTTCTAAGCCTCGAACTGCATCTGGGTGATTATAAGGTGCATGTAGAATAAGTTGGCCGCCGCCATCCTGGATTAACCCAGGTTGGCGTGGAACGGCAAATTTTTCTTTATAAGGACTTGATATATGCCCTATAGGATTCATTTGGTAGGTATTCATTTTGTAATGAGTAATGCGGTGCCTTCACAAATGGCAGATTGGTAGCAACCTAAACCAGTGACAATTTGGCATTCATGCAATAAAACAGCATTGGCATTTTTGTAAGCTGCTTTGGTCGCCATTCTTTTTTTAGCAATAGGTAAACTTGCTGGTGGATCTTGTAATGTTTGACGGCAAGATTCACCGGCAACAATACCGAGATCTTTAAACGGAGCACCTAAAAGGTCTTCTGTTTTTTCAACAATACGCACTGAAGGTAATGTTTGTGATCTTGGTTTTTGGGGTTGTCCTGGTTTATTTAAACGCATATCCGTAAATTTAGACTGATCAACATCAGATGAATTCTGCATTGAACAACCTGTCATAAACAGCGCCATGATGCCAATAAGTAGCAAGCGCATGTGCATGGGTTATATCCTCTTTATTATTGTCTATACAAAAATTAAACGGCTATAATTTAATGCAAATTAGCCAAGTAAAAAAGAGAAAGGCGAACAAATGTCCGCCTTTTTTATAATTAAGTTAAATATTGACGTATTACCAGCCTTTTACTGCACCACCGTTAAAAATTTTATTGGCAGCACTATCCACTTCATCAGTTTGATAGGCTTGAATAAATTTCTTCACATTCTCGCTGTCTTTATTGTCTTCACGAGCAACAATGATATTTACGTATGGTGAGTCTTTATCTTCAACAAAAATACCGTCTTTTGCTGGTGTTAAATTGACTTGGCTTGCATAAGTAGTGTTAATTACCGCTAAGTAGATTTTTTGATCATCTAATGAGCGAGGTAATTGTGGTGCTTCTAATTCAACTAATTGTAATTTTTTAGGGTTTTCAATAATATCAAGCTTGGTAGGTAACAGACCTACACCATCTTTTAATTTAATTAACCCAACTTTTTCTAATAACAGCAGTGAGCGACCTAAGTTTGTTGGATCATTAGGAATAGCCACTTGTGCTTCATCAGGTAAATCGGCTAAATCAGTGATCTTTTTAGAATAACCCGCGATAGGGTAAATAAATGTATTTCCTACAGCTGTTATTTTGTAATTACGATCTTTAATTTGTTGGTCTAAATAAGGTTTATGTTGGAATGCATTAATGTCGATATCACCGCGACTTAATGATTCATTAGGCATGACGAAGTCATTGAAAGTAACGAGTTCTACATCAAGACCATATTTATCTTTAGCAACTTGTTTCGCTACTTCAGCGACTTGTTGTTCTGAGCCTGAAATAACGCCGACACGAATATGGTTTGGATCTTTTTCTTTTTCACCACAACCAGCTAATGCCAATGCACCAACTAAAGCACTTACAACTGCGAGCGATTTAAATTTCAATGACATACATTTACCCTTATTGATCTGTTAATTAAAAGGTTTCGTTATTAATAATAGAAACCTTCAATCTATTTATTTATGTGTTGTCAGCTTCACTAAGCGATCGCCGAAAAACTGAATGATAAAAACAAGAATAACGAGTAGAACAATGACTGTATTCATTACTGTAGCGTTATAGCCAACGTAACCATATTGGTAGCCAATTTGACCTAAACCACCGGCACCAACAGCACCTCCCATTGCGGAGTAACCCACTAATGTAATTAAAGTAATGGTTGCTGCATTAATCAAGCCAGGTAAAGATTCGGGTAATAAAATCTTCTTAATAATTTGCATTGGCGTTGCACCCATAGATCGGGATGCTTCAATTAATCCTTGAGGGATTTCTAATAGTGTATTTTCTACCATACGTGCAATAAATGGTGCTGCGCCAACAGTTAATGGCACTATGGCTGCTTGCAAGCCAATTGACGTCCCCACGACCATACGTGTAAAAGGGATCATCCATACTAATAAGATAATAAAAGGGATTGCCCTAAAAATATTGACGAGTGCTGAAATAATCCGGTAGGCAGGTGGGTTTGCCATGATTTGTTCAGGACGCGTAACATAGAGTAAAACCCCCAAAGGTAATCCGATAACAAAACCAAAGAAGCCTGAAACAAAGGTCATGACTAAGGTTTCCCAGATCCCACTAATTAATAAATAAATCATTCCTTCAGACATAACCGAGAACCTCTATTTTCACATGATGCTCTTCTAAAAACGCAATCGACTTTTCCGTGTTACCATTCTTACCGTGTAGTTCTGCTAACATCACACCAAATTTCACACCACCGGCATAGTCCATTTGAGAACTTAAAATATTAATATCAGCGTCAAAACGACGTGCAACGATAGACATCAATGGTGCATCTACAGATTGACCGTTAAATTCAAGTTTCAATAATGGGAATAAACCTTCCTCCCACTCTGGCTTCAAGCGTTCTTTATAGTCTTCAGGAATATCTAATTGTAGTGTTGATTGAATAAAAGCTTGTGAAACAGGCGTTTTAGGGTGTGAGAAAACCTCACTGACGGCATCACTTTCAACTAATTCGCCACCACTAATAACCGCAACTTGGTCACAAATACGTTTTACAACGTCCATTTCATGAGTAATTAATAAAATAGTGAGGCCTAAGCGACGATTAATATCTTTCAATAATTCTAAAATAGAACGTGTTGTTGCCGGATCTAGTGCGCTAGTGGCTTCATCACACAATAAAACATTAGGTGAGTTTGCCAATGCGCGTGCTATTGCAACACGTTGTTTTTGTCCACCAGATAAGTTAGCTGGGTAATACTCTTTCTTATCAGATAAACCAACTAATTCTAGTAATTCATTAACACGCTTATTGATTTCAGCTCGTGGCGTATTATCAAGTTCTAATGGCAATGCGACATTATCAAATACGGTACGAGAGGACAGTAAGTTGAAATGCTGGAAAATCATGCCAATACCGCGGCGTGCTTTTGTTAATTCTTTATTTGATAATTTTGTGAGATCTCGTCCATCAACCAATACTTCACCTGAAGTTGGTTTCTCTAACATATTTACGCAACGTATAAGTGTACTTTTACCCGCTCCTGACGATCCGATAACACCAAAAATCTGCCCTTGTGGCACATGCAGGTTTATATTTGATAGCGCCTGTATAGAACGCTCTCCCTGCTTAAATACTTTGTTTATATTCGTCAGTTTAATCATGTTTTTCTTTATATAAGTAGATATGGGACATAAAGACTATTCTGCCCGAGTTAAAATAGATGTTAAGGCGTCTAGACGGCCAAGTCAATAAAAAAGAGTAGAAGACTAATAAAGAAAGAAAGCCATGGATATCATTCTCTATATAAGAAAAAACATGCGATACTAATAAAAATATCTAAATGGAGTAATGTGCTGTGAGTAAGGGGATTTCAGCGATTTTCTTAGATCGCGATGGAACTATTAATATAGACCATGGTTATGTATCTGAAATTGATAACTTTGAATTTATCGATGGTGTTATTGAGGCAATGGCTGAATTAAAAGCTATGGGTTATGCCTTAGTATTAGTCACCAATCAATCAGGTATTGGTCGAGGCTATTATAGTGAAGATCAATTTTTACACTTAACAGAGTGGATGGATTGGTCTTTAGCGGATAGAGGCGTTGATTTAGACGGTATCTATTATTGCCCTCATCATCCTGATGCAAGTGTAGAAGAATATAAGAAAGCATGTGATTGCCGTAAACCTGCATCTGGTATGTTTATGGATGCTAAAGCGCAATTAAATATCGATATGGCTTCTTCTTATATGGTCGGTGATAAAAAAGAAGATATGTTGGCAGCAAAAAATGCAGGTGTTGGTCATAAAATTCTAGTTCGTACAGGAAAAGAGATAACAGAAGAAGCACAAGAGTGTGCAGATTTTGTTCTTGATAGCCTTGCAGACTTGCCAAAATGGCTAAAAAGCCACAAAAAATAAGCACTTCGTTTAATTTACCAACAAACGATCATTTTTTTTAAAAAAACTATTGCCAGCCTCAGAAAACTCCCTATAATGCGTCCTCGTTGTCACGGAACAGGGCGCTAAGCGAACTGACTGAGAGAACAAAGAAAAAAAGTGAAAAGCCTTGAAAATAAACGCTTGACACTGAATGAGGAAGATGTAGAATGCACCTCCTCGCAACAACGCAGAAGACCGGAAACGGCAGCAAATGTTGCACTGCTCTTTAACAAATTATCAGACAATCTGTGTGGGCACTCGCAGAGACGATATCTTCTAAAATATTAGATGTATCAAGTCTTGAAGAGTGAACAACAAAAGTAAATTCATTTATGAATAGCTAAGTTTTCGATTTCTTTGAGCATCAAACACTTTTAATTGAAGAGTTTGATCATGGCTCAGATTGAACGCTGGCGGCAGGCCTAACACATGCAAGTCGAGCGGTAACAGGAGAAAGCTTGCTTTCTTGCTGACGAGCGGCGGACGGGTGAGTAATGTATGGGGATCTGCCCGATAGAGGGGGATAACTACTGGAAACGGTGGCTAATACCGCATGACGTCTACGGACCAAAGCAGGGGCTCTTCGGACCTTGCGCTATCGGATGAACCCATATGGGATTAGCTAGTAGGTGAGGTAATGGCTCACCTAGGCGACGATCTCTAGCTGGTCTGAGAGGATGATCAGCCACACTGGGACTGAGACACGGCCCAGACTCCTACGGGAGGCAGCAGTGGGGAATATTGCACAATGGGCGCAAGCCTGATGCAGCCATGCCGCGTGTATGAAGAAGGCCTTAGGGTTGTAAAGTACTTTCAGCGGGGAGGAAGGTGATAAAGTTAATACCTTTATCAATTGACGTTACCCGCAGAAGAAGCACCGGCTAACTCCGTGCCAGCAGCCGCGGTAATACGGAGGGTGCAAGCGTTAATCGGAATTACTGGGCGTAAAGCGCACGCAGGCGGTCAATTAAGTCAGATGTGAAAGCCCCGAGCTTAACTTGGGAATTGCATCTGAAACTGGTTGGCTAGAGTCTTGTAGAGGGGGGTAGAATTCCATGTGTAGCGGTGAAATGCGTAGAGATGTGGAGGAATACCGGTGGCGAAGGCGGCCCCCTGGACAAAGACTGACGCTCAGGTGCGAAAGCGTGGGGAGCAAACAGGATTAGATACCCTGGTAGTCCACGCTGTAAACGATGTCGATTTAGAGGTTGTGGTCTTGAACCGTGGCTTCTGGAGCTAACGCGTTAAATCGACCGCCTGGGGAGTACGGCCGCAAGGTTAAAACTCAAATGAATTGACGGGGGCCCGCACAAGCGGTGGAGCATGTGGTTTAATTCGATGCAACGCGAAGAACCTTACCTACTCTTGACATCCAGAGAATCCTTTAGAGATAGAGGAGTGCCTTCGGGAACTCTGAGACAGGTGCTGCATGGCTGTCGTCAGCTCGTGTTGTGAAATGTTGGGTTAAGTCCCGCAACGAGCGCAACCCTTATCCTTTGTTGCCAGCGCGTGATGGCGGGAACTCAAAGGAGACTGCCGGTGATAAACCGGAGGAAGGTGGGGATGACGTCAAGTCATCATGGCCCTTACGAGTAGGGCTACACACGTGCTACAATGGCAGATACAAAGAGAAGCGACCTCGCGAGAGCAAGCGGAACTCATAAAGTCTGTCGTAGTCCGGATTGGAGTCTGCAACTCGACTCCATGAAGTCGGAATCGCTAGTAATCGTAGATCAGAATGCTACGGTGAATACGTTCCCGGGCCTTGTACACACCGCCCGTCACACCATGGGAGTGGGTTGCAAAAGAAGTAGGTAGCTTAACCTTCGGGAGGGCGCTTACCACTTTGTGATTCATGACTGGGGTGAAGTCGTAACAAGGTAACCGTAGGGGAACCTGCGGTTGGATCACCTCCTTACCTAA